>QZIK01000048.1 GCA_003599015.1 Desulfobacteraceae bacterium | reverse complement strand
GAAAAATGCCCAGATGCAAGGCCTGCGATATCACGAGGAATGAGGCGTACTTAACAGTACGCCGCAGTGACAAGGGATGAGCAAAACGCAGCAGATGGGGGTTTTCAACAGCCTGTTAAGGGAGATGAGTTTTTTATTCATGATATTATTAGAAAAGGGAGTCAGCTTATGGGGATAATAACCATATCACGGGGTTCATACAGCAGCGGAAAGGAGGTGGCAGAAAAAGTCGCACAGTTCCTCCAATACGATTGCATAAGCAGGGAAGTCCTTCTGGACGCCAGCGGCAGATATCATGTGGATGAGATAAAGCTTGTCAGGGCCATTCACGATGCCCCTTCCATACTTGAAAGGCTGGGGCGAAAAAAGACTGTATATGTGGCATTCATACGAAGCGCTCTTGTGTCAAGGGTGAAAAAAGACAATGTGGTCTATCACGGGCTTGCGGGGCATCTGCTTCTTAAAGGTGTCCCCCATGTCTTGAAAGTCAGGATTATTGCAGATCTTGAAACAAGGGCAAAAAAAGAGGCCGAGCGCGAGGGTATCAACATGGAAAAGGCCCGCGCAATAATAACGGCCGACGACCAGGAACGCCGCAAATGGACACAGAGCCTTTACGGAGCAGATCCCTGGGACAGCTCTCTGTACGATCTTGTGCTTAAGATAGACAGGCTCTCCTTTGACGATGCGGTTGACCTTATCTGCCGGGCGGCCTGCCGCGAGGCATTCAAAACAACTGCCTCATCCCAGCAGAAGCTGGATGATCTTGATACAGCCTGCGCAGTAAAGGCTGCCCTTATAGAGGAATTCCCCGAGGTTATGGTTACGTGTGAATATGGAAATGTGGTTATCTATACAACATCAGGGGAAAGGCACGCCAATAAACTGCGCCAGGCGGTAAAACCGCTTGAAGAAACGGTGGAAGGAATCAACAGCATGGAAGTTCATTCAGGATCTACTGCCCCTTTAAGTGCCGTATGATGCCTTTGAAAGACGTGATTGATAACCCAATCGGAAAGGAATAGAAAATGACAATTATAGCGATCTCATCGGAGTCATACAGACGCGGGAGAGAGATTGGTGAAAAGACGGCAAAGAAACTCGGATATCGTTATCTTGACAGGGAAATTATCGAACATGTGGCAGAAAAGTCCGGCATTTCAAGAGAAAAGCTTATCAAGGCTCTGGATAAGACTCCATCGGTGCTGGGCATGTCTCAAAGGGAACAGACCCTTTATCTGGCACACATGGAGCAGGCTGTTGTTGAAGAGTTTCTAAAGGATAATGTCGTCTGCCACGGGATGGCCGCACACCTCTATGTCCTCGGCGTCTCTCATGTTTTGAAGGTGAGGATACTCTGCCCGCAGGAGGATCTCGTAAGGGAGATAGCCGAAGGAAAAAATCTCTCCGGAGAAGCCCTTCAGAGGGCATTGAAACGATTTGAGAACTTCAGGAGGAGATGGTCTCTCAAGGCATTTTCCGTGGATGAGACCGACCCCGGCTGTTATGATATGGTTATAAGTCTTAATAAGATAGAAACAGGTGAGGCCGTAAACTCAATCGTCGAGGCTGCCGGATACAAGAAGTTCAAGGCCATGAGCTATTCCATCAAGTGCCTGAGGGACGAAGAGATCGCTTCAAGGGCCAGGACCATTCTGCTGCCTCGGTTTCCGGATGCAAAGGTAAGGGCAAGCGGGTCAACTATCGTTGTTGAGACAAAAGGCATGAAGAGGGAGAAACGCCGGAAATCCGAAATGATTAAGGAGATGGCGGGAAAGATAGACGGCGTCAAGTATGTGGAGGTGCATGTGGTAAACGATATATTCAGGCAGGCGGCACAGAGTTTTAGGTGAGATTTCCTATTTCCCTGGCCCTTATTATAACCCAGCGACCTGAAATGAGATGGAGGCAAACATGGCGCAAAAACTGAATGTCCTGCTGCTGGATGATGAACCCATTGTGGGTAGAAGACTTAAACCGGCCGTGGAAAAGATTGGATGTGAGGTGGAGGTGTTCGAGGACCCCAAATCAGCCTTGAATAGAATAGAAGAAAAGACCTTCGATATAGTGGTAACCGATATTCGCATGGATGATATAGATGGGATAGAGGTCCTTGAGCGGGTAAAAAAAAGGTCCCCGCGCACCAAGGTGATAATGATAACCGGATATGCAATGATGGCTCTTGCCCGCGAGGCAATGGAGAAGGGAGCCTATGACTTCATAGCAAAGCCCTTTACGCCTGAGGAACTGAGAAAGGCTATTGCCAAGGCAGCGCAGGCCCTTGGAGTGGCTGTTTCTGAAGGGAATGAATAGTACTTTATTGAACGACCGGAGATGTTCAGGATGCTGGTAGATGGAGAAGCAGAGAAGTCGGCGGTGGAGGGGGGGGTGACCCTGGAGGGCCGCTATGAGCGTATAAAGGCTGCGGAGTCGGCCCGTGAGGGCCTGCTGGCCCGCCCGCGTTTCTCCTTCAGGATGCAGCTTTATCTCAGTTTTCTCCTGGTTTTTCTGTTTGCCGCTGCGACCGGGACAATTCTGATCATTGTAAGCCATGAGGTGGAAACAAAGCTAAGGTTTCTTGAGATCGTTAATGACTACATGCTGGAGATCCAGCAGGCAAGGCGTTTTGAAAAAAACTTCTTCCTTTACGGAACCAACCTGAATGATGCTCTTGAAAACGTTTATCGGGCCAAGGAGATATATGCCGGAGATGTCGAGGAGTTGAAAAGGATACTCGGCAAGGACAGGCACGCCCAGATCATAAGCAATCTCGAGCGATATGAAACCCTCCTTAAGGTGCTGGCAGAACTTGACACCCGTGAAGGAGACATCCTGCAATATCAGGGTAAAAAGAAAGAGATAGAGTTTGAGCTCAGGGAGCAGGGCCAGAAGATGGTCTCCTTTGGTCAGGAACTGATGAAGAAAGAAAAGGAGGCCCTATCAGAGGCGCTTCTCTGGTCACGCAGGATTCATGTCTATGCCCTTGGTTTTATTCTGGTGCTGCTGATTGTAAACGCTTATCTCCTCGGGAAAAGGATTCTTGGTACAATCGAACGCTTCTCAGTTTATGCCCAGCGAATAGCCTCAGGCGACTTCACGCCCATTACTCCATCTCGCCGGTTCAGAGATGAATTTACAGATCTTGCCATTGCCATCAACCAGATGATCCTGGAGCTGGAAAGCCGTGAGGCGGTTCTTGTCCAGTCCCATAAGATGAGGGCGGTGGGAACCCTTACCGCGGGTGTGGCTCATGAGCTCAATAACCCGCTCAACAATATAACGCTTACAGCACACATGCTCCTTGAAGATTATGAGAAGCTGTCGGACGAAGAGAGAAAGGATATGCTGGAAGATGTGGTGGCAGAAGCGGGTCGATCAAAATCCATTATCAGCAACCTGCTTGATTTCGCCAGAGAAAGCAGTTCTCAGGTGGAACCCCTTGATCTTGAAAAGATCCTCAGGGAGACAATCGCTCTTGCGTCCAATCAGCTCAAGCTGTCCGGTATAAAGATTGACTTGCAGTCAACCGGCTATTTGCCTCGCGTCCACGGGGACAGCCAGCAGCTAAGACAGGTTTTTCTAAATCTTATCCTTAACGCTATAGATGCATCCAGTAAGGGCGGAAAGATCCATGTCCTTCTTATGCCCGCTGATGAACCTGGTTATGTCGCCGTAAAAGTGGTGGATTTCGGCAGAGGCATTCCTGAACACATCCTTGGCAGCATCTTTGATCCTTTTTTTACCACCAAGGCCAAGGGCAGGGGCACCGGCCTGGGACTTTCCGTCTCTCAGGGTATAGTTGCAAAACACAGTGGCCGTATAAGGGTCAACAGCAAAGAGGGTCATGGTTCCACCTTTACTGTAACGCTTCCCGTAACAACCATTCCAGCCCAAATCACAAATGCTTAGTATTTTGCAAGAACGCAGACTGTAAATCTACAGACTATAGTCTGAAAAATGATTTAAGTTGGCGGTTGAAAGCAGTTCTATATTGCATAAGAACGACATGAAATAATAATGAGGTAAGTTGAAATTGAGATTGAAATCCTGCGTTTTGATTCTCCTTTATCCCAGGCATATATTAAGGTATGAGCTTGGGGACTTGCTTTCCGCATCTCTGCCAAGTTAATATCCATAAGAAAAACTGCATTCCAGTCTTATGACCTTATGATGATTTCATAAAACAGTCGGCTGCTTTCAGGAAGGAGGAACTTGGTTATGCAAGAAGAGAATGAGCCTGAGGAAAAGCGAATCGTTTCAGTCAAGAGAAAGCCGTCTTCCAGCCGAGGCCGGATCTTTCCCTGGTGGAAGGCAGGAGGGTGGCTCCTTATTCCGATGGTTATATTTGCCCTTTGCGTATGGTTCTGGGTTTTCTGCCGTATAGAGCCCGATTCTGATGAGATAGCCGTACTCATTCGAAAGACCGGCCAGGACCTTCCTTCCGGACAGATAATCGCGGACGGACTCCACCAGAAGGGCGTGCAGATGGAGGTCCTTCCTGAAGGAAGATACTTCAGGAATCCCTACACCTGGGGATGGAGTATTCATCCGGTGACCGACATACCCGCAGGCAAGCTGGGGGTGCTGATAAGGCTTTTTGGATCTGACCTTCCGCCGGGTATGATCATCGCCGATTCAAAGAGCAGGGGAATCGTTGGCGATGTGCTGAGGCCGGGAAAATACCGTATAAATCCATATGCCTACACGGTTCAGATGTTTGATGCGGTTACCGTCAGACCAGGCCATGTGGGCATCGTTACCTCTCTTATCGGACAGGATGTAGCAACTTCGGATCTTCCTGCGGAAAAAAGAAACAAATACCTTGTCGAAAGGGGTATGAAGGGAGCCATATCTGAAGTGCTGGATCCAGGGTCCTATTATCTCAATCCTTATATGTTTTCTGTTGTGGAGATGACCCTCCAGAGCCAGAGGTTTGAGATGAGCGGGGATGATGCGATTACCTTCCTGACCATGGATGGATTCACGGTAACAGTGGAAGGGACCATTGAGTATTCCATTGAAAGGGAACACGCGGCACTTCTCACCCACAAGGTAGGGGATATGGAGGATATCCTGAAAAAGGTAATTCTTCCAAGGGCAAGGGGATTCAGCCGGATAGAGGGAAGTAAAAACCCGGCCATAGCCTACATCGTGGGTGAAACCCGCCAGCAGTTCCAAAACAATCTGGAGCAGCATCTTAAGGACCGTTGCGCCGACTGGGGGGTGAGCATAAGGTCAGTGCTCATTCGCAACATCTCGCCTCCTGACGAGATAGCACGCATCATCAGGGAAAGAGAGGTGGCGGTCCAGACCGCCAAGATGTTTGACCGCCAGATAGAGCAGGCCAGATCCAAGGCGGAACTTACCCGCCAGGAGATGCTGGCCCAGCAGAACAAGGAGAAGGTGGAGGCCGAAACCCAAAAGATAAGGGCTGTGATAAGGGCCAGACAGGAGCAGGACGTAAAAATTACGGCAGCCATGAAGGAACTGGAGGTGGCGAAGCTGGAAAACGATGCCGCATCATTCCAGGTACAGTCCATGCTGCTTTCAGCGGGTGCCGAGGCAGGTGTTATCAGTCTCAAAAATGAAGCCCAGGCCCAGGTCCTCAAGGAGCAGGCATCTGCGTTTGGAGGAGGGATGGGACTGGCCCGTTACACTTTATATACCAGCCTTGCCCCACGCATCAGATCTCTACTCACCACGGACAAATCCGATGTGCTGGGAGGTGTTTTTGAGGCGTTCAGATCCCAGGGTGCCGCAAAGGGACATGGAGAAATACAGATCCCCATGACAGGAAAGCAGGGAGGCAGGCCATGAAGAAAACTCTCTTATCCTTTATTGGAATAATAGCAGTCCTCGGCCTCCTGTGGGGCGGCTACCAATGGTTTCTTTGTCGTTTTTATGTTGCTCCGGGAAAGATGGCCATTGTGATTGCCAAGACAGGAGAAAGCCTGCCTCCGGGCCAGATACTTGCTAAGAAAGGGCAGAAGGGAATCCAGGAGGATGTGCTCGGCGAAGGTCGCCACTTCAGGGATCCCTTTCTTTATGACGTGGAAATAAGATCCGTCGTCACCATTCCGGCCGGAAAGGTAGGGCTTGTAACCTCCAAGGTGGGCAGTGAACTTCCCCAGGAGGAATTCCTTGCCGAGCCGGGGCAGAAGGGCATATGGAGAAGGCTGGTGGGTCCGGGACGATATCGCATGAATCCATACGGTTATCGAATAGATCTCCTTGATGCTGTCAGTATCCCGATCGGCTATGTGGGAGTGGTCACCTCTCTTTCAGGCAGGCAGGCAGGTGAAGGGGAGTTTGCGGCCAGGGGACAGAAAGGGGTGAGGGCCGACATCCTTCAGCCCGGTCTTTATTACGCTAACCCCAAGGAATTCAGGATTGACGTGCTGGAGATCGGGGTCAACCAGGTCTCTCTTCTGGGAAAGGAGGGAAGCGCTGTTGTAACAAAAAAGGTTGCCCTTCAGCAGCAGGCCAACGTGGCGGTGGGGGCCCTCCAGCAGCAGGCCCTCATGGAGCAGCAGGAACGGAGGAGGGACTACCTTGAGAAGGCAAGACCCACTCAGGCGGATCAGCAGGCAGTTGAACCTTTAAAAAAGATGCTTCCAGGAAAACCCGCTCCTCCTGCCCCTCCAAGGCCCCAGACGGCGGTGGAAGCGGCGGTGGCAGGATTTGTTCTGGATCAGTTCGTCACCTTCCCCTCCAGGGATGGTTTTGAGATCAGCCTTGATATGACGGTGGAGTTCGAGCTAAAGCCCGAATCAATTGCCTGGGTCTTCCGGCAGTTCGGGGATCTCCCGGCTGTTGTGGATAAGATCATAATGCCCCAGATCCTGAGCATCTCGCGTCTCAAGGGATCGGCATACAGGGCAACGGATTTTATTGTCGGTGAAGGCCGGGAGAAGTTCCAGGTGGATTTGAAAGATACCCTTGCCAAGACCCTGGCCGAGAGGCAGATCGTTATTCACAATGCCCTTATCCGCCATGTGAACGTGCCCATGCAGATCCTGGAACCCATCCAGCAGGCAAGTATTGCCCAGGAAGAGGATCTCACCAACCAGGAAAAGCAGAACACTGCCCGAAAACAGGCGCAGTTGAACACCGAATTGAGCCTCATCCAGCAGAAGGGCCAGGAGGTTGGCCAGCAGACGGAACGCCTTAAGGCTGTTATCAGGGCAGAGCAGGAAAAAAGTGTGGCTGAGATAGCGGGAGAGGCGTTAAAAAGGGTCTCGGAGATAGAAAAGGGCACAGCCGAGATCAGGGCTGAGAAGACCATGAAGCTCGGAAAGGCACAGGCGGACGTTATCAGAAAGGTGGAGGGTGAAAAGGCCAGGGGGCTTATCCTCAGAGCAGGTGCCTTTGGCGATCCGTCGGCCTTCTCCCTGTGGGAATTTGCCGGCAGGATAAACCCCGACATAAGAGTTAACCTCATCCATGCAGGAGAGGGAACCCTCTGGACGGATTTAGAGAAGGCGAGCATGGGAGAGCTCGGAGGGGGCGAGATCCTTCAGAAAAAAGGCAAATAGGGCTATCTTTTTCTGAGTCTTATGGATCTGGGGGTTACTTCCACCAGTTCGTCATCTGATATGTATTCCATTGCCTGTTCGAGATTGAACTGGCGGGGTGGAATAAGCCGAAGGGCCTCATCCGAACCTGAGGCCCTTATATTTGTGAGCTTTTTTTCCTTTGTAATGTTTACATGGAGGTCATTTGATCTGGAGTTTTCGCCCACTATCATGCCGGGATAGACAGGGTCCCCTGGTTTGACAAATATGGTGCCTCTGGGCTGCAGGTGGAATATGGCGTATGCAACCGCCTTTCCCGCCCGGTCAGAAACCAGCACGCCGTTGGGTCTTCCGGCTAACTCGCCTGCATGAGGCATCCGGCCTGAGACAATGGCGGTAAGGATCCCCGTGCCGCGTGTTTCGGTTAAAAATCTGCTCCTAAATCCTATGAGCGATCTGGATGGGATCTCAAAATCCATCCGCACCCGTCCAAAGCCGTTGTTGATCATCCTGGTCATCTTGCCCCTCCTGGAGCTTAACATCTCGGTTACTATCCCCAGAAAGGCCTCAGGGACATCCACCACCACAATTTCCCTGGGTTCGGTTAAAGTGCCGTCCACCAGCTTTGTTATGATGGTCGGTTTGGAAAGGGAAAGCTCAAAGCCTTCTCTCCGCATTGTTTCAACCAGTACGGCAAGCTGAAGCTCCCCTCTTGCGCTCACCCGGAAAGAATCCCTGTTTTCAGCCTGCTCAAGCCTTATGCTCACATTGTACAGAAGTTCCTTTTCGAGTCTTTCCTTGATGTGACGGGAGGTAAGAAAAGTTCCTTCCTTTCCGGCAAGGGGTGAGCTGTTAACCGAAAAGACCATGGATATGGTCGGCTCTTCAACG
Organism: Desulfobacteraceae bacterium; assembly: GCA_003599015.1. Lineage (GTDB taxonomy): Bacteria > Desulfobacterota > DSM-4660 > Desulfatiglandales > Desulfatiglandaceae > CG2-30-51-40. Next base: position 39,604 of record QZIK01000048.1, on the reverse strand, counting down.
GTTATCGAGGGAAGGGGCCTAGGGTCCTCCAAATCTCCAAGGGTGTCCCCAATGTAGATCTCATCAACGCCGGCTACTGCGGCAATGTCTCCTGCATGTACCTCGTCGCGTTCAACCCGGCTAAGCCCCTCGTAAGAATAGACCATGCTGAGCAATGCCTTTTTTCTTGTTCCATCGGGCTTAAGCAGGACTACCTCTCGGCCCCGGTAAAGGGTTCCGTTTACCACCTTTCCCACAGCAATCCTTCCCACGTAGTCGCTGTGTTGAAGGGTTGTTACCAGGACCTGGAGCGGCGAAGCGGGATCAAAGGACGGCGGGGGAATGTATTCCAGTATCGCATCAAAAAGGGGAACCAGGTCCCCTCCTTTTCCGTCCGGCTCCTTGAGAGCAATCCCGGCCTTGGCGTTTGTGTAAAGGATCGGGAAATCCAGTTGCTCTTCCGTTGCGTCCAGGTCTATGAACAGGTCGTAGATCTCATTGAGGACTTCCTGGATGCGTCTGTCAGGCCGGTCAATCTTGTTGATCACCACTATGGGCGGAAGACCTTTTGCAAGGGCCTTTCCCAGCACGAATCTTGTCTGGGGAAGCGGGCCTTCTGTTGCATCCACCAGAAGCATGATACCGTCCACCATGTTGAGGGTCCGCTCTACTTCACCTCCGAAATCCGCATGGCCGGGAGTGTCAACTATATTTATCTTTACCCCACGATAGGTTATGGCGGTATTCTTGGCCATGATGGTGATGCCTTTTTCCCTTTCAAGATCAAGGCTGTCCATGACCCTTTCAGCCACCTGTTCGTTATCCCGGAAGACCCCGCTCTGCCATAGCATGGCGTCCACAAGCGTTGTCTTTCCGTGGTCTACATGGGCTACGATTGCCAGGTTTCGGATGTCGTTGCGTTTTTGCATAAAAAATTATAATACTCCGCGGCAAGAATCGCCACAGGACAAGGTTACTCCTTCTCGGAAATTACTGTATGATGAGTGTGCAGTCGCAGGTGGTTAATGCCGGCAGGTCCGGGAAGAAAAATCATTCCTCTTTACAGTTCCGGATCATGTCAAAAAAATTTGCCAGGGCTAAAGGAAGGTCGAGGCCATTGCCCCGGCCTTCCTTGCCGTTAAAGTCTACTAAAGTTTCTTTACCTTTACCGCCGCAGGTCCTTTCTTTCCCATTTCCTCTTCGAAGCTGACCCTCTGGCCCTCTTCGAGGGTACGGAATCCCTCTCCCTCAATAGCCGAATGATGCACAAAAATGTCCTTGCCACTGTCGGCCTGAATGAAACCGTAACCCTTGCTTGCGTTAAACCACTTGACTTTTCCTTCCGCCATTTCCTAAGGCTCCTCTCTTTGTTGAACGTTAACATCTGCTGCGGTACGGTACTTAGGAGCCATCCAAGAACGCCTACTTCTGGAAAAAGGCGGGCTTTCCGACAACCCGAAAATATCGAACCGGCATTTTTCAAAGCGGTACTGTACGGCATGCTTTTTAGGAATGCAAGAAAAAGAAATAGGGTATTTGATCAATTGACAGGTATTAGTAATCTTTTTTTCTGGGTGAAAGGTCACCGTTTTACTTTTTTTTATGTGGACGAGGGCTAAGATCGGCAGAAACCTATCAAAGTTATTGAAAAAAGCCTTTGGATCATGCTAGTATTATTAATTGTGTTAGAGAGGGACATGCCATGAACTTTTCCCGTCTTTTACAGAGTCAATTCCTTCCAATGCTTGAGAAAGCTCCAATCCCTTTTTGCATTGTCTCATCCGATGCAAGGCCTGTTTATGTCAATCAGGCCGCATCGCGTCTTCTTCTTTCACAGAGGCACAAAGAAGGAGACCCCTTGGAGCTTCATGGATTTTTTCATGAGTGCACAGGAAAGCCCTTTTCTCTGGAGAAAGAACTTAGGAGGATACTGCTCGTCTTGACGAGGAGGGAAAGCGGGTATGCGGCATTATCAGCAACAGCGCAAAAGAGATGGGTAAACTCATAGAGGACCTCCTGGCCTTATCAAGGGTGGGAAGAGCCGAGATACAGATCTCTAAAATAGATATGGCAACACTTGCCGACTCGGTTTTTCATGAACTCACCAATCCAGAGATCAGAAAAAGAATTGATTTTCAAGTCGGCCTGTTGCTCCCTGCGGTTGGTGACCCTACTCTTGTTCGACAGGTCTGGATCAACCTTTTGGCAAATGCGGTTAAGTTTTCCTCCAAGAAAGAAAGGGCTCTGATAAAAGTGGACTGTGAGGTCCTGGGAGATGAAATCATGTACTCGGTTAACGACAACGGCGCCGGGTTCGATATGCAATATGCAGGGAAGCTGTTCGGTGCTTTCCAGCGTCTTCACAGCATAAAGGAGTTCGAGGGGACAGGGGTAGGTCTGGCGATAGTACAGAGAATTATCCATCGCCACGGGGGAAGGATCTGGGCACATGCTGAGCCGAATAGGGGAGCAACCTTTTATTTTACCCTTAGAAAGGAAGAATAGCGGTGTTTGAATCGGGCATGGTTGACATCCTGCTGGTGGAGGACAATCCACGTGATGCGGAGATGATCATAAGAGCGATAAGAAAGCGCAATATAATTAATCCCCTTACAGTGGTGGAGGACGGCGCAGAGGCCCTTGATTTCATTTTTTGCCGTGGCGCTTTTTCAAGCAGGGATATTTCAAGACCTCCGAGGGTGATCCTTCTGGATCTTAAACTGCCGAAGGTGAATGGTCTGGAGGTGCTTAAGACCGTCAAGTCCGATGAGCGGGCGAGGTCTATTCCGGTTGTGATAGTTACTTCTTCCCGGGAGGACCCGGATATCAAAACTGCCTACGCGCTTGGCGCCAACAGTTACGTGGTTAAGCCGGTTGACGCCGAGGCATTCATAGAGGCCATGAGCAGCCTCGGCCTTTATTGGCTTCTGATCAACCAGCCGCCGAAATAAATATTGGTCAAGAAGACCTTTAAGGTGATCAAGTGAAAGAGAAGATCAGGGTTTTGATAATAGAGGACCTTCCCACGGATGGGGAACTCGCCGAGCGGGAGGTGAGACTGGTTATTCCCGGAAGCGTGTTTGAGAGGGTTGAGACGCTGGAAGAGATGCTTGCGTCTCTGGAAACTTTTAAGCCTGACATCATACTGTCTGATTTCAAGCTTCCAAACTTTGATGGATTGACCGCGCTCAAGATTGCACAGAAGAACGCTCCGGATGTCCCTTTCATAGTCCTGACCGGTTCCATGAACGAGGATACGGCTGTAGAGTGCATGAAGGCCGGAGCTTGGGATTATGTCATCAAGGAACACATCAAACGCTTGGGTCCCGCAGTCCTGAACGGACTTGAGCAGAGGCTTCTTAGAAAGGAGCGAAAACGGGCGGAAGCTGAGCGGGACAGTTTACAGGAACAGTTGAACCATGCCCAGAAGATGGAGGCCATAGGAAGGCTGGCAGGAGGTGTGGCCCATGATTTCAACAATATGTTGAGTATTATTATGGGATATGGGGAGATACTGCTCTCCAAGCTCCCTCCTGGGGATCCCCTTCGTGAAAGCGTAGTTGAAATAGTGGAAGCGGGAAAACGATCCGGCGCGCTTACACGTCAACTCCTGGCCTTCAGCCGTAAACAGAAGCTTCAGCCGGATGTGCTGGACCTCAATGCTGTATTAAAGAATCTTGAGAAGATGTTGCGCAGGCTGATAGGGGAAGACGTGGAACTGGAGATCGTGCTTTCAAAGGATCTGGCCAGGGTGATGGCGGATCCAGGGCAAATCGAGCAGGTGATCATGAACCTTTCGGTCAATGCCAGGGACGCGATGCCGAGGGGGGGAAGACTTGTAATAGAAACAGCTAATGTGGAACTGGATGAGGCTTATGTCCAAGAACATCTGGGAGCCAAACAGGGAAAACACGTTATGCTTGTCGTAACCGATACGGGCTGCGGCATGGACAGGGAGACCCTGTCGAAGATTTTTGAACCTTTCTTTACGACCAAGGACAAAGGGAAGGGAACAGGACTTGGACTTGCAACTGTTTACGGGATAGTCAGCCAATCCGGCGGCTATGTCACGGTTCAATCAGAGCCGGGACAGGGATCAACCTTCAGGATATATCTGCCTCAAACTTGTGCTGTGACTGAGGCAAAGAGGATGGGGGTCTCAGAAGAGGAAGGTAAAGGAAAAGGTGAGCATATCCTGATTGTGGAAGATGAGGCATCTCTGCGGCGACTTTGCGAGAGAGTTCTTTCCTATAAGGGGTACAGGGTAAGCACGGCAGCCAATGGAGGAGAGGCGCTCAAACTGATTAAAGATAAAGGGATAAGACCGGATCTCTTGGTAACTGATGTTGTTATGCCGGGAATGAGCGGTTCCTTGCTTGCTGAAAGGCTAAGGGAGTTGCAACCCGATATCAAGGTGCTTTACATGTCAGGGTACACGGATGAGGCCTTGGCCCCCCACGGTATTCTTGAGCCCGGAATCCTTATTATTAAGAAACCCTTTGACATAAATAGCTTGGCTAAAAAGGTCATGGAGACATTAAGAGCGTGACAAACGGGCGGCTTTATAGGTTCGTTCCTAGGTGCCGTCATCCCTTTTAATCTGATGTCAGAAAGAGACAAAAAAGGCGGAACCGTTTCGGCCCCGCCTTTTTTATGCGACAATTTAATTTTTAATTCTGAATGCTTCTATAAAAGTGAATCTTTGTGCGACTAATTAAAAAAATGACTCTATTTCTTAACTGTACCTGATGGAATGACGTTTATGACGGTTATGGTTTGTTCGCCAAAAAATTCCGCGCCATCCTTAGTAGTTCCCTTAAGAGTTAAAAGATTTTCCCCCGGGACCTCGAGCCCGCCGCTATCGGCCAGAGCTTTGACCTCAGTCATTAGGAATTTTGCAACAAAATTTCCCTGATTGTCCGCCTTCCACCAGCTTATTGGCACATCGTTCAAGGTCACAGTTCCCCCGGCAACGCTGCTATAGGCAATGCTGGTGTGAACGGTAACAACTTCACCCTGATTCTGGAGGTTGAGTGTGCTGGGAGATACCTGAATAATAATCTCAAATCCATGAGATATTGCAGGGAGCTGGAATAACGCCGCTGACAGCGCTACACATAAAAAAACCGCCAACCCTGATTTTCTAATCTTTCCTGACATAATCTCCTCCTTTTTAAGATGAGTTTTGCTGTTTGAGCTGCCGGTCTTTTACAGTTGAAAACATCTTAAGCGGCAGATAAGACTCTTTTACTTTCGTTTTCATAGTACTACGTTGATTTAAAGAATTCTATCAGTGAAAGGAGGTTTTTTGAGTAGGATAAAAACCAAGTTTCCTGTAGGATTTTGTCCTACAAAAACTTCTCCTAACTCACGAGGCCGTTTTTAATGAAGTAATGGGTAAGCTCGGCGTTTGTTTTCATCCCCATCTTCTCAAGGGCGCGGCTTCTGTTGGTGCTGATGGTTTTAACGCTCAGGGAGAGTTCCGCGGCTATCTCAGAGACGGTTTTGCCGGATGCAATCATCAACGATACCTGGTATTCCCTGTCCGAGAGCCTATCGTGGGGTGGTCTATCCAAATCAGAATCCAGATATACCGCCAATTTTTCCGCGAGAGAAGATGTAACGTACTTTCCCCCGCTGCATACCTTTCGTACCGCCGCAATAAGTTCCTCCGGAGCGCTTTCCTTTGCAAGATAGCCTGATGCCCCGGCCTTGAGGGTTCTTATGGCGTACTGTTCCTCAGGATACATACTGAGCATCAGTACGGGCAGATGCGCCATTTCAGATTTGAGCTGCTTGAGGACGTCCATGCCGTTCATTCGCGGCATTGCAATATCCAGAAGGACCAGATCGTACATGCCTTTTCTGGCCTGATCCAGGGCCTGCAACCCGTCTGACGCCTCCCCGGCAACCACTATGTCGGGAATTCCTGAGAGCACCTGCTTCAGACCCTCCCTAACAATTGCGTGATCATCTACCACCAGGACTCTTATCACCTTTCGCCTCCCCGGTACCATCCTTTGGTATCCTGACCCTGACGGTGGTGCCCTTTTTCTCATTTCCTGAGATTTCAACTTCTCCGCCAAAAGAAAGCGCCCGCTCCCTTATGCCCATAAGCCCGAATGATTTGGGGTTGGAGATCTGCTTTTGTGTTATCCCCCGGCCGTTATCGGTTATTCTAAGCTCCACATATGCTGGCAGTTCCTTGAGCACTATCTCCGCCTTTGTTGCATCTGAATGGCGGGCTATGTTTGTGCAGGTTTCCTGAAAGATCCTGAAAATGGCCGTGGACCGGGTCTGATCCAGTATGATGTCCTCAGGGTCCGAAAGGAAATCACACTTTACTCCGGTTCTCTCGGTTAACTGACCCGCCTGCCATTCAATTGCCGCAGACAGTCCCAGATTGTCCAGCAATCCAGGTCTTAGTTCCGATGAAATCCTCTGCACCAGATGGACGTTTTCGTCAACTAGCTTAAGGAGCTTTTTTGCCCGCTCGGCCAGCAGGCTGTCATCCTGGGGTAACCTTCGTATACACCAGTGAAGTTCCATTTTCAAAGCAGTCAGGGACTGTCCCAGTTCGTCGTGAATCTCGCGGGCAATACGGGTCCTTTCCTTTTCCCTTGCAGATTCAAGATACGAGGCAAGTTCCCGGAGTTGCCGCCTGGATTGTCTCAATTCCTCCTCGGTATGTTTGCGAGAGGATATGTCCTTGAAGTCCTCTACGATCCCTATGATTTCACCTGTGGGCCCCCGGAAAGGCGTTGCAGTGACTATGCAAGGAATCTCATTTGCCCCGTCTCGAACCTTTACTGCGTCGCATTCTACCCGTTCCTCCCCTGCGAGGATTCGAGTCAGAGGGCAGCCCTGCCCGTGGCATAATGGCCCGCGAAACACGTCGTAGCACTTCCTTCCAATCGCCTCTTTCTTTTTAACGCCCGCAAGTCTGCAAAATGTATCGTTTGCACGAAGCATGTTGAACTCCCTGTCAACAACCCGCATGCCGTCGGCGGATGTCTCAAAGATCTGAGCCAGCTCCGCGTTTGCAAGGCTGAGCTCTGTCTGGGCCTTTCTTCGTGCGTTTATCAGCCATTGACCGTAAATTCCAAATGAAATGAACATCCCGACGATTACCAGGCGCATCCAGGCCTCATGGAACCCCGGGGAGAATACTGATTCGATTAGATCATCCCCATGGAAAACATACACATGCATTACCGATTCTATGAACCAGAAGGCCGCCCCGAGCGCGATTCCGATGATAATGAATTTCCCTCGGACAATACTGATAACCGCCTTGATTCTATTTTCCATCAGTTGCCGTTGTTGTGGATGTTTTTGGTTGGGGCGTTCCCTGCTGTAGGCTGTTACCTATTGCCAGGGGGGCGGTCCGTATGGCCCTTCTTCTTTCCAGAGGGAACACAAGGACAAAGTTGGTTCCCCGGCCTTTTTCAGATGTGACTTCGATCTGACCTGAGTGGCTGTCCATAATCCTTTTAACAGTAGCCAGGTCTATTCCTGCCCCGTCAGCCTTGGTACTGAAAAAAGGATTGAAGATAAAAGGGATGTCTTTTGGATCAATGCCGCAACCGGTATCGGAAACAGAGATGCGGCATTCGTTTCCCTTTACCTTGCAGGAAATGCATATGGTTCCGGCCTCTGAGATGGCATCCAGGGCATTTTCAATGAGCACGGAAATAGCCTTCAGTAGATGGGCTTTGTCAAATCTAAACAGGGCATCCTCAACATCGGAAACAACATTGACTGCCTTGCGCTTGATCTCCTGCTCTTGATTTTTCAACGCCCTCTCAATGACAGGCCCGACCGGCTCCCTGTTAAGTCGTGGCTTGGGAAGAAGGGCGAAGGCATCCACCTTTTCCACCAGGCGTTCTATTTTCCTTAGATTAGCGAGAATGAATTCATAGTAGCGATCATGTTCCTGGTCCGAGCGGCAGGACCTGTAGAGACGATTGATGAATCCGCCTATGCTTACCAGGGGGTTCCTCAATTCATGGGCAACGCCGCTTGCTATCCTTATAAGGTCTTCGTACTGGTTTTCCTTTAGTGTTTTTTCAATCCTCTTCTCATGGTCAATGTCTTTTAAACAGACAACCACGATGTTTTTATCAACGGTGGGGTCTGTTCCGGGACGGACCACCAGAAAGGCAAAAAAACGCCGGAGATCTTTGCGTACGAGCATTACCTGACCCTCAAAGGGCTTGCGGTGGCGGGCCATGGTGAGCAGATTACCGTATAGATATTCCATGTCTTCTTCTGTAAAGATAAGGGAGAGCTCCTGCCCCTCCAGTTCCTCAGGGGCAAACCCAAGGAGCTGTTCGGTGCCGGGGCTTGCAAAGAGGATCTTTCCATGGGGATCAGTCACCATAATGGTATGCTGAATGCACGATAAGACAACATCGGCTATTTCGCTGGCATTAAAGTAGGCATCCAACATATCTGTTTTCCTCCCAATATAAGGAAGAACGCGGGATTGGCAGTACCGAAGGGTTCTGCCGGACTGTGGTGAGGAAACGCGCTTTAATCTTGCCCTAACTTTTGAAGAAAAGCAATAGATCGGCCTTCAGCCATCATGATCTCCATGGAAACTTGATTTTTTCTCTGCCGATAAAGATGATTCCTTTACATGTCGGATTATGTGACTAATATTATCAGGGCTTCAGTTCATTTCAAACAGGAGAAAAAGAACGCATTATACAGTGAGGGGAGAAAATACGAATGGGACTATTGATCGTTGATGAAAACAAGTGCAAGAAGGACGGCGTCTGCGTGCGCGAGTGCCCTATGGTGATAATTCGGCAAAAGGATGGAGACGGGTTTCCCGAAATCGTTCCGGGCGGAGAAGAAATATGCAACAGCTGCGGGCACTGCGTGGCAATATGCCCCCACGGTGCCCTGAGCCATGCAAGGGTTCCTGTTGAGCAAAGTCCTCTTATATCAAAAGAACTGGAAATAAGCGAAGAGCAGGCCGTGCAGTTTCTCCGGTCCCGACGCTCCATCCGCTTATACAAAAAGCAACCGGTCGAAAGGGAAAAGCTCCAGCGACTTATAGAGATTGCCCGATATGCACCAAGCGGCGGCAACCTTCAACTGGTCGAGTGGATTGTCATATTGGACGAGGGCAGGATCAAAACCATCGCCGAATCGACCGTTGAATGGATGAGGAAGCTTTTGGCCAAGGCACCGAAGGCTGTGCCTCCTTACTTTCCTCTGATAGTCGGTGCATGGGACATGGGCTACAATTCCGTTACATGCAACGCCCCCGCTCTCATAGTGGCGTCCGCTCCCCAGTCGGCTACCACCGGCATGGTGGATGTGACCCTGGCTTTGTCATACCTTGATCTGGCTGCACCCGGGCTCGGCCTGGGAACATGCTGGGCCGGTCTGGTGGAGGGTGCTCTCCAGTCGTCGTCGGCTGTGAGGGAGGCAGTGGGACTTCCGGAGGGGCATCCTTATCACTATGCCATGATGGCGGGATATCCCAGGTCCAAATACCGGCGTGTCCCGGAGCGCAAGGCGCCGAAAATAACCTGGAGATGACAGGGAGGTACCTTCAGAAAGTGGAGGATCGGCATGGCAAAAATTCAATTCCCTAAAAAGGAAGAACAATCCTGCTACCTTGATCCAAGGGAGGGCTTTTCAAATAAATCCATGCCCTTTGAGGTGAGAAGGGATTGTCTCACCGGACATGTCTCCAGAATCCTTTCCTTCAGGCGAAAGTATCCCGAGGTCACAATTTCACCTGAGCTCCTTGAAGCCTCAAGGAAAATATGCCCCTTTTGTCCTGAGCGGATCGCATCTTCCACTCCTGATTTTCCGCCGGACATAATACCTGAGGGGAAGATGAAAAGGGGGAGCGCGTGGCTGTTTCCCAATGCTTTTCCCTATGCCCGCTACAGCGGGGTGATCGTGCTGAGTCAGGAGCATTTCCTTTATCCTGATCAATTCACCGTTGATGTGCTGAAAGACGGCTTTGTCCTGGCACAGGAGGGTATCAAAAGGATCACCCTTAGTCGGCCCGAGTTTCAGTATAGCTATATTAACTGGAATTACCTGCCTTCTGCAGGAGCCGGCTTATATCATCCGCATCTGCAGATAATAGTTGAGGATACTCCCACCTTTTCCCACCAAAAGGTACTCGAAGGTTTAGGGAGATACAGTAACGATGGGGATTTTTCATTCTGGGAGGAGTATATTGTTGAGGAGATAAAGATAGGAGAGAGATATATAGGTCGTCAGGGAGAAGTCCATTTCATATCTGCCTTTTCACCCCGCGGGGTCTTTGGGGAGATAATTTTCCTGTTCTCCAATCGCCGGTCCGTTGATGAGATAACCGAAGAGGACTGGATGTATTTTTCAAAGGGACTGGTCAAGGTGCTTGGTTATCTTAAAGGCCATACTCCCAGTTTTAATCTTTCCCTGTTTTCGGGAGGTCTAAGAGGCTCCGGGTCGCGGGTTTACGGGAGCCTTTGTCCCAGAATGCTCATTCCACCCTGGAATATCAGCGATATTAACTACTTTGAAAAACTTCACGGTGAGGTGGTGTGCGTGGTTTCTCCAGAGGAATTGGCCGGGTCCTTAAGGACTTCCTTTGCCCAGGCTCCGGATCATTCCGTGCAGTAAGGTTCTATGAAATGTAAGTTCTAATAACAGTTAAGGGCATGAAGTCTTTTTCTTAGATAAGAAACGGGTTCTTCGAGAACGCTTATGCGTGTTGCGTTCATTTTTCTTTGTGCTTACAATGGAAAGTGAAGGAGGGACCCATTAATGGCAAGAAAGCGTATTTTGAAAGGATATTTTTTTTGGTCCGAATTCATTGCTGCCGTCCTGATAGTTGTATTTCTGCTCCAGGGCTGCTCCGGAGATGAACCCCGTCCCCAGAACAAGCCACCTGGAGTACAGGGTTTTACCTTTTTCGACCTTGGCGCCAACTCCCTATATTCACACTCGATACGCCAGGAATTGAGTCAAAAGCTGGGTCCGGATGCCGTTTCTCAGAAAAACACCATGGACCTGTCCATAAACTACAAGGGGTTTCTGGAAGAACATTTTCCAGCCCTTTCAGAGCTGAACCAAAGATTAAATTGGCCGCCCCGCCAGCGGGTAGAGCATGAAACCACAAAATTGGTCTACCGTTACGCAAGGAAACAGAATACGCCCTTTAACTATGTGGAGCTGTTTTTTTCGGATGATTCCCTAAAACCCCTTTTCTTCAAAATCACGGCAGGTCCTGAGGGAGGATCAATGGTGGACACGATCCTGAAAAAATACGGACAGCCGAAAGAGTTCGCGTGGGGCCAGATGGAGGGCCGTACGCTTTTCTGGGAAGAGGGCAGGGATGTGTTTATGGTTTCTTCATTCATAAACCGATGGAACAGCAGGGAGTATCTCATTTGCATTTACTTTGTTGAAAATCTTGAGGAAATGCTTAAGAGTGAAGAGACCCGAAGGGTTGCTGAAAAAGAGAGGATGCGTAAGGCTGGAAGATCAGCCTTTTGAGTTCGAGGGGACGCCCTTTAAATTTGCAGTTTTTCTGCTTTTGCTGGAGCGTGCTGTGTTTCATTTGCCCCTCCAAAAGACGAGTACTGGCTTTATCTCGTTATTACCTGCAACTCGCATTCGGCGTAACCGCTCTGTCCGGAAAGCCCCCGGCTCCTTATTCGTTCTACGACCAACTCTGATCTGCTCCATTCTCCTGTGAAAGATTCTGGAAGCCCGAGAGGGGCCTCTGTTGCCACTCCCCAGACAGTGTCTTTGCCGAAAGGCTCCTGTACAACAAGATCAACACTGCAACCATCTTCAGGAATGACAAGGAGTTTGTTAGGCTCAAGGAGCCTTCCGCATTTCCCGCTGCCAGCCGGCCGTCCGTCGCTGTCCACAGGGTAGAGAAGTGTAGCCGTTCCCGATGAATCCAGGTTGAAAAGATAAAAATAAGAAGGTCTGTTCAACCTTATAAAAAATGCTATTCTTTCGCCTTTATGGTAAACCGGGCGTCCCTCTCCTTTTGTCGTGCTGATCTCTGCAAAAAGTCCCTTTTTTGAGATTCCTTCCCTGGGAGGAGTTGCTGATGCCCTGGGGGGTTGCATTAGTTCAGATGGGAAGAGTGCGACGGGAATGTCACCGGCAGCGGCTGTCACCTGTCTTCCTGACCTGTCAACGACTCGAAGTCTCATCTCCATGATGCCCTTGTCGGTATGAAGCCATGCCTCTCCACGAAGTTCCCCATCGGCTCTGATCAGATCCGCTGTGAGCGAGGGCTGCTCCTTTTCCACCTTGGCCTTGGGAGCTATTCCACGGGTGCGTAGCTCCTTTATGGGAACCCCTCTCATTGCAGACTGCTGGTCAAGGGGCCGCAGAACGCTGCTCTCTGTTAATGCAGAGTAAAGCCATTCACCCAGATATGGACCCAGGTCAGGGTCAGCTTTCTCCGGCGGGACTTTTATAGGTCTTACATGGATTGAAATGGACTTTGCACCGGAGCAGTTCGCTTCAAGCCTGCGGATAAGGTACCTGCCCCAGGACTCCCGGTCTGCCTCAAGGGCCTTGGGATCTATCTCACTTAAAGGGACCCTTGATGAAACCGCTGCCGTTACCTCGGCACCTCCCTCACCGAATTTGATCACCTCAAGATGTATGAAAAGCTCCGATTTCTCCTTGATCCAAGATCCTCTGATCCGACTGTATTCAAGCTGATCAGGGTCCGGGCTCAGAACAGTGATATTGTTTTTTGTCAGGCCCCTGACAAGGGCAGCCTTTAGGTTCAGCGCAAGCGGAAGACTCATTCCGTTCTCCGCATCGTAGAATGAATGGGGACTTACAATTACCTGCCTTCCTGAAATATCCGCCCTTCTCACCAGTTCATCGGAAAGCCTTTCCACTGCCCTGTCGAAACCCTCGCCTCCTTCGGCATCAGGTGAATGAATTGCAAGAAGGAAAATCGCACAGCAAGCCATCGCAAAGGATAATCGCTTCATAAAGGCCTCCTGATCAGATAACTCCCTGTCAAAGGGTTTCTATAACGCTGGTTGCAGTTACAATATGCCCAATGACCAATCTTTTGAAATAAAGCTTAAGATCCCATGCCCGGTGTGTCAACAGCAAGCTTGTCATCTCAGTTTAATCGAAGCGGCGAATTCCTTGATATTAAGAAGGAGCAAGGATTTGGATAAAAAGGCTGGAATAATAAACCGCATTAAGTTTATTTACTAACCCCTTGTTTTTATTTGGTGGGCGATGCGCGACTCGAACGCGCGACCTTTGGTTCCGGAGACCAACGCTCTATCCACCTGAGCTAATCGCCCTATTTTAACCTGAGTAACAAAGAGGTTGTTCGTGCCGGGCGGGCTGAAATGTTACTCCGGCACAGGCGAAAAGAGACAATACCATTAAAAGCGTTCCTGCACAAGAGTCAATGATCGGGAGAGACTACTTCCCTGTATGTTGACAGCGTAGCACCGTTATGCTAAAAAATCCCGAAGTTTCAACATGAACGGCTCGAATGTATTGCGAGGAGATCATCCCCATGGTGAAGGACGATGCCTTAGGCGGCAAGGGTGAAGCAGGCAAGGAAATGCTGGAATTTGAATTTGACGATCTGCCGGAGGATCCTTTGACTGCACCGGGGCGAATGGAGTTTGATGAAGACATCATAGAACTTGTCAACCCCGTAAAGAAGGGCGTGTCTCCAGATAGGGTTTTTGATGATGTTCCAGAAAAAGAAGCATTCGGAAAAAAGGCCGGAGGGGAGGTCGAATCAAAGGCTATGCCCGGGGAGTATGAGAGCCTGGGATCTCTCGACAAGGAGATTGAGGAAATATTTTCAAGGGCTGCAGGGTTTGAGTCTCCAGCAGCGGAGCCGAATCATCTGGATCTGGACGCAGATAACGGTTATCTCCTGGATAAGACTCGAGGCGATGATCTTGCCGCCGCAGGAATAAGCGAGGAACGCCTTGAGGCAATTATTGCCAGGGCAGTAAATGAAGCCGTTGAAAGGGTTGCCAGACAGGCTGTTGAGGCTGCGGCAGAAAGGGCCATAAAGGAGGCCATTGAGGCATTGAGGGAGAGTTTAAGGATCCCCCGCGTTTAAAACGCCGGTCGGCTTTTTGCCATAACCTTTCAAGTGTACTATTCAGTCAGGGGGTTGCCTTTATAAGGTTGCAACCCCTTTTCTTGTTTTCAAAACAGGGCCTCAGTAGAGGCGTTTTGCAGAGGCGCTTCGCTTTGATTGCGGGCGGTTATAAGGCTTTTTTAAGGAGCAGGGGCAGGATGAAAGAAGAGATAATGGCAAAGGCATTTGAGCCTGAAGATGTGGAGGGTAAATGGTACCGCTATTGGGAGGAAGAGGGCCTTTTTAAGCCCGATCTAACGTCTGAAGGGCCGCCTTACTGTATAGTGATTCCTCCGCCTAATGTTACAGGCACCCTTCACATGGGACACGCCCTTAATAATACGCTTCAGGACATCCTGTGCCGTTACAGGCGCATGAAGGGCTTTAAGGTCCTCTGGCAACCGGGCACGGATCACGCTGGAATCGCCACCCAGAACGTGGTGGAAAAAAGCCTTGCTGTCGAGGGTACAAACCGGCATGAGATTGGCCGGGAACGTTTTATAGAGCTAGTCTGGCAGTGGCGGCAAAAATACGGAGGTCTCATCATCAACCAGTTGAAAAGGCTGGGATGCTCATGCGACTGGAGCAGGGAACGCTTTACAATGGATGAGGGATTGTCGAGGGCCGTTAGGGAGGTCTTTGTGCGTCTCTATGAAGAGGGGCTTATCTATCGTGGAGACTATATCATCAACTGGTGCCCAAGATGTCATACGGCTCTTGCCGACCTGGAGGTGGAGCACGAGGATAAAGACAGTTTCCTTTACTGGGTGCGGTATCCCTTTGCAAAAATAGACGGTTATCTGGTTGTGGCGACCACAAGGCCTGAAACCATGCTGGGAGATACTGCGGTCGCAGTAAATCCCGATGACAACAGATACGCCTCACTTGTTGGAGCGTCAGTTATTCTCCCAATCCTCAATAAATCCATACCGGTCATAGGGGATTCCTATGTTGATCCCAGCTTTGGAACAGGAGCGCTCAAAATCACCCCGGCCCACGACCCTAATGACTTTGAAATAGGAAACAGGCACAATCTTGAACGGGTCAAAGTCATTGATGACGACGGGAAAATGAACTCGCTTGCCGGTGCGTATGCCGGTATGGACAGATTTGATTGCAGGAAAAAGATCCTTGCAGACCTGGAGTCCCAGGGATTGCTGGAAAAGATTGATCCTTACAGGCACGCGGTCGGCCACTGCTACAGATGTAAAACCATGATAGAGCCGCTTTTGAGCAAGCAGTGGTTCGTGAGGGCAAAGCCCCTTGCAGATGCTGCAAGCCTTGCGGTCAGGCAATCCAGGACCAGGATATATCCGGCCACCTGGGAAGGGGTCTATTTTGACTGGATGTCCAATATAAGGGATTGGTGCGTCTCCAGACAGATCTGGTGGGGACACAGGATACCGGCCTGGTACTGCAAATCATGCGGCGAGGTGAATGTCGCCATCGCACCCCCTTCAATCTGCAAGGATTGCGGAGGAAAAGACCTGATCCAGGAAAGCGATGTGCTGGATACCTGGTTCAGCTCAGCGCTTTGGCCTTTCTCCACATTGGGCTGGCCCGACAGGACAAAGGAACTTGAAACCTTTTACCCCACGTCGGTTCTTGTAACCGGATTTGACATATTATTTTTCTGGGTTGCCCGCATGATGATGATGGGGATTCATTTCATGGGGGAGGTTCCTTTCAGGGATGTGTACATACATGCTCTGGTGAGGGATGCAGAGGGAAAGAAGATGAGCAAATCCAAGGGGAATGTCATAGACCCCCTTGATGTGATGGGCAAGTACGGAACCGATGCGTTTAGATTTACCCTGGCTGCACTCGCCGCCCAGGGAAGGGATGTAAAGTTGTCCGAAGACCGAATCGAAGGATACCGCCATTTCGTCAACAAGCTCTGGAATGCGGCACGCCTTGTCACAGGCAATCTTGAGGAGGGTGAGGATGAGGCAGGCCGGAGATGTTATCCGCTTCCTGACCGCTGGATTCTTACAAGGCTCGCCCATGTGAGCAGGGAGATGGAAAAGGCCCTTGATGAGTATCGCTTCAATGACGCTGCCAATATCTGCTATCATTTTGTTTGGCACGAGTTCTGCGACTGGTATCTGGAGATGGCCAAAAAGGGCCTTTACGGAGAAGATCAATTAATGAGGGCCGGCACCAGAGAGACGTTGAAAGCGGTATTGTCGGCAGTCTTGAGGCTTGCTCACCCATTCATGCCCTTTGTTACAGAAGAGATATGGGAAAAGGTCCCCGGCGTTTCAGGCAGCATAATGAAGGCGCCATATCCGGGCTCCTCTGAATGGATCGAGGATAGGGATGCGCTCCCGGATATGGAGCTCCTTATGGGTGTGATAGGTGCCGTTCGCGGTATCAGGGGCGAGATGAACATCCCTCCTTCCAGAAGGGTTCATGTGGTGCTGGACGTCCACGAAGGTGAGGAGCGGGCAAGATCCCTTCTTGTGGAAAACATCTCCCACATAGAGGCCCTGGCCAAGGCGGACAATCCGCAGATCGGGTTTGGTCTTAAGAAGCCGGAGGGTTCGGCAACCTCTGTGGTTGGTGCCGTTCAGGTCCACGTGGTTCTAAAGGGTCTTCTTGACTTTGAGGAGGAAAAAAAGAGACTTGCTAAAGAGATAGCCAAAAAGGACAAGGACCTTGAGATGTTTTCAAAGAAACTTTCCAACCAGGGTTTTCTCCAAAAGGCCTCTCCAGAGGTTGTGGCAGAGGTGCGGGAAAAACACGAGGCCGCTGCCCTGGCAAGGGAAAAGCTTCTCAAAAACCTTCATTTCTTTGAGGCAATGAAAGACTAAATCCGTCCGGTTCTTAGAGGCTACTTGGTGACGTCAGCATTAAGAATTCATCAGCGGACCATGCAGATCGGATTGAGCAATGAAGCTTCCAGCCGTCCAAGTTGAGCATGTATGCTTTTCCTACGGGGACAACCAGATCCTTAAGGATGTGAGCTTTACCCTTGAACAGGGGGATTTTCTCGGCATTTTGGGGCCCAATGGGGGAGGAAAAACTACTCTCCTTAAGCTTATGCTCGGGCTCCTGAAGCCTGACAGGGGTTCAATAAGGATCCTGGGGGAATCTCCCCTTGATGCCAATCATAGAGTAGGCTATGTGCCTCAGGGGACCGATTTCAATAACAATTTTCCGATTTCAGCCATGGAGATATCGCTTATGGGCAGGCTGTCCCGCTCGCATCTCGGCCGGTTCTATACCAGGACCGACAGGGAAAAAGCCAGAGAGGCCCTTGCCAGGGTTGGAATGATTGCCCATGCAGACACCCATGTGGGCAGGCTGTCAGGAGGCCAGCGGCAGAGGGTTTTCATTGCAAGGGCCCTTGCAACCGATCCTGAAATACTTTTTCTGGATGAGCCCACCAGCAGCCTGGACCCTGAGTTCGAAACGGATCTGTACAGCTTCCTTAAAGAGCTTAACAGTCAGGTGACCATTGTTGTGATAACCCATGACATAGGGGCCGTTTCCCGCTATGTAAAGTCCGTTGCCTGTGTGAATCGCTCCCTGATTTTTCACAGCGAAGGGAAAATAACAACCGAGATGCTGGATATGGCATATGCCTGCCCTGTGGATCTGATCGCCCACGGAGTTCCACACAGGGTGCTGCCCACCCATGAGGCGAAATGAGATGTGGGAAGCTCTCCAGTTTGATTTTCTGAGAAACGCTGTGCTGGCCGGAGTCCTTGTGAGTATCTCCTGCGGTATTATAGGGACTCTGGTGGTAGTAAACAGGATAGTATTCATATCGGGAGGCATCGCTCATGCGGCATACGGAGGCATAGGGCTGGCCTTTTACCTTGGGGTTCCTCCTACCTTCGGGGCTGCTGTCTTCTCAGTCGCTGTGTCAATAGTTATGGGGCTTGTAAGTCTGAAGAGCAAACACAGGGCTGATACGGTCATAGGGGTCCTCTGGGCGGTGGGCATGGCCCTGGGTGTTGTGCTCGTTGATCTTGTGCCGGGATATAATGTGGACCTGATGAGCTACCTGTTCGGCAGCATTCTGGCGGTTTCTGATTCAGAGCTCTGGCTTATGCTTCCCCTCGATGCCGTGATTGTTCTGACGGTGGCGATCTTTTACAAGGAGTTTATGGCGCTTTCATACGACGAGGATTTTGCGGTTGTGGTGGGGATACCTGTTAAGACACTTTATCTTGCGCTCCTTGTCATGACCGCCCTTTGCGTTGTAATGGTCATCCGTGTCGTTGGACTTATCCTGGTGATCGCTCTTCTTACAATACCCCCTTACATTTCTGAGAAATACACGAGATCCATAAGCAGGATGATGGTGTTGTCCACAATCCTGGGTGTGGCATTTACCCTTTCCGGCCTTTGGTTGTCATATTTATTCGACCTTTCTTCAGGAGCTACCATAATACTGGTTGCCGGCGCCGTTTTCTTTCTCAGCTATGTGATTGATTTGTTGGGTAACGGCTGAAGCAAAGGAAAATGAATTCATATGGACTTTCTTGAGGGGCCGTATTGCGGCAAGAGGTATTGATATGGTAAAGACTGAATTGGCCTGTGGAGGTCTTTTATGGTTCTAGATATATTTTTCCGAAAACCTAACCGCAGAGCCGGCGGATCGGTTGAGGATCTGGACAGGGTCATAGCCGCTATTGAATCCTTTGCGCCAAGGCAGTACAAGAAGGAAAGAGAGCTGTACTATTATAACTATCGAATGGTTGCGGCATACCGCGGTCCCCTTATGCTGCTCCTTGAGTCTCTGTGCCAAGAAAAGGCTTTTTCAAATGATGAGTTTGCCTTTGGCAGGGAGATATTTTTGAGGCTCAAGGATTTTTATGATGTGAAAAATACTCTTCCTGAGGTAAAGGCTCTGGCTGATCCTTCTCTCAGGAGGAAATTTCAGGACCTTTTCAGGTTCTTTTTCGGAAAAAAGGGTCGTTGGCCCTCAGAGATTTGAACACTTACTTTTAGGAGGTTGATTGTGGCCAGACACAAGAAGATAGAGCGCATAAGAGAGATTGAAAGGAGGCGCCACAGGAGGGCCAAGAGGCTTAAACTCAGGGCCAAAGAGCAGGCCGCCGGCGCATCCGGAACGCAGGCAAAGGCACCCAGGCCCTAATCCTCGGGAGGAGGCCAGGGCCAGTTGTCCGGAATGGGGGATTCAAAGGTAATAACCTGGTTCCTAGTCGGGTGAAGGCATGTGAGGCTCTTTGCAAGGAGTGCGATCTCCCCGGGGTTGATCCTGCGCTGGGAACCGTATTTTATATCCCCCAGGATGGGATGGCCCATGTCGGCCAGGGTTGCCCTTATCTGGTGATGCCTTCCTGTGAGGGGAGCAATTTCCATCAGGCAATAACCCTGTGCCGAAGCTATGGCATTGAAGGAGAGGCGGGCATATCTTCCTCCTGGATCTTCCTGAGATACGGGAATGCTCTTTGATCCCCGCCTGACAAGGTAAAGGGATGCTTCGCCGCTGCGGGTCTCAGGTGTCCCATGGATGACTGCCCAGTAGGTCTTCTTCACGGAATGCCTTCTGAACTGCTCAGAAAGCCTTGCCGCTGCCTTTGAAGTCCTGGCAAAAAGGACAACACCCTGAACAGGGCGATCTATCCTGTGGACCAGGCCGATATAAACAGCGCCGGGTTTCTTGTATTTTTTTCCTATCCACTGCCTTGCCCAGTCCAGTAGTGATGGGTCGCCTGTGATGTCTCCCTGAGTAGGTACCCCGGCAGGTTTGAAAAGGGCAAGGAGATGATTGTCCTCATAGAGGACCTTGACCTTTGAGAAGGGATTAGATCTTGTTTTCATGATCAAGAGATACCGTTATGGCGCGCCCTGCACCTAGTTTAAAATACCTTGTAGAGATTTTTCAAAAAAGCAATCTAGCACTTTCCAGGGATCAATACGAGCTTTTCTGGCGTTTTGACGGCCTCTTGAGGAGGAGAAACCAGGAACTTGACCTTACAAGAATAAAGAGCTTTGAAAGCACGGTCATAAAGCACTACGTTGACTGTGCCCTTGTGCCGGGTCTTGTTGAGCTTCCGTCACCACTACTGGACATAGGCACGGGCGCAGGCTTTCCAGGCATTCCGATCAAGATAGTCCGGCCTGAGATTGAAATGATACTTTCCGAGGGAAGAGCCAGGCGGGTTTCCTTTTTGAAGGAGGCTTGCGCCCTGCTGGGATTCAAAGGAGTGGATGTCTATCCCCATAAGATATCCGGCCGTTTTGACATGCCTGTTTCAGGTGTTATAACCAGGGCGCTGGAGACCGCGGCAGGAACTCTCCAGCGGGTTAAGGACTTTCTCCCGGAGGGTGGAAAAGTGATTCTCATGAAAGGCCCCAACTGCGACAGGGAGATTGCGGACGCAAAGGAGCGTTTCGGCCAAAGCTTTGACCTTGAAAAAGATCTGGCCTATTCCATACCCGACTCGCCGCATAAAAGAAGACTTCTGGTGTTCAACAGGCGTTCTATGAGCCATATTCAGGGCGCCGATCCGTATTTTCATGCCCTATCCGGTGGGGCTGGCGATTCCTCTTTTTATTTAGCCGGGACAAAGGTGATTACAAGCACAAACAACGAATCATTCAAGATGCTAATGGCATTGCATGGGGCAAGAGGCATAAAAAAATACGGCCTAGCGCTTATATCCGGCGGCCGGCACGTAAGGGAGGTGCTCCGCGATTTTCCTGAACAATGCGAAGCCCTTCTGTTTTCATCCGGAGAGAATATGCATTATGAGGCTGACGCCCAGGGTATAAGGCATATCGAGCTTAAGCCTGAACTTTTCAGACAGGTGGATATCCATGGTACCAGAAGCCCCATACTCCTTGTCAAGGTTGACCCCATGCATGTTTGGAATGAAACCGATCCTGTAGAAGGGTGCACGCTTATTGTTCCGTTTCAGGACCCGGCCAACGTGGGTGCAGCCATAAGGTCGGCAGCGGCATTTGGGGTTTCAAGGGTCGTTATCCTCAAAGAGGCCGCCCATCCATTTCTCCCAAAATCGGCAAGGGCTGCCGGAAGCGCTCTAATGCGGGTGCCTCTTTGTCAGGGGCCTTCCATCACTGAGTTGAGCGGCAGCAGATCTTCGCTGCTACTTCTTTCACCGGAAGGAAGGAATATCTCAGAATTTCGATTTCCATCCTCCTTCTGTCTGGTTGCAGGGCTGGAAGGGATGGGACTCCCTGAAAATCTGAGGAAGTGCGATCTTGTTTCGATTCCCATGGAGGCAGGCATTGACTCCCTCAATGCTGCCGTAGCAACAGGCATTGTCCTCTACCTGTGGAGGGAGAGTTTGCGAAACTCC
This sequence comes from Desulfobacteraceae bacterium, assembly GCA_003599015.1. GTDB lineage: Bacteria > Desulfobacterota > DSM-4660 > Desulfatiglandales > Desulfatiglandaceae > CG2-30-51-40. Next base: position 18,202 of record QZIK01000048.1, on the reverse strand, counting down.
TTGTCATGAATGGTTCCTGCCATCCGGAGATGCCTTTTTTGCCCTTTTCTTTAAAACCGTCAGCGCTATTACGGAAAAAATGAGGATAAGCAGGGAAAGAAACTGGGTGGCGGTCATTCCTTCAGTAACCAGCCCCCTGTCATCCCCCCTGAACCTTTCTACAAAAAGCCGCGCCGTGCTGTGCAGTATAAGGAACCAAAGGGCCACCTGTCCGTCATACTTTCTGTATCTGTAAAGGATGAAGAGAACCAGGAAGATACATGCTCCGATGACGGATGAATATATCTGGGTCGGATGAAGTGGTATATTCAATGGAGCGAGCGACTTGGGATGAGTAAATATTATAGACCATGGCTCATCTGTGACAACCCCGTAACAGCATCCTGCCATGAGGCATCCAAGACGACCTATGGCCTGCCCGACAGCAACGCCTGGAGCAAAAAGATCTGCGGTCTTGAGGAGGTTTAAGGACTTTCTTTTTGCATACCATACCAGTGAAAGGGCTGCAACGGTTACTCCACCGGAAAAAACCAGACCTCCCTCCCATATCTTGAAGATATCTAGTGGATTCGTTTTGTAGTGGGAAAGATTTATAAGAACATATAAGATCCTGGATCCTGCAATTGCAGAAACAACAAGGATAAAGGTAAGATCCATTATCAGTTGAGGGTTTATGCCCTCGGTTCTTCCAATCCGAACAGTTATAATTATTCCGGTGAGGAATCCCAATGCTACCAGTAGTCCGTAACTGTGAACTGTCAAAGGTCCGATAGAAAATAATTCAGGCAACATCTGTTGATCCTGCTAAGCCCTGTTTTTGTTAAAGAGATGTCCCGCTATAAATAAAAATGTGCCCATAGTGATGGCCGAATCAGCCACATTAAATGCAGGCCAGTGATATGTGCCGATATAGACATCAATAAAGTCAATAACTTCACCGATCCTGAGCCTGTCAATCAGATTGCCGGCAGCGCCTCCGACTATAAGGGAAAGCGCCGCGGTCATGATGCGAGATCCATTGCTGTGCTTTACTGCGAAACAGCTTATCACAATTATGGCAAGTATGCTTACGGCAGCAAGTATATAGGAGATTGTCCCTGATGAAAGCCCGTGAAACATTCCAAATGCTATGCCGCGGTTTCTGACGTGGACCAGATTTAAAAAACCTTGTATTAACTCCACCGATGAGTGAAGCTTAAGACCCTGAACAACCATATACTTGGTCAACTGATCCAGGACCGCCACCGCCAGGGCCGGAGATATCAATAACGTGGTGGTCCTGTTCACATTCTTCTCCGTCAGTTCTGATTAAGTGAAGAAAGACATCTGTAGCATATGGTCGGATGTTCTTTGTATTGGCCGACGGAAGGGTCCCTGACCCAGCAGCGGTCGCATTTGGGGTCGCCTGAGGGTGAAACCAGAATCTTTACCCCCGGCATAGTCTCGCTCTGATGACCGCCGACAACCGCATCCGAATCCTTGAGAACAACTGAAGAAACGATAAAGATAGATCTCAACTTATATTCATAAGGAATTAATTTGCCTAATATTTCTGGTGGAAGACCTATTGTCACGGCAGCATCAAGGGGATGACCTATAAGTTTGTCCTTTCTGCTTATCTCCAGAGCCTTTGTGACTTCCTTTCTAACGGCCGTGATGCCTTCCCAGCGCTCGGCAAGCTCATTATCCCTGAAATCAGGGTTGAGGGGGAGGAATATATCCGCATGGATGCTCTCGGTCCTTCCTTCTTTTCCCATGTAGCCCCAGATTTCCTCTGCGGTGAATGAGAGAATAGGAGCCATAAGCCTCACCAGGGCCTCCAGGATTATGTTCATTGCAGTCTGGCCGGAACGCCTCTCTCTGGAATTTTTGGGAGCTGTGTAAAGCCTGTCCTTGATGATGTCCAGATAAAAAGAGGAAAGATCAAGGACGCAGAAATTGTGGATCCCGTGATAGACCAGATGGAACTCAAAGTCATCATAGGCCTTGGTAAGTCTTTCGTCCAGCCGTGAAAGTCTGTCAAGCGCCCATCTGTCAATCTCCTCCATTTCCCTGAAGGGCACAGAGTCGGTTGCCTGGTTAAAATCTGAAAGGTTTCCAAGGAGATATCTACAAGTATTTCGAATCCGGCGATAGGCTTCAGTAAGCCTCTGGAGTATCTCCTCGGAGAGCCTTATGTTATCTCTATAGTCTTCTGCCGCTACCCATAGCCTTATGATTTCCGCGCCGTATCTCTTTATAAGATCTTCAGGGGCTATAACGTTTCCGGCTGATTTGTGCATCGCCTTGCCGGAGCCGTCCACTACAAAGCCATGTGTGAGAACGCTTTTATACGGGGCCTTGCCCCTTGTCCCTGCAGAGCATAAAAGCGAGCTGTGAAACCATCCCCGGTGTTGATCGCTGCCCTCAAGATAAAGGTCGGCCGGGCTTCTCAGATAGTCCCTGCGCTCCATAACGGCAGCGTAGCTGACCCCGGAGTCAAACCAGACATCCAGTATATCGGTTTCCTTTCTGAAGCTGGAAGAACCGCAGTAAGGACATGAGGTCCCTCCGGGCAAAAGCTTTTCCTCCGGCAGGCTGAACCAAACGTCGGCACCCTCTTTCTCCATGAGGGCTGCGACATGATCAATGATCTCTTGATTTATAAGGATCTTGCCGCAATCTCTACAGAAAAATACTGTGATGGGGACCCCCCACGCCCTCTGCCTTGATATGCACCAGTCGGGACGGTTCGCTATCATCCCGTAAATCCTTTCCTTTCCCCAGGAGGGTATCCACCTGACCTCGTTTATTGCCTTGAGGGCGGTTCCCCTCAGGTTTTGACTCTCCATGGATATGAACCACTGTTCGGTGGAACGGAATATAACAGGCCGCTTACAGCGCCAGCAGTGGGGATATTCATGGGTTATAGACTGTTCTTTAAGTAGTCTTCCGTCCTCAGAAAGTTTCCTGTTTATGGCGGAGTTTGCCTCAAAAACCGTAAGGCCGGAAAAATATTCGACGTCTTGTGTGAAGCGACCGTAGTCGTCAACCGGAGAATAGGCATCCAGACCATAGAGGAGACCGGTTTCATAATCTTCACGCCCGTGGCCCGGTGCCGTGTGTACACAACCTGTTCCCGTGTCCAGGCTTACATATGGCGCCAGCACTATTAGAGAGGATCTGTCATAAAGAGGATGCCCGGCCTCGTATCGTTCAAGGGTCTCTCCTTTAAACACGAAAAGAATCCTGTAGTTCTTGATCCCAAATGTTTCCATGCACTGATCCAGCAAAGATGCCGCCAGAATCAAAACCTCGCCCTGTTCCGTCTCAACCGCCGCATATTCGACATCAGGATGAAGAGCCACGGCCAAATTAGCCGGGAGGGTCCAGGGTGTGGTGGTCCATATGACGATGAATACCTGTTTTCCCTCAAGGTTTTTGTCCAGACGACCCATATCCGAGATCATGGGAAACTTAACGAAGATAGACGGCGAGGTATGCGGTCCGTATTCAACTTCTGCTTCAGCGAGTGCAGTCCTGCATGATATGCACCAGTATATGGGTTTTTTGCTGCGTATAAGGCTGCCGTTCAGTGCGAATTTTCCGAACTCCCTGACTATGGTTGCTTCGTAGGCATAGTTCATGGTCAGGTAAGGTCTTTCCCACTCCCCAAGCACTCCAAGTCTTTTGAATTCACTCCGTTGGATGTCAATGAATTTTTCTGCGTATTTCCTGCAGTACTTTCTGATCTCCACCTGGGTCATTGAAGCTTTTTTTGCTCCCAGTTCAGTATCAACCTTGTGTTCGATGGGCAGCCCGTGACAGTCCCATCCGGGAACATAAGGCGCGTCAAAGCCTGCCATCTGTCTTGACTTTACTATTATATCCTTGAGGATCTTGTTGAAGGCTGTACCCATATGGATATTGCCGTTAGCATAGGGCGGGCCGTCATGTAACATATATTGCGGCCGTCCCCTGGATCGCTCCCTGATTATGCTGTAAGCCTTTATTTTGTCCCAATAGTTAAGGATTTCGGGTTCATTTTTGACCAGATTGGCCTTCATCGGGAATGCGGTTAAAGGGAGATTAAGGGTTTGTTTGTAGTCCATTTTTTATTCCTCCGATAAGGCTGATGCGAAACGCTGATAATTAACAAATCCATCATAATAAGTCAAACCCAAAGCTATGGGTTGACAGTTGTCGGCAGGGGGATTAAAAATATGACCAGAGGCTCCGGCCGGCTTGAAAGGAGATTGAAACATATGAGAATGGTTAGATATCTGGCTGTTATTCCTTTGCTCCTGCTTATGGCGGGGTGCGGCACTCTGGTGATCTTCGGCGCTGGTACGGCTGCTGGTGTGGCGGGATTCAAATACCTTAACGGCACCCTGGAGGTAGTTTATGAATATCCCTTTATAGAGACTTGGGACGCCAGTAATAAGGCCCTGGCCGAGTTGGGTATTACCATAACGGATTCAAAGCATGACCTGACAGGGGGAAAGATAGAGGGAACAAGGGCAGATGGCCAGGCCGTCAAACTCTCCCTTACATATAAATCGCCCAAGGAAACAGAGGTTGTCATAAGGGTCGGCATTATGGGGGATGAAGGCGCCTCCATGGCTATCAAGGACCGGATAGCAGTACTGCTGATGAGAAAATAGAGGCCTGCAGGCAGAGTGCTTGTCATTTAGAAACTCTGCCTGAGGCAGCCCTCGAAAAATAAGGCTCCTGTGAGGGAAAAGGGTTCAGGTCCTGATCCCCAACTTTGCAATCATTGCCTCTGCAAAGTTGAGGATAAATTCCGCCTGTTGCTTGGAGCAGTAGGACGGACAGGTGCATCTCATGGTTGTAAGCGACCTGATAAAGAGTTCAAATTTTATCCAGCTTGGGCCTGTTTCAACGGCAAAGACATGAGGTCTGCATCCTGTGTGTTCGTACTGGCTGCCGGTTAGCAGATCATGAGGCAAACTAACCCAGAAAATTGATTCAATGCCTGAAGACAGGGCAGTTTCTTTCAGAAAATCCTTGGCCGTTTTAATGTGGTCGGGGGATATTTCATCTATCAGATAGTATCTCATTTGCTGTCCTGTTTTCTTTTTGTTCCAGCTTCCTGCCGTCTCTGAATGCGTCAACGACAGAGAAAAGCCACAACGTTATGAATGCGGTCCCAAACAGTACGGGAAAGATCATGTCTGCTTCATGAAGTATTAAGTTTAGGGATAAGCTGTGCACATGGCCGGCCGGCTGAGTAGTCATTGCCTCAACAAGGGCAAGGTACAGGGAAAAAATCCCTCCCAGGAACAAAACCGTAACAAGGCCCAGTATGATAAGGCCTTTTATAGGGCGGTGGTTTATGATCTGCCCGAGGCCGGGTATAACCAAAGCTGATAACAGGGTTGAAAACAGTGCCTTTTTCATAGACTTTAACGGATCAATTTATTGGTTGTGTTTTTTAAATGCGCTTGAATTCCTCTTGAATGATAGCGATTGGGGGGATATATAGTCCGCCGGGAAGGTGTTGTCAATCATGACAGAGAAAAGAAATATCCTTGGAATGGTACATGTGGGGATACCATACGCAATGTTTGCCGGGGACTCCCTTTCCATGTTTCTGGAAAAAAGACTGAATCCGGAGATAAGCTTTGATTCGGAAGCACTGGACAGCCTGAACCATAAAAACCTTGAAGGGATGGCCGGAATCCTTAAAGAAAGAGGTCTTACTGTAACGGTTCATGCCCCTTTCATGGATATAGCGCCGGGATCTCCGGACCAGCTGGTGAGAGGAGTGGTCAGAAAGAGACTCCAGCAGGTAATTGATGTAGTGAAGATTCTTAAACCAAGGACCGTTGTGTGCCATGCTGCCTATGAGGACAGAAGGTACCGCCACATGAAGGATAAATGGCTTGAATACAGCTTTTCCGTGTGGAGATGGTTCGGCTCCCGTGTGGCAGATGAAGGGGGCCGGCTGGTGCTTGAGAATGTGTTTGAGAACAGTCCTGAAGAGCTTTTAGACCTCTTCAAGGCCCTGGCCAGGGAACAGGTGGGGTTCTGCCTGGATGTCGGCCACCAGGCAGCCTTCAGTTCGGTATCCCTTGAACGATGGCTCCAGGTGCTTGGCGAATTTCTCCATCAACTGCATCTCCATGACAATAATGGAATAAGAGATGAACATCTGGCCATTGGTAAGGGTACCGTTGATTTTCCGCTGCTTTTCAGATGGCTTGAAAAGAACAGGAACAAAAGACCGGTTATGACCATTGAGCCCCACACAAGAGAGGATATAGATCCAAGCATCGCGACTCTTGAGAGATTCTGGCCCTGGTAGGGAGATGCATGTTTGAGTTTGCATTGTGTCATTTCCTGATATAGGTTTCTGACATCGGGGATAAACGTCTTCAGGGCCTTACAGGCATTGGCTCAGTAAAAGGGGGGAAATCAGAATTGGTAGATCTCATGGATCACCCTTTTCCAAAATCCACAACGGCCTTGGAGAGGGTCAGGAGACTTCGGGAGCTTGTTACAGGCGATGATTCCCTTGCCGTTCTGATTGATGCGGATCCTGATGCAATGGCAAGCGCTCTGGCTCTCAGGCGTATCTTCTGGAGGCGGGCAAAGAAGATAGATGTTTTTCACGTAAACACCATCCAGCGGGCCGACAATCTTGCCATGATACGGCTTCTCAAGATTGAGCTTAAGCCTGTAAGCGAGATTGAGCCAGAACGATTTACCAGATGGGCGCTTGTTGATTCACAACCGTCACACCATCAGGAGTTCAGCCGCCGCAGGTTTGATATAGTTATAGACCATCATCCTGTCAATCCTCAGACTACGGGCCTTTTTGTTGATATAAGGGAACAGTACGGAGCGAATTCCACCATCATGACAGAGCTTCTGAGGGCCGCAAAGATAAGGCCCTCGGCTCGTCTTGCCACTGCTCTTTTTTACGGAATAAAGACAGATACCGGAGATTTCGTCAAAGGATCTCTTTCAAACGATATAAATGCCCTCAGGTATCTTTATCCTTTCGCCAACATGAATATCATAAAAAAAATAGAATCTTCAGAAATGACCCGCCGGACGCTGGAAAGCTATAAGCTTGCCATGGAAAGGGTTCTGTTTTACAAAGGCGTTGCCTTCACTTACATGGACAGGGTCGAGAGCCCGGATGTGCTTGTGCTTGTGGCGGATTTCTTCATGAAGCTTGCCGAAGCCACATGGAGCATTGCATCAGGTCTGTTTGACGACAGACTTATTGTGATTTTCAGGAATGCAGGGCTTAAAGGTGATGCCGGAAGGGCGGCCCAAAGGATTTCAAAAAAAATAGGAGGTTCCGGTGGCGGCCACAAGAGTGCTGGCAGGGCTGAGGTTCCGCTTGAAAATGTTCTGGAGGCTGCGCGAGGAACAGACGGGTTGTCAAGGTTCGTCTTGAGGCAGATCAAGAGACTCAAGCTGTAATAGGACTGGATATCTTCGAACGGATAAAAAGTGAGGGATAATGCTGTGTCGAATGGTGAAACCATAAATGAAAGGCTGGTTGATCACGTAAAGTCCCTGGTGGAGGGGCATGATACGGATGCACTCAAAAAACTCATAGAAGAGCTGGCGCCGGCTGATGTGGCGGATCTTCTCGAACATCTGGATCATGATGAGCGCCTTTTCATCTTTGATCTCCTGGAGCCGGAAGGGGCGGCTGACATCCTTGTGGAGATAGAGCCTCCTGTTCAGGGAAGGCTGCTTGAGGATCTGGACAATGAGGTTATCAGCGATATAGTAGAAGAGCTTGACTCTGATGACGCGGCGGACCTTCTGGGCGATCTGCCTGAGGACAGGGCCCGGCAAATCATAGAGACGGTTGACGATGAGACATCAAGGGATCTGGAAAAACTTCTGCCTTACCGCGATGATTCGGCGGGCGGTATCATGGCCCTCGAATTTGTTGCTGTTCAGGCCGATGCAACGGTACAGGATGCTATTGATACAATCAGGCGCAAAAAAGAGGAGGTTGAAAGGGTTTATTCTGTTTGGGTGGTTGACGGCTATGGCCGTCTTGTTGGTGTGGTTGCCTTAAGTGACCTGGTACTGGAGCAGCCGGATCAAAAGATAAGGGAGATCATGGATCCTGATGTGGTTTCAGTAAAAGCTGATGCCGACCAGGAGGAAGTTGTCCGGCTGGTCAAAAAATACGATCTTGTGAGCATTCCCGTTGTAGATAATAAACACCGGCTGGTAGGCCGGATAACCCATGACGACATTGTGGATGTAATGGAGGAGGAGACGGATGAGGATATAGCCATCATAGCCGGTATTCTTCCTCAGGATATAACAGAGAGCTCTCCGACGGTTATATCAAAGGCCAGACTTCCCTGGCTGCTGGGTGCCCTGCTGGGAGAACTGGTTGCCGCGTTTGTGATAAGTCGTTTTGAGGGGTCTCTGGCCAAGGTGGTGGCGCTGTCCTTTTTTTTCCCGGTGATAATGGCCATGGGCGGCAACAGCGGTACTCAGGCTGCGATAGTTGTAGTCCGCGGACTTGCCACCGGTGATATAAGCATGGTCAAGATCTGGAAAAGGCTGTGGGTGGAGCTGAGGGTAGCCTTGATAAACGGATTGATATGCGGGTCAATTCTCGCTCTGGTTGTAGGAACATGGCTTTCCGATCCGCCCCTGGGGGCGGTGGTGGGGTTGGCGCTTGTGTCAATCATCCTTTTTTCCGGTTTTGCAGGATCAGCCATCCCGCTGCTCCTAAAGAGAATGAAGGTTGATCCTGCTCTCGGCACAGGCCCTTTTGTTGCAACCTCCAATGATATCCTTGGAATTTTCATTTATCTGGGACTGATAACGCTCTTTCTGTGGGCCAGATAGAGGCTTGTGAATTAGCGGTCTTTTCCTTGTCCCTGGGCAGCATGGTTTTCTGACTTTCTTTAGCCTTCTTTCAAAGAGTTATAACCCTAAGCATGTTAGTGCTTCCTGCAACCCATACAGGGTGTCCTGCCGTTATAACTACAGTCTCCCCCTTTTTTACGATTCCTGACACAAGGGCCGACTTTGCAGCAAGCTCAATCATGTCATCAGTGTCCCTGGGGTTTTCTATCAGCCTGGGAATGCATCCCCACACAAGTGTGAGGCGCCTGACTGTTCCCGGCTGGGGAGAGAGCGCGACTATGGGCCTGTCCGGTCGGAATCTGGAAAGCCTGCAGGCAGTCTGGCCGGACTGTGTTGGGGCCACTATGGCCGATACCTGAAGGTGGTGGGCCAGTACACATGAGGCATGTGCCACAGAATCAGGGACATGCCTTTCGGGTTTCATGGAAAGATAACGCTGGTGAGGGAAAGTGGCCTCGGCTCTTTTCATGATGCGGGCAAGCATCGCAACTGCATCCACAGGGTACCTTCCTATGGCTGTTTCTTCTGAGAGCATAACAGCATCGGTTCCGTCCAGGACTGCATTGGCGACATCAGTGGCCTCAGCTCTTGTGGGTCTTGGGGAGTCCACCATGGATCTCAGCATCTGCGTGGCCGTTATAACCGGCTTTCCCAAGGCGTTTGCCTTTTCTATGACCATTTTTTGAACCATCGGGACCTCTTCAAGGGGTATCTCTACTCCCAGGTCCCCTCTGGCCACCATAACCCCGTCGGAGATATCAATTATTCTTTCTATGTTTATAATCGCCTCATGCTTTTCGATCTTGGCTATGACCGGGGTGCCTGCGCCTCTCCTCGCAATTATCTCTTTTACTGCCTCAACGTCTTCCGGACGCCTCACAAAGGATAGAGCTATGTAATCCACATCGTTATCTATGCCGAATGAAAGGTCTGACTCGTCTTTGGCGGTCAGAGAAGAGGTCTTGATGCTTCTGGTGGGCAGGTTTATACCCTTGTGGGAGGTGAGCACGCCTCCGGTAATAACCTGGGCAGTAATGTCAGCCTCGCTTACGCTTCTTACCTCAAGTTCCATGAACCCATCGGCAAGAAGTATGCGGTCGCCTTCAAGCACCTCGCTTGCCAGATGAGGATATGTGACCGGTATCACAGCATTCGAACACTCTACGTGCCTTGCCGTTAAAACTACCTCTGAGCCGGTCTCAAGTCGCATCCCTGGATCGGGTATGTTTCCTACCCTTATTTTGGGCCCCCCCAGATCCTGAAGGAGGGCCAATGCCCTTCCCATCTCCTTTGCAGCCCGTCTCAGAGTATGGATGTTTTCGAGATGCTCGTCGTGGGTGCCGTGGGAAAAGTTTAGCCTTGCCACGCTCATGCCCTGAGCGATCAGGTTTTTTATAGTCTCGTAAGAGCGACTTGCCGGTCCAATGGTGCAAACTATCTTGGTTTTGGGCAGATACATTAAGAACCCTGTTTCTGGCGCTGAGGCGGGAATGAGACTATAAAAGAGGTTCCTCCCCTGTCTGAACAGTCTGACTCTCCTCGGCAGTTGACGCAGTCGGAGATTTTTCCGGGACATACATCCAGTTCACCAGGTATGAGGGGACACCGTTTGGAAACCATTTGAATCTTGAAATTATATCTTTCAGAAAAAATCTTCATTCTCAGGAGGTCTGCACCCTTTCCTCCCGCATTGAAATCAAAAGGTCTCTTTGATGAATATGCCATTATATCCCTGGTGGTGAAGAAACCCTCGAAGATCCTTCTTTGATCCTCGTCACGTATCCCTACACCATGGTCCAGGATCTCCAGCTCAGCTCCACCCCTCTCTTTTCCCTGGCGGACGAATATTTCAACGGTTCCCCCATCAGGGCTATTCTCCACTGCATTCTTGACGAGCCCGTCCATGACCTTCCGGAGAGGCTCAAGAGGGATCCACACAGTGGGGGCCGGTTCAAGAAAGGTCTTAATCTTTACCTCTCTGTGGGAGAAAAGTGGTTTCAGCTCTTCAATGCGCTGCTTTGCGAAATCATGCAGCAATATTTCTTTAGGGGCTGCATCCTTGGGGCCGAAGATCTCTTCGATCTTTTCATGAATCCTTTTTACTATAGGGCCTTCTCCCGTCTCCTGGGCCACAAGGGTTTCAAGTTCATCGGTACACTGGCTCAGAACCAGCTTGAGCAGGCCGTAAGTCTTGTAATGCCTTTCCTGCATTATGTCCTCGACCTCGGTCTGGATGTCCGCGATTCGCTCCAGGTTCCTTGTGGCTCTTTCAAAGGCCGGCTTCCATGTCTCCCTGGGCTGGCTCTCCAGCCTTCTGGCAAGAATGTTCAATGAACCCGACAAAACAGAAAGGGGTGTTTTGAGCTCATGGGAGAGGTGGTTTATAGCCTTGTCTTTTGCCCGGTTCATGCCTGTAACCTCCCGATACGCCTTGATGAGCTCATCGGAAAAACGGGCGTTTTCGATTGAAAGCGCAACCGTGCCTGCTATCATGCTCAAAAGTTCGCTGTCGGCCTGAGAGAAAATGCCCTGTTTCTTGTTTATGGCGCAGAGAACACCTATTATGCGGTCTTTGCTGCGTAACGGCACCAAAAGAAGGTTGCGGGTCTTGTATCCCAGTTTTTTGTCCCTCTCCCTGGACAATTGAGGATCCTGATCCGCGTCATTTACTATAATGGGCTTGCCGGTTCGGATTACCTTGCCTGCAACCAGTTGATCAATGGGAAACCTTATTTCCTTTACCCGTTCCTGGGTAGCTTCGTCATCATATGCGGCTCCGGAGAAGAAAAGCTCCTGCCTCTCTTCATCCAGAAGCACCACAAGAGAGCCTTCTGAGGAAACAAGGCGTTTTACCTCCCCGCTTATAAAATCAAGAAGCTCCTCCAGATCCGGGTGCTCGGGCAGTGCCATGCTGATTCTCAGAAGGGATTCATTCGTCCTGTATGCCTTTTTGAGATCCTCGGAGAACCTTGCGTTTTCTATCGAAAGCACAACAGTGCCCGCAATCATATTGAGGATCTCTGCATCGGGTTCCTCAAACCCTCCATCCTTTTTGTTGCGTGCGCACAAAACCCCTATAATACGATCGCCGCTCCTGAGAGGCACATCCAGAAGGCTTTTTGTATGGTAGCCCAGACGCTGGTCAACGCCTTTGTAAAAAGTAGGCTCCTTGGCTACGTCAGGGACAATAATAGGTAAGCCGGTCCTTACAACCTTGCCTGCGATACTTCCGTGTAAAGGCACCCTCACATCCTTTACTCTTTCCTCCGTGGTGGAGTCGTCATATGCTGCGCCCATAAAGTAGAGGTCTTTTCTTTCCTCATCAACAAGGAGTACAAGAGCGCCCTCAGCGTTCAGCAGTTCCTTGACCTCCCGACTTACGTAATCCAGCAAGTCTTCGAGATCAGGATATTCCGGAAGTGCCATGCTGATCCTGAGCATGGCTTCGTTGTTTCTGGCTATTCGCTTTTCTCTGGTGATGTCCCTCAGAATAACGATCTCTCCCCCGGGTTCACCTCCCGAAGGAGGAAATATCCCGGCTCTCATCACCACGTCGAGGATCTTCCCATCCTTGGTAAGCCGTCTCGTCTCATATCGTCTGAGGAGTTTTTCCCGGAATAGTTTTTTTATCATGCGGCCTGTTTCTTCCTCCAGACCGGCCGGGGCATAGGGAATTGATCTGCCTTGAAGTTCATCGTTGGTCCAGCCGAAGACATTGGTGAACTCGGGGTTTACATAGGATACCCGACCCTCCAGGGTGAAGACTACCGTAGGATAAGGAACGAAATCCAGCAGGTTTCTGATCCTGCGCTGAGAACCTCTCAGCTCCTCCTCGGATCTTTTTCTGTGTGTTATGTCCTGAAGTGTTTCTATAGCGCCCGTAATCCTTCCCTCGGAATCCCTGAGCGGTGCAGCCGTAAAGAAGATCCACTTGCCTTCTTTCCCAAGTGTAGGGAAAAAACCTTCTGCCTCATAGGCCCCTTCGGTCACTGCCGACTCCTTGAAGGTTTCCCCGTAATACCTGGCAATTTTATCCCTTGGAAGACCATCCACTACAAAATCGGCAAGCACAGGCCTTTCATCGGGATAAAAAGCCTGCCATTGCCTTTTGGTCCCTATAATATCCCCGGACGGTATGCCAGTAAGATTTTCAAATGCCCTGTTGCAATGCGTTATTATATGATCTTTGTTGATTACTATTGTTGCTATGGAGCTTCCCTCAATGATCTGTATAAGCCTCTGCTCGCTTTCAAAGAGGGACTTCTTGGCCGATTTGAGCTGGTCTGATTCCCTTTCAAGCTCTCTAATCCTTTGAGTCAGACCATCCCGGTCAGAATTCTTGGCCATTATTTACTCCTCCGTTCCTGGTCGGTTTTATCGTTTCATTAAAATACCTGATAAAGCCCCTCGTTGGCAGGGATGAAACACTGGCAAACGGGCCGGGAGCATTATTTTTCTCATGCGGTCATCACAGCCGAAAGTTTATTTAAAACAACGGGGTTAGTCAAGGGGAACACGGTTGCGATTATGGCTGTGGCCTTTGTGGACAAGGAGTTTTCTGCTATCATAAGGTTGAAATGAACAGAATCAATAAGGAACTGACACTTGAATTGCCTTTGGGTAGTATGAAGGTGTTCTTGCCTTTGGGATTGTCACCGGAATATACAATTTTTTATTCAATTTGTTTCTGGAAGGGTTAACTTGTAAAATAGTTCATATGGGGGTAAGTTTGATACATTCATTAAGTTTAAAAGCAATCTGATGCATGAAAGGGTTTGAGTCCATGGCAGAGGTAAGATATGGGAAGTGGTTCGAGGAAGGTCTGAATCTTTTCAAAAAGAACGCCGGAATCCTTATCCTTGCGACGCTTATAGCCGTGATATTGAGCGGCGCCACGGCTGGAATACTGGCGGGACCAATGATTGCAGGGATGATTTTAATAACCTTGAGCCTTCTTGATAAACCCAATGAGAAGGTTGAGGTCGGACATCTTTTCAGAGGATTTCAGTTCTTCCTGGATTCCTTGCTCTTCTTTTTTGTGTGGGGGATTGCAACTGTCATTTGCGGGCTGTTGGTTTCATTTTTTCCCTGCGTGGGGCAGCTGGCTGCGCTTTTCATCGTCTATGTTGCCCAGGCCCTGCTCATGTTCGGGATGTTTCTTATAGTTGAAAGGGGCATGAATTTCTGGGAGGCTTCTGCAGAGAGCTATCGGGCTGTAAGGACCAATTTCTGGCATTTTCTGAGCTTTTCCGCCGTTGCAGGTTTGATAGGGAGCATAGGACTTATAGCCTGCGGAATTGGGGTTGTGCTTACACTGCCTATCCAAGCCTGTTTGATTACTGTGGCCTATAGAGATGTATTTTCCCATGAAAGGATATCATACACTCACTCAGCATGAGGACAGAGGAGGGTTGAGGCCTGAAACTGATTTAAGAGCTGCTTCGCGATGGGATATCCTGGTGCCCAGAATCGTTCTTGGAGTCCCGGCGGCTTTAGTTTTGCTGGTTTCTCACACAGTATCGCTGGGGAGGATTCCCCTCAGGGCCTGCACGTTTCTTGAGCTGACAGGATACCCATGCCCTTTCTGCGGGATCACTAGGTCCTTTTGGGCCATGGCCGGAGGGGAATGGCAGTGGGCCGTTTCAAACTCTCCTATGGGATGTCTGCTTTATCCGGCAGCCTGGTTTTTTGCCGTATTTCAACTGATATTGCTGTGGTATGAGGTTAGAAAGGGACGCAGGGTTTTTCTTTTTTTTTCAGGGAGGCTTAAGAAAGGTATTCTGGTTGCCTTTGGGCTGGCCGTGATTGTCAACTGGATGTATCGCCTGGTGTCCGGACTTGCCTAGGGACCCTTTTCTGCCTTATGGCTCTATTGCCCCGACGGAGATAAGGTCCGGGGCGGGCATGGGAGATTGATATGGCTACAGGAGCGTGTGGAATCAGCTGTGACGCATGCCGATTGCAGCTTCTTGGCATGTGCTCAAGCTGTGGATCCGGACGATCGGAGGAAGCAAAAAACAAGACTGCTGCTCAGCTTAGATTGTTCGGAGCCGCATGTCCGGTTCTTGTCTGCGCCATTGAAAAACGGATAGCTTATTGCATGAGGGACTGTGAAAGCTTTCCCTGCGATAAATTTAGAACAGGCCCTTATCCTTTCAGTGAAGGCTTTCTCAGTATGCAGGAGCGAAGGCGAAGGGAAGGCAGCAACCGTTCCCCCTCAGGGGACCTCGTGAAGGTTTCCCCACGATACTGGGAAGATCTCGCCCGCAAAGACCCTAAGATCATTTGTTCGGATGCTGATGTAACCCTCCATCCCCAGTCGGGCATTCTCATGCCCTTTCTGAATGAATGGTTCCTGGTGGATGCAGCGGGAAAATCGCTTTACCGTGAATGCAGAGGTTCTTGGATTCGCATAGAAGACCAGCTTATTGTACTTCTCTCAATTCTATATCTGCTCGGCGCCAATCCCCGCGGACTCAGCAACCGGCCTGTCAGCGTCAAGCAACTTAAGTGCTCGCATTTTTTCCGGGGGCCTCATGAGCTCAATCTTAATCCGCTGGAGATGCGTTTTGGAGAGGATCTTGAAGGGTTCAAGAGGGCTGCGGAAGGGCTTGGAGGGACCCCCTTGCCGATGGCAGATGCCGCTTATATGCTTAAGGTTTTCCCAAAGGTGCCTCTCTACGTGCTTCTCTGGGAACAGGACGAGGAGTTCGAGGCAAGGGTTTCTGTTTTATTTGACCAATCAGTGGAGGCCCATTTTGCTGCCGACGCAATATGGGGACTGGTTAATCTTGTCTCCCGTTTGATGCTGACCTCTGTTCCTTTAGGCAGCGGGACAAGTCATTAAACTCTGTTCCTTCGTCAGGTGGCGGCTTTATTCCTGTAAAAATTAGAACTCGATACATAAGTGCGACGCATGGTAAGGGTCTTCAAATTTTTTTCAACAGGAATAGCATTTCCGGACGGGTCGTATCCGGCCCAGTACATTGCCGTTGACAGAGTCCCCGGCGTTGGCGTGAAGATCTGCACGTCTGTTGTTCCAAGTCCCAGCGAAGACAGCTTCTCCTTCATCGCCGGTACATCGCGTGCCGTCTCTCCCGGGTGCCCCACGATAAGATAGGGGCATAATTGAACATCCCTTTTCAAGCCCTTTTTGATGTAATTGAAAAGTGATACGAAATCCTCCAGAGACTTGAATGAAGGCTTGCCCATGAGACAGAGAACGTTTTCCTCTGTGTGTTCAGGGGCTATTCTTATAAACTTTCCGCAATGGTGCAACATGATTTCCTCAAGCAAATCCGGATACCGCAGCAGAAGATCATACCTGAGCCCTGAGCCGACAAATATCTTTTTTACCCCCGGAAGCATACGGCAATCCCGCAGTAGTTGTAGATAAGGTCTACCCCATTCAAAGCCCCTGCAACGCGATGGAAGGAGGCATGAGGACCTCAGACAGGTTTTTCCTGCGCACGAGGAGCCATACATCTCTGCTGATGGCCCCCCTATGTCGGATACATATCCCTTCCATGCGGGATGGGCGGCAAAACCCTTTATCTCTCTTAGGATGGAGTCATGGGAGCGGGATATCACCCGCCGGCCTTCCTTGAGATTGAGGGAGCAAAAGGAGCATCCTCCCGCACATCCCCTGTGAGAGGTGACTGAGAAAAGATTCATCCTGAGGGCTGGTGAAAAAGAGTCCTTGAAGTTGTGGGTTCTTTTGTATGGAAGCCCGTAAATTCGGTCGAGATCCTCCTGTGAATAATGCTCAGGCGCCTCGGCTGCAATCAATCGGTCTCCGTGTCTTTGAATAACCCCTTGGCAGTTGTGTAAGGCCTTTTCCAATAGCATGTGGGCCTCAACCAGTTTAAAAGGCAGGGCCTTGATCTCTTCATAGGAAGGAAGCTCCACAGCCCTTTGATAATACTCTTTTGTCCTTGAGACCTTTGCTGTTCCGGCCAGGTTTATTTCCTCTATCTGCGCACCTCGGTTTAAAAGCTCTGCAACCCCTGTCAGCTGCTTTTCACCGGGACCGGTCACCAGGAGGTCCGCCCTTGAGTCCAGAAGAATGGATCTGCGCAATGCATCCTGCTGAAAGTCGTAGTGGGCAAAAAGTCTGAGACTTGCCTCAATGCCGCCTATAATTACAGGTACTCCTCTATAGGCCTCCCTGAGGCGCTGAGAGAATACAACTGTTGTCCTGTCGGGCCTGATTTTGTAAGATACGGAAGGAGGGTAGCCGGGGAAAAAAGACTCGCCCCTTAACTGGTAAAGATCCTCCATCCGTCTTTTGCGTGAGGAGGTGTAGTTTAGGACAATTGAGTCCACCGGTCCTGAGATAACTGCAAAAAAGAGTCTAGGCCTCCCCAGTACCGTAAACGATTCGGGCCGCTGCCAGAAAGGCTTCTCGATAATCCCCACTGAGAACCCGGCATGCTCCAGCGCTCTTTTAAGAAGCCCTTCAGGAAAGGATGGGTGATCGGAAAAGGGGTATGGGAGAACGAAAATTGCGTCAAAAACGGAACCGATATTACAACCAGATTTATTATGCTTAGCCATTCTTGCTATATTATAATCTCCTCTCTCCCATTCTAGCTCAGGTTTATGACAAAAGGAAGACAGGCAGGGCAATAAAAATAGCCCGCCCAGCTCGCCAGTCCTTGTTTATCATGATGCGGTTTTCCTGATGTTGACTTTTTTTAATATATTGAATAAGTAGCATAACGGCTCTGAAACGATAAAGAAATTTTGGCCGAACTTTTTGTGGATGGTGGAATCCAGTTGAGTGGCATAGACAATGCCGTTAGTAGCGTCCCGGCGGGAGGAGACATCGCTAAGGCACAGCGACTCCGCCTGAGGCGGTTTGCTATGGCAGTTGCCACTTACGCCCTGGTAACAATAGCAACTATACTTACATGCCGGCTTGGGCTCGGCGAGCTGAGTACAGTCCAGTGGCGGATTTTCATGGGTGTTGCTGTGGCCGGGAACGCCCTCTTCTTGTTTCTTTTTATGACTGGGCTGAACCTGAGGTTTTCGGATCCCTCTCTCACCTGGATTCAGATATTCTACTCCACATGCTGGGGCATGGTCTCTTTGTATGCCTTACCCGCAGCAAGACCCATTGTTTTGATGTTTTATATTCCTGCCTTCAGCTTCGGTATGCTCGGTCTGAGAAAAGGCCAGTATATGAGCCTTGCGGCTTCAGTAATGGCGCTGTATGGAAGCGTGCTGGTGTTGGAATACTTGGAAAACGTCGTCGTTTTATAATCCAGATTTGCCCGCACCCACGCTGATTTGAAATCACTGGTCATGCTCACCACGCTGGCGCCGATGATCCCCGTGC
>QZIK01000127.1 GCA_003599015.1 Desulfobacteraceae bacterium | reverse complement strand
TGTTATCTCAGGATAAGAGAGAGCATTCCCTCCTGTATCCTGATCCTTGCTCCTCGGCATATAACCAGGACACAGTCCATTGCTTCCATGATCCGCAATAATAAGCTGGAGTATCAACTTTGGAGTGATATTTCAACTGGAAAGGAGGAAAGGACAAAACCGGTGGTGATTGTGGATACCTTTGGTGAGCTTTTCAATATCTATTCAGCTGCAAGCGTCGCATTTTGCGGGGGCAGCCTGGTCCCCATGGGAGGCCAGAATCCCATGGAACCGGCCGCATGGGGAAAACCTGTTTTTTATGGGCCTTCAATGGAGGATTTTGCAGAAGCCAAGGAGATTCTTGAAAAGGAAGGCGGTTCTATGCAGATAGCCTCACCGGATATTCTTGGGGAGAAAATTATCTGGTATCTTGAACACCCGAGGGAGCTTGAAAAAATGGGAGAGGCGGCCCGCCGGGCGGTCATTTCCCACAGCGGGGCGGCTCATCGCCACGCGGCCTTGATTGCAAAGGTCCTGGAGGAATGAGCTGCCTTTACCCGTAATGTTCAACAACCTTCATCGTGAACAATCTTGAACCCTTCGGCCGCAGGAGCTGCCTGACTCCTGGGTGCATCCAGGGTGGTGGCTTTTGCATCGGCACCCTTTACCGACTCCTGTCCAGGGGATGCCGGGCCGTCCGGATTCAGGAAAGCCAGAGCAAGTCCAAGGATGAGAATCACTATTGCTCCAATGGTTTTAAACTTTGACCCCCCTTCAGGAAGGGTTTCAGGATCCCCGAATCTTTTTTCCACCCTCTCAACAAGCCAGAATGCTCCCACCGCCATTATACATACAAGAAAGGCAACAATGCCGCTCTGTATTCCGAAAAAATCGCTTAGCCTTATGGCTCCCATGGCCCCTGCGTTATAAAAACCTTCCAGCAAAGGAAACAGTTCTGCAAAAATCAGGGAGCCGATAACCATGCCGGCCAAAAATACAAGGCCGTCCAGTTTGCCCGATACCGTGGCAACAACGGAGGTTGTTGGGCAGTATCCACCCATGATAAAACCTACCCCAAGGGCAAGACCTCCAACTATCTGCGGCCATATAAATGTCGGCAACAGGTAGATCTTTTCGAGATCCAACCAGCCAAGGACCGAAAAATAAAGCAGCCCCAGCATACACACCACAATTGCCGTAAACATTACCTTGAGGACAGCAAAATCCCTCAGGTAAAAGATAGCAGTCAGCTTGCGGGGATTTCCGAATCCGGCTCTTTCAAGAAGCAGCCCGAAACAAAAACCTATCAGAACTGCAAGTTGAAGACTGTACGAAAAATCAAACCAGCCGTATTTGTACAGAGGTCCCATCACAGCCACTCCTTTCTGAAAAAGTATGCAGCACCGTAAGCACCTGCAAAGATGCAAAACATGAAAACCCAGCTTCCTAAAGCGAGTTCAGGAGCGCCTGTCAACGCCTGGCCGCTTGTGCATCCACGGGCAAGCCTGGCCGCAAAACCTGACAGAATTCCTCCTGCAAGGGCCAGCCAAAGCCTGCCGTTCACTCCAACAGCAGGACCCCTGGCAATTTCACCTTTTAGCCTTCTGCCGACGAAGGCTGAAAAAAGCCCGCCCAGTGCGGCCCCCAGGCTAAGAAAAATAAGCCATTCCATGAGAACAGGCCTCCCTTTCTGCATAAATGCAGACATAAATGTATTGGACCCTGCATGCTCAGGTGCCATGGCGGCTACAGCCGCGACGCCAACCCTTGCGAATGAAGAAGATGAACCCACTCCTCTCCCCATGGTGTAATAGGTAAATAGAAGGACCAGACCTAGAAATACTCCAATCAAATAAGGATTGCTGTAACGGCTCTTATCCACCTTTTTGGACTCCTTTCTTTTGCCCGGAAATCGGTCGCAACTCTACACTTGTTGCCCCCCAGCCACCCGGGCCCTGATCAGTTGAAAAACTAATAACCCTTTGATCTCTTGCGAGAAGAGCGTGGACTCTTTTTCTCAATGCGCCGGTTCCTTTGCCGTGTATCACCCTTACATGATAGATGCCCTTTTCAATACAAAGTTCCAGGTAGTCTTCAAGGAGGTTGGGGACATCGGAAGGCACAAATTGGTGAAGGTCAAGGATTCCGTCTATAGGTATCGTTACCGCACAAGGTTCGCCTTCATCCATACATAAAGCTGATGGCAGGTCGCAATTTTCGTAGTCATTATTTTCCATAAGGCGCACGCCTTCTTTTAAATCAATCCTTCTTTAATTATCAAAGGCGATTATGGCTTTCGTATTTTCTTAGAAGTAATTCAATTTAAGTCTATTTTATCAGGATTTTTATCCCCTTGCATCGAGGAATTTATGTTCAGTTTTTGTGTTACCTGATTTTCAACGGGCTCTTAAGAATGAAGGGTCTGTTTAAAAAAATTTAAACGCAAAAAAATTAATATCTGAAATCCAGTTTGAAGAAAAGTGATTTCTGCACCTGCCCGGGGAACCCTGCTGGGTCCTCGAGGTTCGCCAGATCGTTGAGGGAGCGCTGTCCAGTTATGGAGATTCCAAGCTGATCTGTCAGCTGGCGACGCAAGGTAAGCGACATATCGACATAAACACTATTCTCGCTTTTTTCAAATAGATCTTCCGCAAGTTGCTTTTTGTCCGAGTAAAAGAAATCAGCCAGGATAGACCAGCCGGTTTCCTCTGATGCAAGCTCAACCCCTACGTCAAAGGAACGCCTTATCACATCATCATGGTCAGGCAGATTCCTGTATTCAAGAAGTCCCAGGGATGACCTGAAGGCCAATCCGTCATCCATTACAAGGTTGCCGCCAAAACGGACCCCGTGACGATAAAAGGTTTGACCGTAAGGCTCAGGGTAGCTTAAGCCCGGGAGGGGCGCCAGTGAATGAAGGTGCCATGGGACGTTCGTTGGGATCTCATCCCTGAAGGCACTGATTCCGAGATCCCACCCATTTTTTCCGACAGTAGTGGTATAACTCATATATAATGACTGAAAAGTAGGGTGCCATGTATCACTTATCTGCTTTGCCCACGAAGCGTCTGTGCCGTATGATGATTCGCTTGACCTGCCTCTGGTATCCCTGATGGATGAAAACCCCAAACTTAGGTCGCTTCTTTCGGAAAGAGAAAAGTCCCATGACACCGAGGCAAAAGATGAGTCCCTGTGATGTGGTCTTATATCAATGCCGGAAAGTCGTTTTAAATGTTTTAATCTGGGTTTCCAGTAGGTATGGTTAAGATCCGATATGATTACCCCCTTTTTACCCTGGGAGTGGATGAACCTTCCCTCCGAAAGATATATGCCAACATGGCTTATGTTCCTTGACTTGATTCCCGATGAGAAAAAAAGAAGATCTCCGGTTCTTAACTCTCCGCTCTTAACATTTTTTAATCTTGAGAATGCACTCTGTTCTCTGGAGTTGTGGGGCAAATCCACTCCGAAGATCCTTTTGAAAGTGTATCTTACAAAGCCTGAACAATCAAACCCGTCCCGGCTGTATCCTCCGGTTTGATAAGGAACTCCCAGGTATTTCTTGAGCGTTTTCTGGACATCTTCCTCATAAAAAAAGGAAGACGACTTGTTTTTTGAAGGTTCACCTCCAAAGGCGCAGGGCGGTCTGATAATCGCGGCAATCAAGACAAGCGCCATCAGGAAGGGGAAAGCGATCTGCGGGTATTTGGATTGGGAAAATTCCTTCACCAGCATGGTCCTTAGCATTTTATATAAACAGCAACAGAGCAAATTGAAGACGTCCGCCCGCGCCGGGCAGTTAGCCCAACTTCAGCCTTTTATTTAAAATAGGGACACAGGTCAAGGAAAAAATTTATAAACGGGAAAAATGATAAGAAAGAGGATATTTTTCAAGATACAGGTGCAGTCAGGGAAAACACTCTGACAGGGTTTTCAATACCTTTGAGCTTTGCCTCTCCTTTATCATAGATGGGCCATAATCCCTGGATGAGCCTCACGGTCTCCTCTCCTATAAGTATCTCTCCGCCTTTTGCGAAGGATGCAAGGCGTGCTGCTATATTGGTGACTGGACCGCTGGCTGTGTAAGTCATACGTGTTCCCAAAGATCCTTTAAATCTTGTCATGCCCAAAAGTGCCTGGCCTGAATTGATCCCCATCTTTACGTTTACCTGCTCAAGGCTGCTGGCAGGTCCAGGATTCAACTCCGCGGCCCTTTCATGTATTTCAAATGCGGCTTTCACCGAGTTGATTGCATTGGTTCTTGCGTCATCTTCCTTGAAGATGATCATCAGTCCGTCCCCCGATGTTTCGTTTATATCTCCCCTGGAGCGCTGTATGGGGTCCACAAATCCAGAAAAAAGTCTCTCCACAAGCCGGTTAACCTCAACCTCGGGGTGGCTCTGGCTCAATGCAGTGTATCCTTCCAAATCCAGAAAAAGTATGCTGACATCCTTTGGCTGCTTTTCCTGGGATAAAAGTTCGGGGTTAGTTTCCACCATTGTCCTCACCGACTGTGGTACAAAAGGAGCAAGGTGAGCAAGCATCTGACTTATCCTGATCTTCTCTTTTGTCGTCTCCCAATGCTTTCGAGCGTTGACCATAACATTTGAAAGGGCCTCGGAGAAATCCTTGAGAAAAAGAAAGTCTCTGCGGGAAAAATGGCCTTCCGGCACTGCGACCACGCTTAAAACTGCAACAACCTCTCCGTTCAAAAGGACCGGCATGGCTGCTTCAGGCCCTATGTCAACTGTTGAGGAGTCGTGCCTGAGGACAGGGCTTCCCTCATGAAATACAACCGCCTTTCCTTGCTTTACCGCCTTCTGAACCGCCGGCCTGCTGCGTTTGCACATGAGGCAGTTGACGGGCCTGTCATACAGGGCACATTGAAGAGGTCTTGTGTATTGCTTTGCATCCGGATCAAGAAGTAGAACGCAGGCCTCCATTGCGTGGGGGATGATGGTCCTGAGCTCTGCTCTCATGGTCTCAACAATCTCGTTTACCTCCATGAAAGGAGCAATCTTCCTTGCAAGACGCCTCTGGGCTTGAAATCTCTCAGTACAGTAAGTGTCCATATCTTTTTGTCGGGCCTGACTCTCCTGATGATACTTATGGTATTTTCATAGCTTCCTTATGCTGCACGGAATCCCCTTAAGACAAGGTGTTCCGAATTCCTTTCCCTCTCCGGAAGCAGAAGTGAGCATATTGTAATTTGATCTGCACCAGTCGAATTGTTCGACCGGGTTCCCTTCGGGGAACCACCACCCGTAAGCGGCGCATACGACATCTGGTCTTATTAGATCTGTAATCCTGGCTTTTTGGGTTATGATCCCCATCTTAGTTTCAATCAACACATCATCGCCATCTGCTATAGTAAGAGGGCCGGCCGTCTCAGGGTTAATCTCCACTACAGGTTCAGGTTCGCGCGTTCTGAGAGACTCTACCCAGCGGTAGGAAGAGTGCAGATAGACAGGGCTTTTTGCGCTGGTGAGGATAAGGGGGAATCGGGGATCAAGTTCCAGGAGGTCGGGCAACCGCGGAAGGCTCTGAAGTCCATATTTCTCCGCGGAGCTTAGGGCCAGTTCCACCTTTCCGGTGGGCGTCTTGAAGCCTGAGAAAAGGTATTTTTGGGGTCTGTCTTTGCCTTTAAGAAATCCGATTTCGGAAAAATGGCTAAAGTTAATTCCGGCAGGATACAAAACCTCCTCCAGCAGCATGTCAGGATCATCATACCAGTCTTTGGGGTCGGTCATAATCTTTCCAAGCTCGTTTAGGATCCTGATGTCAGACCGGCAATGATCAGGTGGATCCACAAGTTTGGGTCGAGCCAGAATATATCCATGACCAAGTCCATAATGGCCGATGTCGTTGAATTCAAAATGGGTGGCCGCAGGAAGCACTATGTCTGCCAGGGATGCCGTCGGTGTCATGAAGACTTCTGATACGGCAAGGAAATCTAGTCTCATGATAGCATCACGGGTGAGGTTGCTTTGGGCGTAAGTCATCAGGGGGTTGGTGCATTGCATATAGGCTGCCTTGACAGGATATGGGATACCGTGGAGTACGGCCTTTCTGAAATAAGCAGGCGGGACGGTCATGAGCCGCGGAATAGTTCCGTGATGGGCATTAATCATGTCTCTGGCCTTGGTGGGAAGGCAATCCGCTCTTACGAATTTTCCGAGCCCCAACACCGGCGGCTCCTCCGGCCATATGTTTCCTCCCGGGATGTCAAGGTTTCCGCATATGGCCATAAGGCAGATGAGAGCCCTTGCCGTGTCAAAGACAGAAGGGTGCTGTTCAATGGCGTTTCCCCACTGTATGGCCGCAGGGCGGGAGCTGGCGTAAGTCCTGGCTGCATCCCTTATCAATCTGGCTTCAACTCCCGTAATCTGGGAGGCATGTTCCACGGTGAACTGTGCCATATATCTTGCCAGATCCTCAAAACCGTGTGTCCATTTTTCCACAAAAGCAGCGTCGTAAAGACCCTCTTCAATGATTACCTTGAGAAGACCCAGGGCAAGGGCGCAGTCGGTTCCAGGCCGGATCTGAAGCCAGCAGCGGGCCTTATTTGTCAGGGCAGTACTCCGAGGATCCACCAGGATAATCTCTGTACCTTTTTTTATTGACTCAAGCAAAAGGCCTGATATTTCACCTTCTTCATTGGTGGAGGTTATATTGCTTCCCCATAGTACAACCGTTTTTGCCTGCTGGTGAAAATCAACAACGGGATAAAACCCGCAGGTGTGGAGGCCTGTGACTTCCCGTGGTGCATGGCAGACATCCTGGGTTGCCACCACGTTGGGAGAACCGAACAGATTGGCCAGCCTTATAAGCACAAAATGCTCCATGCCTTTTGGCATTCCCTGACAAAATGCAACTGCTCTTGCTCCGTGTTTTTCCTTGACTGCCAAAAGGCTGTTTTTTATAGCCTCAAGAGCCGCTGGCCATGAAATTTCTTCCCAGACCCCCTCCCCTCGGGTTCCCTTTCGCATCAGGGGAACTCTCAGGCGTCTGGGATGATAAAGTTTGTCGGCGGAGTGAAGCCCCTTAGGACATATATAGCCCCTATTGAGGAAACCCTCCGGGTCAGCCTTTATGGCCACAACCCTGTTTTTCTCCACGCCCACGATTAATCCGCATCCTCCGTGGTCCATCCTGGCGCAGTGCGTTTTTCTCCATTGCATATTTTTCTCCGGCTGAACTCTCTTTTTCTATAGCCTGTCCGAATCGTCTTTTGCGGGGGCCATGGGTGTATTCTTGAATCCGGTCACTCTCACCTTCTCAAATTCCTGGGGAACGTCAAGTTGAAATAGGGCCTCGGAAATCGGCGTGTTAAACTCCATCTGATCATGCTTAATGGTGACGGTATGTTTGCCAGCTTCACTTGAGACCCGGACTATGGGTGCAAAGGAGATTCCCCCTCCGCGGGTAAAACCATCGTAGTTTATCTCAATACCTCTTCCGGGGAAAACAATGCTTCGGGGTGTGTTGCCGTCCAGTTTTAGTATCTTTTCTGAGTTTTCATGCGCCTCCAGGAGCCTTATTTCGCTTATTCCGGTTGATTCAACCGGCCTGAAGCCCTCCAGCATGGGGAATCCCCTTGCAATCCCCCACAGCTCATGGGGTGAAAGGCTTATGGGAAGAGCACCTTGACCGGCCATTGCAGAAGCGTCGCCTTCATAGCATTTAGCCTCCTGAAAGACCAAAAGCATAAAGCCTTGTTTCTTGACCACCATATGGGCCAAAGGCTTTCCCCAAGGATGTGTTATTTCAAGTCTTAAAGCCAGGGGCTGTCTCCTTCCCACCAGAAGAATAGGGGCCTTTGAATAGGAATCAGGTCCCTCCACTGTCAAGTGACCTGTTCCAAAGAAGGTTGAAGCCTTGAGATCTTCCTTTGCCAGTAAAGACATGGCTTGATCCCTCTCTGCGCTTGTTAATCGTTTTTTTGAGGTATCCGGTATCAGAGGGGCACAGCTCTGGAGGGAGAAAAAAAATGCCAGCAGGAAAAGGCTGCAGGTGAAAGCTCGAGAGATCACAACACTCAATTGCCTTTTTTCAGGCGCAGTTCCATGTCGGAAATCTTACCCTTCAATATATCAGAGTTGGAGGGTCCGAGGGAAAGGGCCTTGTTGTAACGGTCCAATGAATCCTTGTAGCGTCTGGCCTTTGCGTAGGCATCACCAAGGTGCTCATTGATGGTTGGGTCATCGGGCATAAGGCCTGCCGCCTTTTCAAGGTGCTTTATCGCCTCGGCATACATTCCTTTCTGATAATAAACCCAGCCAAGGCTGTCAATTATATGGCCGCTTTCGGGTTTTATGTTGAGTGCCCGCTTTATAAGCTCCATTGCCTCATCAAGATTGATACCCTGCTCGGCGTATGTGTAGCCTATGTAATTTAGCGCCTCGGCATGGCTAGGCTCTATTTCCAGGATGCTCTTCATGTACTTAAGGCATCCCTCTTTGTCGTTGTCCTTGTCGAGCACCACAGCAAGTCTAAAGATAAGGTCCGTATTTTTCCCGTTGAGGGCCAGACCATCTCGGAGAACCTCCCTTGCCTTCACATAATCTTTTTTGTCTTCATAAAGTGATCCAAGGACCAGATAGAGCTCAGCCTTGTTCTTCATCTTCTCAATGCCTTCCCGGATTGCCTTTATGGCCTCATCCAATCTCTTCAGGGACTCGAGAAGATAGGCCATGTGGATCCTTGCATTGGTGAAATAATCAGAGTCTGGTGAAATAAGGGCGAAATTCTCTATGGCCTTCTCTTTATCTCCCTTTTCTTCGTAAGCTATCGCTAGGTAATATCGGGACTTTTGGTCTTTAGGCCATGCAGAAACAATGAGGCGAAGCTCTTCGATTGATTCATCGAGTCTTCCCTGCTTCAGGTAAACCAAACCAAGGGCCTGTCTGTCCAACCCTCCAGGCTGGGAAAGACCCTTGATTGCGTTAATCTCCTTTTCAGCTTTTTCCTTTAAACCTGCCTTAAGATACAGACTCACAAGCCTTTCCCTCACTGAGAGGTTTTGAGGATGAAAACGGAGAAGCTTTTCGTAAGTCTCTATGGCATCCACATGACGGCCAGCCATCTGGTATAAGGTGCCAAGATCGAAAAGCGCTGGTTCCAGTTTTTCGTTCAACTTAAGGGCAGCCAGAAAGGATTTCTCTGCTTCAGGGATGCTTTTAAGCTCCAGGTTTACCCTGCCCCTGTAGTAATGCGCTATGACCATATCGGGGTTTTGTTCCAGGATATTATCCAGGTGTTTCAGGGCATCCTGGAATCTGCCCTTTCTTATTAAAAGTGTTGTCAAAAGAAGCCTGATCCTGTGGTTTTCCCTGGCAAGCCGCACTGCCTGCTCATATTGTTCTATTGCAGGTTCATCCTGCCCCAGCAGTGCGTTCAGATCTCCCGCTAATACCCTGTATTCCGCCTCCTCCGGTTCGAGTTCCATACAGTTGCCGGCGTACTTCAAGGCCTCCTGAAATTCCTTTTTTTCCTTGAGAAGGTAAGCGATCTTGGCATTGAGGTAAGCGGATCCGGGGTCAAGCTCTATGGCCTGCTTAAGGAATTTGATGGATGAGTCATAATCGC
The DNA here is from genome assembly GCA_003599015.1 of Desulfobacteraceae bacterium. Lineage (GTDB taxonomy): Bacteria > Desulfobacterota > DSM-4660 > Desulfatiglandales > Desulfatiglandaceae > CG2-30-51-40. The sequence continues at coordinate 39,077 of QZIK01000127.1, read as the reverse complement.
CTTGATTCTCAGAGCGTGAGGCGTAGAGAAAAAGTGCGTAAGGATCTTTTGTTCGCTGGGGCAAAATCTGAGAGAGCTTTTGCTCAGGTTGTTGCAGATCCCTGCCTGGGACCTGCCCGGGTTGGTGAAACAAGTTCCCGCATGAAAGGGAAGTGAAAATGCCACAAAAAAAGATAACCTTCAGCAGCCGGCTAACGGCCGAAGGAGGGGGAACTAAATTAATTTTATCAAACATACTCCACCATTGGCATGGACTAAGGCAGCCTGGGGACCCACATGTCCCCGGCCTACTTCAGCATATCCGTGTATTGTTCTTTAAAGTTGGGTATTTCCTGTTCCAGCCATTTTCTTATGTTGTCAACTATCTTCTCCTGGAGCTGGCGCACCCTTTCCCTGGAGATATTGTACTTTTCTCCAAGCTCCCTTAGTGTAAGAGGTTTTTCGGCCATGATCCGGTTATCAAAGATGTCTGCCTCCTTGCCGGTCATGGTTTTGCGAAATTCCTTTAATTTTTCCTTGAGAAGCCGGCGGCTTTCATCCTGGGAAAGCTCTTCCTCAACGCTCGTGGAAGGGTCGGGCAGAAATGCACCGTATGTTTCTTTTGAGTCATCTCCGAGGGGAGAACTGAGGGAGATCTCCCACCCACCAAGGCGCTGGCTCATCTCAACCACTTCCTCTTCCTTGACGTCCAGACGTTCTGCCAGAAGTCTGGGCTCAGGCTCAAACCCTTTTGATATAAGACTTTCTCGTTCTTTGGCCAGGTTGAAGAAAAGCTTTCTCTGGCTCTGGGTAGTTCCTATCTTCACCAGTTTCCAGTTATCCATTATGAACTTGAGCAGGTAGGCCTTGATCCAGAAGGAGGCATAATAGGAGAACTTAATTCCGCGATATGGGTCAAACTTTCTTACTGCCTGAATAAGACCGAGGTTGCCCTCCTGTATAAGATCGAGGAGGTTCTGGGTCCAGTAACGGTGAAAATCCATGGCAATTTTTACTACAAGCCGCAGGTTGGAGGTAACAAGGGTATAGATGGCCTTTTCATCCTGCTGCTCGACAGCCCTGATGGCAAGCTCCATCTCTTCCTCTCGTGTGAGGAGCTTGTATCTTTTGATCTCCATCAAATAAATCTGGAGTGGATCATAAGGGATGACTGCCCTGTTTTCTTCAAGAGGTATGGCAGGAACCATTTCCACACCGGCTACTGAGTCAAGGTCACCCTCTTCTATCTCGGCATCCTCATCAAGGATGATATCTTCACTTTCTTCCATTGTATTTACAGGCCTCACGGCTCAGGAACAATGCGCATATATCGTTTCTTGCCTGCCCTCAAAAGAATGGCGCCGTCCTTATTAAGGGCGTTTGAGCCAACCTTTTGATCAATTGTTATAACCTGTTTCCCGTTTATATAAGCTCCTCCCTGTTCTATAAGCCTGCGGGCTTCCCCCTTGGACTTGCACAGGCCGCACATATTGAAAAGGGTAGAAGCCTCCAAACTTTTATTAAGAACCTCTGCTGCCAGGGTGAAGGTCGGAGCAACTGCTAAAAATTCCGAATCACCTGTTCCAAAAAGCGCTCTGGATGACTGCCTTGCCTTTTCTGCCTCCTCTTTTCCGTGGCAGATGCTTGTGGTTTCAAAGGCAAGGATTTCTTTGGCGGTGTTAAGTTCAGCCCCTTTAAGGGCTCCAAGCCTTTTTACCTCATCCATGGGGAGGAATGTGAAAAGAGCTATAAATCGGGCTATGTCTTCATCCGCCTGATTTATCCAATATTGATAATATTCATAAGGAGACGTCAATTCCGGGTCAAGCCAGATGGCTCCCTTGTGGGTCTTACCCATTTTTACTCCCGATGAGGTGGTGAGAAGAGGGAGGGTCAGCCCGTGCACTATTTCACCGTCCATTCGCCTGACAAGATCCGCCCCTGCCAGGATGTTTCCCCACTGATCATTCCCGCCCATCTGTAAGCGACATCCATAATGCCTGAAAAGATACCAGAAATCATAGGCCTGAAGAAGCATGTAGTTGAATTCTATGAAATTTAAACCTGTTTCAAGCCTTGCCTTGTAGCTTTCTGCTGCAAGCATACGGTTTACGCTGAAATGCTTTCCGATATCCCTCAGAAAATCTATATAATGAAGCTCTGTGAGCCAATCGGCGTTATTGACAAGCAGGGCTTTTCCATCGGAGAAATCAATGAACCTGGAGAGCTGAGATTTAATTGCCTCTGCGTTTTCATCGATCTGCTCCCTGGTCATGATGGGTCTCATCTCGGTTTTGCCGCTGGGATCTCCTACCAATGCGGTTCCTCCTCCCACAATAACAATGGGCCTGTGACCGGCCCTCTGCATGTGCATCAGGGACATGATGGGAAGAAGACTTCCAGCGTGAAGACTTCGCGCGGTTGGATCAAAACCTATATAACAAGTAACTGGCCTCTCCAGGAGATCCTTCAAAAGGATTCGGTCGGTAACCTGTTCCACTAAACCCCTAGCCTCAAATATGTCCAGGATGTTTTCCACCTTAATGTGTTTCACCTCTCTTTTTCATGTCATCGGGCAGCGTTATTCTCAGCACCTCTCCCAACGCGCCAAGATTGTCCATCTTTTCTTCGTTTAATTCAAGAGCTATGCCTCCGGCATTCCCGATCAAAAGTTCAAACCTTTCTCTTGCACTAAACTGGCGTTCACTACCGGGGGGGAGCATATACTCCTTTGGTTCCCCTCCGTCGGCTATTATCCTCAGCCATGTCCTCTTTCTAGCCTTGGCTTTAAGTATAAGGTCCCCTTCTTTTGTCTGCTCCTTTGCATCAGATGGAGTTTTAAGAGAATCTGATGGAGGAGAATTGTCCGCCTCCGTCTCTTGAAGAGGTTCCTTGTGATCGGAAATCATCTCTTGCCCGGGGATTTCATACTTTAAATCTTGCTGGTACTGATCTTCGGAAAGGGATTCCTGAATGAGTTTGGGCTCATAAGGGGAAGATTTTTTTTCTTCCGGAGGATCTATGGACCTTGCAGTTTCCTCATCCCCGGGAAAAAATCTTTCCATCCATTTATCGGACCCCGGGAAAAAATCTTTCCCCAGGAAATACATCGCCCCTGCCAAGACCACAAGCAAAGGTATAACGAAAAGGTAAAATCCCCTCCCGGTTTTTGTCGTTCTTGCCAAGGGCTTGAGAGGCTTTGGGGAGTGCCCGGCCATGCTGTACATATCAAGGACCTGCTTTTCTTCAAGGTCCAATGCCCGGGCATAGGAAATCAAGAACCCCTTTACAAATGCGGGAGGAGGGAGTTTTTCCCAGGCTTCCTTCTCAATTGACTCAAGGATCTCAAGACGCACTCTTGTCTCTTGGGCAATCCTGGCAAGGGAGTATCCTTTTTTTTGACGCTCGGAAAGGAGATAAGCGCCAAGGCTTATACCGTTTTCGGTGAATTTTTTTTCCCAGCCGTCTTCGTGCATGCCTTTCAATGTGCCTTCGACAATCGGACCGTGTTTCTGCAACAACCCTTAGAAGATTATCTTCGTGTAAGCCTTTTTCCTGAGTTCTCCCAACCAGGTATTGTACCTTTTGTTTACCTCTTCTTTATATAGGAGGTTAAAAATCGCATTCCTTACGTCTTCCAGGGATTTTGTTCCTCCCTTTTCTTTTTTTGTAACCTTAATTATCTGAAGGCCGCTGGCCCTGACTATGGGATCGCTGACCCCACCTTCAGGCAGTTGGGTAACAAGTTCCTGAAGTTCCTTGTCAAGCTGTGCGGTGTTAAAGAAGCCGAGGTCCCCTCCCTGCGAAGCGCCCGGACCCTGGGAAAAAACTCTGGCGAGCTCGCCAAAGTCTTCTCCGCCTTTGAGTCTTGAGACCAATTCTCTTGCACTGTCATTCAGTGATTTTGCATCTTCATGGGTCCTGCTGGCCTTATCCTTCAGGAAAATGGCCGAAAGCCTAACTTTTGCAGGCGTGTTGAATTCATCCTGGTGGGTCTTGTAATACTCGGCTATCTCTTCCTCACGTACTATTATTTTGGATTTAACCTCGTGGTTTATGAGTCTCATCCGCTCAAGTTCGGTCCTTACTCCTTCCCTGTATTCCTCATAGCTCAATTTCTGGCTTTTCAATTTCTCGAAAAGGTCTTCCTGGGTCCAGCGATTGTCTTCTTTTATCCTCTCTATGGCCTGATCAATCTCCCTGGCCGTGACGTTAATCCCAAGTTCCTTTATTCTTTCCTGGGCTATCTTTTCATCAATGAGAAGGTTGAGCACCTGTCGTCTTGCGTCCGCATATCCTTGAGGGTCTTTAGCTTTAAATTCTTCAAGTTGCATTCCGGCTAGCTTAGTCATCCTGTTATCAAGTTCATAAAGCGTAATTACATCATTGTTGACATAAGCAACTATTCTGTTACAAATTTCCGGCCAGGCAGTACCATTTATAATAAAGTAGACCAGAATTGTTGCTATTATCCATCGAGGGAAAATGTTTTTCATGGCAGACACCCCCGTGCATGAAATTCAGGTTTAAACCAATAACCGTAACAAGGTCACAGGAAAAAGCAAGAATTTTTCTCCAGTACCCTTACAGCCTTCTCGACCTCATTGAGATCGTTTTCGAATATGGAATCCCTGCCGGCAATCTCAAGGGTATCGCCTTTGAGAAACCTGTATCTTTTTGGGTCTTTCGTGACCAGATGAATTATCCTTTCAGCCGTTAATTCATTATGTTGCATATCTTTAGAAGATGAATCAGTCCCTTTGGGTATCAGATCATGCAAAACACCGGTGGAATTCCCTGAAGACCTTATGGTCAGCCTCAGTCTTCCGGTCGCCACCTCAAGCTTTGTTATTCCGAGCCTTTTAAGGCAGATCCTTATGGACATTATCCGCAGAAGATTTAACACAGGCATTGGTGGTGGGCCAAATCTGTCCCTTATCTCATCCACTATTGCGTGAAGATCGCCTTCATCCTTAACCAGAGAGAGCCTCCTGTAAAGGTTGAGCCTCATGTCGGTATCTGCCACATATCCCTCTGGAAGATAAGCTGATATGTGCAGCAATATCTCCGGATTAATTTCCTCGTGCCATTCTTCCCCCTTGAGTTCAAAGACGGCCTGCTCGATCAGCTTGAGATAAAGTTCATATCCCACTGAGTTAATGTGGCCTGCCTGGGCAAATCCCAGAATATTTCCACCGCCTCTGATCTTTAGGTCATGCATCGCCAGATGAACTCCAGCGCCGAGACGAGTAAAATCCATGAGTGCCTTCAGCCGCTTTTCCGCGTCCCTCGTAAGCTGGACCCCTTCTGAGATGAGAAGGTAAGCATAGGCTTTTTCCTTGGATCTGCCCACCCTTCCACGTAGTTGATAAATCTGGGAAAGACCGAACCTGTCAGCCTCGTTGATGATGATCGTATTGGCGGAGGGGATGTCGAGGCCTGACTCAATGATGGTGGTGCACACCAGCACATCTATCTCTTTGCGAAGAAACCTGAGCATGGTCTCTTCCAGGTTCCCTTCCTTCATCTGTCCATGGGCTACCGCAAAGCGGGCGGATGGAATAAGACTTTTGAGCCTCTGTGCCTTAAGATCAATGTTTTGAACCTTGTTGTGCACGAAAAAGACCTGTCCACCCCTTTCGATCTCAAATCTTATTGCTCTCTCAACCAGTGCCTCGTCATATGGCGAAAGGTAGGTCTCAATGGAAAGCCTGTCTTCAGGGGGTGTCTCAATGATGCTAAGATCTCGGATGCCCATTAAAGACATCTGGAATGTTCTGGGAATAGGGGTTGCAGTCATGGCAAGGACATCAACGAGTGCCCTGTATCTCTTGAGGGCCTCCTTCTGTTTCACTCCGAACCTCTGCTCCTCGTCAATGATTACGAGGCCAAGATCCTTGAATTGTACGTCCTTCTGCAAAAGGCGGTGAGTTCCTATTACAAGATTGATATTTCCGGATCTTAGACCCGCAAGGATCTCTGCCTGCTCTTTTCTTGACTTGAACCTGCTGAGGACGCCTATCTTTACAGAATAATGTTCCATCCTTTTTCTAAATGTCTCATAGTGCTGTTCTGCGAGCACGGTGGTTGGGACCAGAATTGCAACCTGCTTTCCGTCTACAAGGGCCTTGAAGGAGCTTCGAACCGCAACCTCGGTTTTTCCGAATCCCACATCTCCGCAAACAAGACGATCCATGGGCCTTTCAGCCATCATATCGCTGAGTACGTCCTCTATGGTTTTTATCTGATCGGAGGTCTCTTCATGTTCAAATGCCGCCTCAAACTCCCTGAAGTAGGAATCAGGCGGTGAGAACTGAAATCCTTTCCTGTGCTGGCGCAGTGCGTAAACCTCAACCAGTTGTTGGGCGATTTTTCTCACCGAACTGCGGGCCTTTTGTTTGGCCACGTTCCATGATCGGCCTCCGAGCTGATCAAGCTTGGGGTCGTTTTCCTCCGCACCGGCATATTTCTGAAGCACGCTTATGCGATCGGCAGGTATGTAAAGTTTGCCTCCTGCCGCATACTCTACCAACAGGAAGTCATTGATTTTGCGATCTATCTCCATGGTAATAAGGCCTGCGTACCGTCCTATGCCGTGCTCCTCATGTACCATGAAATCCCCTGTCTTGAGCTGGCTGAAACTGGACCAAGTTATGGCCGCATGAGCGGATTCCCTTGTCGATCTTGCCTTGCCGCTTTTGGGGCCGAAAATCTCGTCTTCGCTGACCAGGCATAGACCTAAGTCTTTCCAGATAAAACCTCTGGAAAGCCTACCGACGCATATGGAAAGCCCAGCGCCGGCAGGTACATCTGCCCAACCCTCAACAAAGCTGTTTGTTTCAACTCCATAGTTGTCAAGGATTTCCTGAAGTCGTTTGCCCTGTTGCTCAGTTCTTGTTACAATAACTACCTTGCATCCCTGGGTAACCCATGTCTCGATTCTCTGAGCAAGGGGCGCCAGTGATACCCTGATCCCGGTGGGGCTGCGGACCTCGAAATCAAAATCCTTGCTGAAAACTGATGGAATTTTTATTATTTCATGATGTTTTTCTTCCCCCAGGGCCAGTTCCAGTTCCATTATTTCCAGGACCTGATTTATGCTTAACTTTTCAAGCAACTCTGTGTATGTCAGCAACAGACCGTCCGTCTCGGGAAAAGGAGTTCGCCGCTGCGCCGCCTGATCCCTGAAGCGCCCAAGATCTGAAGAAAACCTCTCTGCTATCCTGTGACAGGTTCCCTTGAGTCTGTGAGGAGAAAACAGGATATTCAGTGATTCATCAGGTAAGTAATCGAAGACGGTGCCAAGACTATCATAAAAATGGTTGAGCCATGCCTCCTGACCGGGAAATCTCGCCTCGTTTTCAGCCCTGATGGGAAGTCTGCCCATGGATCTTGCCCTGGTAATCTGGACCTCTCCCTGGATTATCTCATTGGCTGGAATAACGATAATATCTTTAAGACGTTGGAGGGATCTCTGGCTCATTGGGTCAAAGTTTCTTATTGACTCTATGCGCTCATCCCAGAATTCCAACCTTAACGGCAGATCATAGAGTGGGGAAAAAATGTCCACGACCCCTCCTCTTACCGCGTAATCCCCTACCTCCTCAACAAGAGAAGTCCTCTGATAACCGGACTGCTCAAGGCGTGTAATGAGAAGCTCACGGTCCACTTCCTCCTCGACTTCCATATAGTCAAGGGAATTTGCAAAGACCTCTTTGGGGATTATTCTGTAAGAAAGGGCTTCCGGGCAGGTCACCACCACCGGAGCTTGTTCATTTGTTAATGCATAAAGCGCGCAGAGGCGTTTTCTGACCACATCCCTGTTAGGGCTGAGCCCTGTAAGCGGAGACATATCATAGGGCGGGAATTCATGAATTCTACCGCCATCGCTGCCTGTATCAGGCTCGGCCATGAAAAAGCGCAGATCCTCCAGGAATAGGTTTGCTTCCTTCCTTCCTGGCAGGATTAAAAGGGAGGGTTTCCTGTGGGAGAGGAGAAATTCGGACAGAAAAAATGCCTGAGCCTCCTGAGCTAGTCCGACTAAGTGAACTGGGCTTTTGCCTGACTCAAGAGCAGCCTTCAGCGATGCCCTGTAGGGGTTTTTGTGCAACGTAACAGACAAAAATTTACTCCTGGTTTCTTGCTTGCAGCAATTGGTTTTTCCTGCCCTGATCCGAAATAGGCTTCGCCGCCCCATGGCAGAGCAGGGTCGGAACGTACATGCATGGACATTAGGCTTATTTCCTTAAGGGTAGGGAAAGCCGCAAGGCCTGGATATTTATCGGTTGCGAGAAAATATTACCATCAGTCCTTGGAGAGTCAAGAGCTCCTCAATATGGTCAATCGTTTCCGAAACATCAAATATTACCGGGGCAAGGCCACCTGTGGCTACAACTTTGAAATGCTCTCCCGATTCCCTTTTTATTCTGTTTACGATTCCGTCCACAAGCCCTGCATAGCCAAAAATGATACCTGCATTCATGCTTGATATGGTATCTTTTGCAATGATGCTTTTTGGTCTTGCAAAGATCTCCACTCTGGGGAGTTTCGAGGCCTTCTGAAAAAGGGCCTCAGCCGAGATAAGTATTCCGGGCGCTATCGCACCACCAAGATAGGCCCCTTCACCTGATATGCAATCAAAGGTCGTTGCAGTTCCGAAATCAACCACCACAAGGGCAGCTCTGTACTTTTCATAAGCTGCCACTGCATTTACTATCCGGTCGGCTCCCACCTCTTTGGGGTTATCATAGAGTATAGGCATTCCCGTCTTTGTGCCGGGGCCTACTACGAGAGGTTTTGTTCCGAATCTGGTGCGGCAGAATTCTTCAAAGGTATTGAGAAGAGGAGGCACTACACAGGAGATAATAGCATCGGTGACATTTTCTTCGCTAATGCGAGAAGAAATAAAAAGACTTGAAACAACAATCCCAAGCTCATCTTTTGTTATCTCCCGCTCTGTCCTGATTCTCCAGTGCCTCAGAACGACGTCGCCATCCGCAACACCCATCACCACATTGGTATTCCCTATGTCTATGCACAGAAGCATCTATCAGCCCTCCCGGGGTCCTTCACCTAGGCCCCTCAAAACTGCATCTATAATTTTTACGGTTTCCACAGCCTCTCTTACGTGATGAACTCTGACTATATTAGCACCGTTCATGACCCCGGCGGCCACCGTGGCCATCGTGCCCGTCAACCTTTCACCTGGCCCTTTCTTAAGGATGTGGCCTATGAATGCCTTGTTGGAGGTACCAAGAAGGACCGGATTTCCAAAACTGGTGAAGGCCTTGAGATTCCTTATCAAGGTAAGGTTATGATCGAAGGACTTTCCGAAGCCTATGCCCGGATCAATGATGATGAGGTTTCTTCTGATGCCGGAAGCCTCTGCATACTCAGTTCTTTCCCTGAGAAATAAAAGCACTTCAGTCACCACATCTTCATAGACAGGGTTCATCTGCATATCCTCGGGGGTTCCTTTCATATGCATAAGAACTACCGGAACCTCTGCCTCTGCTGCCAGGGCCGACATTCGAGGATCAAACCGGAGAGCAGTTATATCATTGATGATGGATGCCCCTGCACTCAGGGCTTCTCTTGCCACATCTGCCTTGATGGTATCAATGCTTATGGGAACATGTACCTTCCGGGACAGGGCCTCAATGACCGGAACGACTCTTTCAATCTCCTCGGATACGGGTATACGCCTGGAATAAGGCCTTGTGGATTCTCCTCCTACATCAATAATGTCGACGCCTTCCTCTGCCATTTGAATTCCGCGTTCAATCGCCTTTGAATGGGAGAAATATAGTCCTCCGTCTGAGAAGGAGTCAGGTGTGATATTGATGACACCCATGACGTGGGTGCGGCGGTCAAGGTCGAGATTTCGACCGCGCCAAGTGAAGGGATGTGACATGGCTGACTTTACCCTTTACAACTCGGCAGCGGAAGGCGACAGTCCTTGTGCCTTATCCTTTTTAGATGAAGGCACTATTTCATCAATATCACGACTGTCCAGGGTCTCCTTATCCAGGAGCGCCTGGGCCATTTTATGCAGTAGTGAGAGGTGTTCCATTATCAGACTTGCAGCCTTTTCATAGGCGCTTGTTACAATCTGCTTTACCTCTGCATCTATCTGCTGGGCGGTAAGTTCGCTGTAATCTCTGTGCCTTGCTATTTCTCTTCCCAGAAATATCTGCTCATCTCCTCTGCCAAAGGTAAGGGGTCCCATGGTATCGCTCATTCCATATTCACAGACCATTCTCCGGGCAATTTCGGTGGCCCTCTCGATGTCGTTGCCGGCGCCTGTGGTTTTCATCTCAAGCACTATTTCTTCCGCTGCCCTTCCGGCCATGAGGATGGTGATGTTGCTTATGAGATAGTCTTTGGGATAGGTATGCTTTTCATCCATAGGAAGCTGCTGTGTAAGCCCCAGGGCTCTTCCCCTTGGAATAATTGTAACCTTGTGTATAGGATCAGTATTGGGAAGCAGTCTTGTGACCAGGGTGTGCCCCGCCTCGTGGTATGCGGTGATCTTTTTCTCCTTTTCGCTTATGATCATGCTCTTTCGTTCGGCACCCATGAGGACCTTGTCCTTTGCATCCTCAAAGTCCACCATCTCCACCTTGTCCTTGTTTCGCTTGGCAGCCATCAGTGCCGCTTCATTGACCATGTTTTCTATGTCGGCGCCCGTGAATCCCGGAGTCCCTCTTGCCAGAACTGAGATATCCACATTTTCGTCTACCAGTTTTTTCTTGAGATGGACTTTCAAGATACCCTCTCTACCCTTGATATCAGGGACAGGGACAACCACCTGCCGATCAAATCGTCCGGGTCTTAAAAGGGCCGGGTCAAGCACATCAGGCCTGTTGGTTGCCGAGATGAGGATCACTCCTTCATTGGATTCAAAGCCATCCATTTCCACAAGGAGCTGGTTGAGTGTCTGTTCACGCTCATCGTGTCCGCCTCCGAGACCTGCGCCCCTGTGGCGGCCAACAGCGTCAATTTCATCAATAAATATGATGCACGGCGCGTGCTTTTTTCCCTGGAGAAAAAGGTCCCTTACCCTGGAAGCTCCGACGCCTACAAACATCTCAACAAAGTCGGATCCGCTGATGCTGAAAAAAGGTACCCCAGCCTCCCCGGCTATTGCCCTGGCCAAAAGTGTCTTTCCCGTTCCGGGCGAGCCAACCAGCAGAACCCCTTTCGGTATCCTCCCCCCGAGGCGTGTGAATTTCTTGGGATCTCGGAGGAATTCAACAATCTCCTCAAGTTCCCCCTTGGCTTCTTCGATTCCTGCCACATCCTGGAAGGTAACCTTTTCCTGGTTTTCTGAGATAAGTCGGGCCTTGCTCTTTCCAAAGGAAAGGGCCTTTCCGCCTCCAACCTGCATCTGCCTCATAAAAAAGATCCACACTCCTATAAGGAGCAGCATGGGGACCCAGGAAAGAACAACCTGGAACCAGGAAGAATCCTCCTGCGGTTTTACGGCGATCTTAACGCCCTTGCTGCGAAGAAGCTGAATGAGTTCGGGATCTTTTGGCGCAAATGTTTTAAACTGTCCCTCACCTGAAAGACCGGTTATCTGATCCCCCTGGATGGTGACCTGGAGCACCCCGCCTGACTGCACCATCTCCAGAAAATCGCTGTAATTAATAAGGGGGCTGCTCCTGCCGGGCTGTTTGAATATCTGGAAAAGCATGACCATCATAAGACTGATGACCAGCCACAAGGCAAGGTTTTTATAAAATGGACTCAAAGTGAAACGACCTCCAATTTATCTGTCAATCCTGAGATATTCCGTAAAAAAACGGATCTAATGTAACTTATCTTAATATTATAGATTGTTTTTTTCGAAATTCTATAAAAAAAAGGGCCCGGTTTCCATTCATGCCTGCTCCGGTTACTGAATTTAAGGCGGATCTTGCTATATTTCCAGTAAACACGGCATCAATGCTCATGCAATTATGGATGAGGTTCCGGTTTGCTCAGCGCCTCATTGATATTATCAACTATACAGAAAGGGACTCCAATGATATTTTACTTAGGGAAATAAACTTTCGGGAGAATACGAGAATGAGTCTTGGGTTTTTTACTGAGAAGGATTTGGAACAGATCAAGCTGCATGGGCTTAGCCTCGGGCAGGTGGAAGAGCAGATTGATTTCTTCTCTGGAACTCCTCCTGCTGTAAGGCTTGTTCGTCCCTGTACTGCAGGGGACGGAATCATATGTCTGGAAGAAAGTTCCAAGATTCAATTCTTACAGCTCTATGAAAGAGAAGGAGATTCCATTTCAAGGGGAAAATTTGTGCCTGCATCGGGTGCAGCCACAAGGATGTTTAAGGCCCTGCTTTCCGAAAGGTCGGCAGGCAGAGACATAACCAGGGATCTTGTTCTTGCCGGGGTCAAGGCTAAGAGGGAAGGCGCAGCGGATCTCCTTGCCTTCATTGATGGGATAAGGGATTTTGCATTCTACAAAGATCTTTCGGCTGTTTTGCATTCCCAGGGGCTGGACATTGAAATACTTTTGGAAAAGGGACGGTTCAATGGTATTGTCAATGCCCTACTCTCCCCTGAAGGCCTTAATTATGCAGAGCTCCCAAAGGGGCTTCTTGCCTTTCATTATTATCCCGAAGGGGCAAGGACATCCTTCGAGGAGCATCTTGTTGAAGCCTCCCATTATTTAGCGGACCCGGCGGGGCGCTGTTATCTGGCAATGACTGTTTCACCCGAGCATTTTGAGCGATTCAATGCCTTGTTTCAAAAGGTAAGGGCCAATTATGAGCATAGGCTTAAGGTCACTTATTATTTGGATTTTTCTGTCCAACGAAGTTCTACAGACACCATAGCTGTTGAACTGGACAATGTGCCTTTCCGGCTTGACGATGGAAGCCTTCTTTTTAGGCCTGGCGGGCATGGAGCGCTGCTTGACAACTTAAATGAAATGGATTGCGACGTGGTTTTTATTACAAACATAGACAATGTGGTCCCGGATCAGTGCAGGCAAGAGATAGTGAAATGGAAAAAGATCCTGGGCGGGTACCTTCTTTATATAAGAGACAGGGTCTTCATGTTTCTCAATGCCCTCTCAGTGAATAATCCAGAGGAGGATCTGCTTTCGGATGCTGAATCTTTTGCGGGGGGAGTTCTCAATCTTCCCATACCCTTGAGTTCCCGCAATCTTTCAAGCCATGAAAGGGCTTTCAGGCTAAAAGGCATGCTGAACAGACCCATCAGGGTGTGCGGAATGGTCAAGAACCAGGGAGAACCGGGCGGGGGACCTTTCTGGGTAAAGGACGATTCAGGAGCCACACGGCTTCAGATCGTGGAAAAGGCACAGATTAATTTAGATAACCGGGAGCAAAGAGAAATTCTTGCCGCCTCGACACACTTCAACCCTGTTGATCTTGTATGCAGCCTCAGAAACTTTCGAGGGGAGAAGTTTGACCTTAGAGAATACAGGGACCCGAAAGCGGTTTTCATATCCAGAAAATCTCACAATGGAAGAGATCTCAAGGCCCTTGAACTTCCAGGCCTCTGGAATGGAGCAATGGCATGGTGGATAACCTTGTTCTTGGAGGTGCCCCCCGATACATTCAATCCCGTCAAGACCGTAACCGACCTGTTAAGGCCCGCCCACAAAAGTGGTCATAAGACAATAAATAGACCTGGTTAAGGAGCTCCGAATATGGATAAATCTGCAGGCGGTATTTCAAATGGATACTCCATCTGGTTTGTCTCCATTACCGTTTTTTTTCTGACAGCGCTTCTGACAGCAAATATCATTTCCGTTAAACTTGTTTCATTTGGGGCAATAATATTGCCTGCCGGAATAATTGTCTTCCCAATAAGTTATATAGCAGGAGATGTCCTTACAGAGATCTACGGCTATGGACATGCCCGGAGGGTCATATGGCTTGGATTTCTCTGCAACATCATAATGGTGGCCGCAATATGGGCAGGCGGCTTGCTTCCTCCCGCCCAGTTCTGGGACGGCCAGGCTGCCTATGAAAGAATCCTTTTTTTTACACCTCGTCTTCTTGTGGCATCTTTTTTTGCATACCTTGCAGGAGAGCTTGCCAATGCATATGTAATGGCAAGAATGAAGCTTGCTACAGGTGGAAGATGGCTGTGGACTCGCACTGTCGGATCAACCCTGGTAGGTCAGGGGATAGATTCCTTCATTTTTATTACAATTGCCTTTGCCGGAACTATCCCTACTGTGGGCCTGCTAATTACTGCCGTCACCCAATGGCTTGTTAAGTGCTTGTACGAAATTGCCGCCACACCGCTTACCTATTTGGCGGTTTATTTCCTCAAAAGGAGAGAAGGAATTGAAGATTCAAGCCGACTCATGAAACAAGGCAACATTGAGGCGGGGGGTAGACTGTAAGATCAGGGTCTTTCAAAAGCCGGAAGAGGCTCCCGCGAAATAAGCCAACATCTGTGGTCTCCCGAGCTGCGGCAAAGGTCCCGGGGGAAAATTGCCTCTGATATCTCCTGTAAGTAAGGCGCCTTGATGTTCCCTGGAGTGAAGCCGGCGATCCTTGTCCCCGTGTAACATATGAGCTTCCCTCCCTCTGAAAGTATTGATACGGCCGCATTTAATAAGGCCACAGGCTCGATCTGTCTGTTGCGGAATGGATTAGGCATATCAAGGAAGATAAGGTCGAATCTTGCTTTCTGAGTCTTCAGCCAGTCCGTGCACCGGGCGGCCACGACCCTGTGTACTTCCGGGCTGAACCCGTTGAGAGCCAGATTGCAGAGGCTCCATTCCACGTTGATTGTGAGTGGGTCAACGGAGACGCTTCCGGCACATCCACCCATTGCCGCACATACGGTTGCGGCCCCTGAGCGGCAAAAAAGGTTCAGGAAACTGGCCCCTCCTGCCTGATCTCTTAAAAACTTCCTTATAACCCTCTGCCCGAAAGGCAGACCGCATTCATGATATGCCTCAAGATCAACAAGAAAGAACATATCCTTTTCCCTTGCCTCCCTTAAGGACTTAACCCATCCAATATTGGAGCACCTTTTCTTTTTTCCATCATCTCCCCAGGCGATCAGATGAAGCCTTTGGCGTTTTATACCTAAAACCTCGACTACCGCTTCAACGCAATGCTCAAGTCTCCGGGTCGCCTTTGAAGGATCCACTGAATGGGGCCGGGCGTATTCCTTAAGCCTCACATCTTGTCCGTATACGTCCACGGCAACATTGTATTCAGGTATATCGGCGTCATATATCCTGTAACATTCCAAAGACTCCTTTTCCGCCCACTGCTGTATGGATTTGATGTTCTTTCTCAGGCGATTGGAAAAGGATGTCTGAAAAGATGAATCTGCCTTAGAAACTCTCAACGGGGTATTTTGGGGCTTCGCATGGCTTGCGGGTACCCTCAGCACCCTGAGTTCGCACGGAAGAGTACCGTTATAAAGCTTAACCCGACTTAAAGACTCCATATTAGGATCAAACGCTATGCCTGAACGAAGGGATAGTACTCCCGTCTTCCATCCTGAGAATTCCTCCCTTAGTTTTCTCTCAAGGCAGCGATAAAGGAACTTTGCCGTAAGCTGGCTGCCAAGCCGCTCACCATAGGGCGGGTTTACGACCAGCAAACCCTCCCTTCCAGCCACTCCGGAGGGGATGAAAGGCGGCCTTATGTGTGCGAGTTCTCTTTGTTCAACAAACACAACGTTCTCCATCCCTGCTCTCGCTATGTTTTCCCTGGCCTCCTTTACTGCCTGTTTGCTGGCGTCATATCCCACAATGGTCGGGATTACCCCTTTTTTTGCTGCCTGTCTTCTTTCTTCTGCATCTTTAAGCATGCTTGACCACAGATTGGGATCATGGCCGAGCCATCCTAAAAAACCGAAGTAATCCCTTCCCAGACCGGGGGGTGAATCCATAGCCATCAGTGCCGCTTCTATGAGAAAGGTGCCTGATCCGCACATGGGATCAAGCAGGGTTCCTCCCTGGCCCGGCCGGTCGGGCCACCCTGAGAACCTCAAAACAGCCGCGGCGAGTGATTCCTTTAAGGGCGCTCTCCCTGACCGGCTTCTGTAACCTCTTCTGTGTAGTCCTTCTCCGGAAAGGTCAAGGGAGATATCGGCACTGAATCCATCCAGAAAAAGATGGACACGGACGTCAGGCCGTTCAGTACGGACAGAAGGCCTTATCCCATGGCAGTCCCTTATATGATCCACCACAGCGTCCTTAACCTTAAGGGTTGCAAAATGGGCAGGGTAAGGAGGGGTTTTCCTGGAGACGGTCTCCACCGCCATGGTCCCGCTTGGGCTTATGTGAAGATTCCAGGGAACTTGCCTTGCTCCATCGTAAAGGCTCCCTTCGTCGGGCGCCTCAAAACGCGCGAGGGTGAGTAAAATTCTGCTTGAAAACCGTGACCATAGACATGCCCTGTAAGCAGTCTCAATGTCTCCTTGGAATTTAACGGCGCCGGCTTCCCAGCTAACTTCTTCGGCCCCGAGTCCCTGGAGCTCCCGAGCAAGCAGGGATTCAAGGCCAGGGGAGCAGGTGGCTGTGAAATTTTGCCTCATTCTGTTTACTGCCTCCGGAAGTTTTTCTTTGCATTGCAATGAATTTAACATTAATTTTCTTTCAATGTTGCTTTCAGGAAATGTGTTTTACGATCAAATCGCTTGAGAAAAGGGCCTAAGGAAGCAAGGAGGTTGTCACCAGGTCTGTGAGAGAAGAAAGCCTTAACATCCCAAACGTGATCACGGCGGTAAGGGTCCTGCTCCTTCCTTTATTCGTGTATCTTATCTTTCAGCCCTCCCAGGCAAGCAGAGTCGCGGCATTTATTATTTTTACCATGGCTTCGCTCAGCGATCTCATAGACGGCTATCTGGCCCGTCGTCTCAAGCAGGAGACGGATCTGGGAAGATTTTTGGATCCCCTGGCCGATAAGCTGCTGGTGCTTGGGGCCTTTATTACCTTTATATTCCTCTCCGAGCAGATACCTCTTTGGACGGTACTGTGCATCCTTGCCAGAGATATATTGATAACCATGCTGCGTCATCTTTCACGGTACCAGGGGAGTGTACTGCGAACATCCCGTCTTGCAAAGCTCAAAACCGCATTTCAGATGTTCAGTATTATTGTAATCTTAATGAGCTTCATGGTAATAACCGTCAAGGAGAGATCTCTCATAAACCTTCAATATAATGAGGGTCTTTCCTATGGAACAACCAGATGGGATGTAGCCCTTGGAAATCTCAAGGCCTTTTTGCAGGGGGAAGGGGGAGGGATTCTTTTTTCCCTGTCTTCTTTTCTTCCCTATTATCTGATGCTGCTTACCACCTTTATTACCATTCTTTCGCTTCTGAGATATCTGTTCACAAACTACCGTGTCTTCAAAGGTCCCATTCCCATTATCAGGCCGAGGAAGAACCATCAGAGGGTAAAGGGCTAGGTCTGCGTCCGGTCTTTTGGATGCGCCTTAACCGCTTCTCCAGTTCTTCCATGTCCCCGGGAGCTATCCTTCTCATGAGGACTCCTATGTACTGAAGCTGCCTCCGGCGCGCTTCACAGGGCTTCAGGGATCTTGCCGAGACAACGGCTTCAAGTATTTCCTCGGGAAGCTCCACATAGGGAATCAGTTGCGGAGAAAGCACCGCCAGCTCTTCGCCGATCTTTTGAAGGGCTGTCATCTCGCGTTTGAGCTGGGACCTGCTTTTCTCCTTTGGGGGAGAAATATCTTCTTTTGGGAAAGGCCTTTTCCTTGGTCCTTTCCTCATTCCCCTTCGCCTCATATGTTCGCCTTCATATTCCTGAAACCAGATAATAGATGGTGGAGCCTGATGCCCAAAAAAGGACCGCCATGGTCAGCACGGCACAGATGCCTCCAAGCGTCCGGTGAAGATGCGATTCTCTCCTCTTTTCTTCATAGCCCAGAACATATCCAAGCCCTATCCCGGCTGCAAGTCCTCCGCCATGTCCCCAGTTATTGATACCCGGGACGAGCAGACCGAACAGAAAGATACCCACCGCCCAGCCTCCAATGCGTCTGTAGACCAGATCGCCATAAACTCCTCCCCTGCTCCTGCCGTAATAAAGCATGGAACCAATAAGTGAGCAGATGGCCGCGGAAGCCCCTATGGTAAGACTTACTCCCGCCACATAAGAGATCAGAAATCCTGCTGCGCCGCCTGCGGTATAAATGACAAACATCCTTGAGGTTCCGTATTCCCTGGTTGCAAGAGTTCCCAACTGTGAAAATGCCAGCATGTTGAATACCAGATGAAGGAGGCCTCCATGCAGGTAGTTGGCTGAAACGAGTGTCCACCACCTGTGCAGGGAGTCAATTGGAAAGACGCCTGTGGCTCCAAGAAGGATGAGGACCTTGTTTCCTGGAGCAAGAAAAGAAAAGGGCTGTATGGAAAAAGAGGTCCCTTTTATTCCAATGAGGATTGAAATAACAAATAAAACAATATTTGCTCCAATAATAAGCTTAATGGCTCCTTGCTTCCAGGCATTCATCCCTGCCCAAATAAAAGATGTTATACCAGAGCCTGGCCGTGAAATCCCGCAGTACGGGCAGACCTGCTCATCCCCTGAGATAAGCCTTCTGCATCCCGGGCATAAAATGGACCTCCGCCTGGATTCATTCATTGGTTTTTTTCCTTATTTTCACTGCCGTTAACACTCCTTGACTGCTGAAAAATTGTTGCTCCAAAAATGGCAATAAACATTGGGCATATTTATATCCGCGCAAGATCGAATCCCATGTTTAGGAAAAGCGGGGACAGAAGCTTGACTGCATATCTTTCGTGGGCCTTCACAGCTTCCTGAAAGAGATACCATGGTGTTTCTTCTTTTACCACATCTTCTTTCCAGAAATAGCGGTCCTTGAATATCGTTGGAACAAGGTCATGGTGACTGTCGGGAAGTCCGTAAACTAACGTATCGACTGCGTCAGAAAACCAGACCCTTTCATCGAATTCAGGGAGCCATGGAGCAAAGTCTCTGTATTTTTTTATTCGTTCCTCATTATGCCGGTTTTTGTTTCCTGTGAAAGAAGGATCGTTTACGGATTCCATCAGTTTCCGGACTTCTCCCCATTCTTCTGGGCGGAATTGCCTGTCCTGTGATCCAAGATATCGACAATAGTGTTGAAATATATGATTGGCGGCTGAAAGAAATCTTGAACGGTTGTCCACATCCTTTTCCACCAGCCTGTTGTCACACCAAAGGTGTGCCATCCAGTCCGGATGATGTCCGGCGTCCGCATGGCCTATGTTGGGTTTGAGGTCAAGGTCCATGTGGTTGAAGGAATCGTGCCATCCAACGAAATTTTGATGCGCCCATGTATCGGCATAGGCATGTGTGGCTATGCCGATTCGATAGAGCCTTGTTCTTTCAGGGGCCGCAAAAGCCCGGTAAAGCATTTCAAGAGCACTTTCTCCATTGGGAGTCGTGTTGAGAAGGTGCATCTTTCCGTCCCTTCTCCTTGCGCTTTCTGCAAAGGGATCACCGGGCACAAAGTGGAAGATTGGATAGATCCTGAGCAGATTGCTTTTGGGTTTAAAAATATTGACTGTTTGACTGATAAAATTCCTGTAAATCCTTTCACTTCGCCGATCACAAATGCTATAGGATATGTCGTTTTCATCCACATACTCAGAGCTGCAGGCAATGGTAAAAGCTTCATCATTTGAAAAGCCGGCCGCCTTTGCTATTATGCCTGTCACCCAATAATGAAATTCTGTATCCATAACCTAACCGTCATTAGCTTTATGAATGCCTGCCCTAACATTAAAAAACATATTAGCTATTAAGCGAGACATAGGCAATAAAGAACCGTCTTAATTATTGAAGCCCTTACAAGACCCTCTATGTTCCAAGGTAGGTCTTAAGGAATCTTGCCGTGTGGGATTGCCCTTCTGTTTTTACCAGCTCAATGGGTGATCCCGCAGCCGTGATCCTCCCTCCGCCTTTCCCCCCTTCCGGGCCCAAGTCAATTATGTAGTCGGCTTCCTTTATGATCGCCATGTTGTGCTCTATTACGGCTACTGTGTTTCCCCTTTCCACCAGGTCCTGCAAAACGGAGATGAGACGTTCCACATCGGACATGTGAAGACCGGTGGTTGGTTCATCTAATATATAAAATGTATGGCCGGTGGTTTTTCGTGAAAGCTCCTCGGCAAGCTTAATCCTCTGTGCCTCTCCTCCCGAAAGCGTTGGACTTGGTTGTCCCAGGCGAAGGTAACCAAGCCCTATTGACGAAACAAAGTCGGCTGCCCTTCTTATCTCGGGGACAGAAGCGAAAAAGGCCGCGCACTGCTCAAACGTCATCTCCATGATCTCCGAGATGTTTTTCCCCCTGTACTTGATCGCAAGGGTATCGGGATTGAACCTCTTACCGTTACAGGTTTCGCAGTTCACATATACATCAGGAAGAAAGCCCATGGAAACCTTTACGCTTCCATGTCCCTTACATGCCTCGCACCTTCCGTCGGAAACATTAAAAGAAAAACGCCCAGGTTTGTATCCTCTGGACCTCGATTCCGGTACCATGGAAAAAAGCTCTCTCACCCGCGAGAGGAATCCCACGTATGAAGAGGGCACAGAGCGGGTGGTGCGTCCTATGGGACTGTGGTCAACCTCTACGATGCGTTTCAGATCGCTCCATCCCTCTAAGGCCCTGCAGCCTGAAGGCTCTTGTGGATTACCGGCAAGACATGATGCAATCCCCCGGTAGAGCACGTCCTTTAAAAGGGTACTTTTACCTGAGCCGGAAACACCTGTTACACATATCAGACATCCAAGGGGAAAGGCCGCGTCAATATTCTTCAAATTGTGTAGAGATGCCCCATGGACAAAGATTTGACTTGCTTCCCTGTAAGGTCTGAGGCGGGAGGTTATAACTCGAGGTTTTCCATCAAGATAACGGCCTGTGACGGATTCGCTTATGGCCGCTATCCTGTAAGGATTACCGCTTCCCACAAGCCTTCCACCCGACGCTCCAGCTCCTGGACCTATATCTATTATATGGTCTGCTCTTCGGATGGTTTCTTCATCGTGTTCAACCACCACAACTGAGTTTCCCCTGTCCCTCAGTTCCTCAAGTGCGGAAATAAGGGCCTTGCCGTCCCTGGGATGTAGCCCTATTGTAGGCTCATCCAGCACATAGCATGCGCCTGTGAGATTCGATCCGAGCTGTGCTGAAAGCCTTACTCTCTGAGCCTCTCCTCCCGATAGGGTATCACCGCTTCGGCTGAGTTCAAGGTAGGATATTCCTAGCTTCTCCATCAGGGACAATCGTACCGCTATTTCTGCTATCAAAGGAGCAGCTATGGATTCTGCCTGCCTGCTCAGGAGCAGCCTGCGCAAGGATGCTAGCAGATCCACGGCTGGGATACTAACCATGTCCCAGATGCTCATTCCCGATACGGTAACGGCCATGGCCTCTTTCTTCAGTCGGCTTCCATTGCAACTTGGGCAGGTCCTGTCGTACTCCTCGCCCACCGTCCCCGTTCCTTTGCACTCATGGCATGCCCCCCTGGAGGTGTTAAAGGAAAAGAGCCGCGGGTCAGGTTCAGGCACACCTATCCCGCACTGCGGGCAAGTTCCGGTAATGCTGTAAATCTCATCGGATCTTTCATCTCTCATTACCAGCACAGTCCCTTCTCCCTCCTGCAGGGACATTTCAAGGAGACCCTTAGGATCGGTTGATGCGAGCCTTCCCATTATCAGGTCTATAGTGTGTTCAGCGTGTCGGGAAAGGGCCATGCCTTTTTCAAGGGAAATGATTTTTCCGTCAATCCTGGCCTCTGTTATGTTTTTTTTCAGTGCATCCATGATCAATTTTTTTTGAAAACCCTTTCTGCCTGCAAGCTTGGGAACGAGAATCAGTGCATCTTCTTTTCCATGACGTTCTAATATCATAGAAATGATAGCGTCCCTGTCTCCCGCCTCAAGACTGCGTCCGCATTTCGGGCAATGAGGGGTGCCCAGTTTGCTGAAAAAAAGCCGCAGGAAATGATATATCTCCGTAAGGGTACCAACCGTTGAACGCCTGCTTGCATGGCTTATCCTCTGTTCTATGGCAACCGTGGGAGGAATTCCGGATACAGAGTCCACGTCAGGTCTTTGAAGAATCCTCATATACTGGCGAACGTATGGAGCAAGGGTCTCCAGGTAGCGGCGCTGGCCCTCCGCAAAAAGTATATCAAACGCTAGGCTTGACTTTCCCGATCCGGAAACTCCTGTTATAACAACGAGTTGTTTTCTGGGTATGGAAAGGGTCAGATTCTTGAGATTGTGCTCCCTGGCCCCGTTTATTGCAATCTCATCTGGTCGGCTCCAGCCCCCTTCGGCATCCTCACATACCCTTGCGGGTTTTAAAGAGCCATGGGGCATAACCCATTCTTTTCCTTCCAAAGCGTTTCTTAGAAACGGCGCTGTTAAAGACCGATCGGAAAGCGCAGCCTCCTGTGGCGGACCCCAGGCAACCACCTCGCCTCCAGCCTCTCCTCCCTCCGGACCAAGATCAACGACCCAGTCCGAGGTCTTGACCACCTCCATGTTGTGCTCTATTACAAGAACGGTGTTTCCTTTGTCACGAAGGGCAAAAAGGGCGCTGAGGAGTTTTGCGGTGTCTTCCAGATGCAGGCCGGTCGTCGGTTCATCAAAGATGAAAAGCCTGCGACCTCCTTTTTTTTCCACCAGGTGTCTGGACAGCTTGAGCCTCTGGGCCTCGCCGCTGGAAAGGGTGCTCAGAGGCTGACCCAGTGTAATATAACCGAGTCCCACTGCCTGTACCCCTGTAAGACATTTAATGACAGGGGGTTTGTCTGCAAAGAATTGCACAGCCTCATCCACGGTCATGGACAGTATGTCTTGAATGTTTTTTCCTTGGAAGGTAACCTCCAGGATGTGTTTCTGGAATCGAGTGCCGTTGCACTCAGGACACGCAATGCTCACATCCGATAAAAACTGCATCTCAAGCGTCTGAAATCCCTCTCCCTTGCAGACCGGGCATCTTCCGGTCCCGCTGTTGAAGGAAAAATCCGAGACACTTATACCGTTAGCCCTGGCATCGGGCGTTCCTGCCAGGACTGTCCGTATATGGGTCATGGCTCCGGTGTATGTTAGAAGATTGGCCCTTGGGGTTCTTCCGATTGGGCGCTGGTCCACCATGCAGGCGTCTTCCAGAAATTCAAGCCCCTCCATTGAACCGTATGCCCCGGGCTTTCCCTGGTTATCTCCCTTTGCCCGTTTTATGGCCTTGTAAAGGATTTCCTCGGCGAGGGTTGATTTTCCTGATCCCGAGACACCTGTGATACACACAAAAAGCCCTATTGGTATTCTTATTTCCACGGACTTGAGGTTGTTTTCTGATGCGCCTTTTACGATAAGCCACCTGCCGGGCTGAGGGCTTTTTCTGTTTTCAGGGACGGGGATCTTCAAGCGGCCCTTCAGATACCCACCGGTCAAAGAATCAGTCATCTGCGAGGGATGACCCTGATACATCAATTGACCCCCTGCGGTCCCAGCGCCCGGGCCGAGGTCCACGACATGGTCTGCTCCGGCGATTATGAAGGGATCATGTTCCACCGCCACGACCGTATTGGGAAGGTCCCTGATGCCCCTCAGAATGCCTGTCAGTCGGTCTGTGTCCCTTGGATGAAGTCCGATGCTCGGCTCGTCAAGCACATAAAGGCTGTCAACCATGGATGATCCAAGGGCCGCCGCCATTGCGACCCTTGCGACCTCTCCGCCTGAAAGCGTTCTGGACTGACGGTCAAGGGTAAGATACCCAAGTCCGACATCATCCAGAAAGCGAAGCCGGTTTTCTATCTCAAGAGTAATCAGACGCAACGCCTCATTTGTCTCTTTAAAATCCAAACTGTTTATGAATTCCCGGGCCTTCTTTACGTTCATCCCGTATAACTGTGCTATGGTGAGCCCTCCTATACGGTATAGAAGGGCTTCATCCTTGAAGCGGGTTCCCCCGCACCCAGGGCACTCAGCATAGCTTCTGTACCTTGAAAGATAGACGCGCACATGCATCTTGTAGGTTTTGGTTTCAAGCCAGCGGAAAAAACCCCTTATGCCGTAATAGGTGCTTGTTCCTTCCTCGATGCGGCGTCGCTGGTTATCGGTGAGGGTTTCATATGGAACGGAAAGTGGTATTCCCTCCTTCCTGCAGAACTCCAAAAGATCCCCGTATTCCATCCTTTTGTCCTGCCTGCCGCCCCAAGGCTTTATGGCTCCCTGTTCAAGGGAGAGGGATCTGTTCGGAATTACCAGATCAAGATCAACGTCAATTATCCTTCCAAAACCGCGGCACGAAGGGCATGCACCAATGGGGCTGTTGAAGGAGAAAAGGTTGGGTGACGGCGGGTAGTAGGCTATCATGCAGTTCGGGCATTCCATCCTGCTGCTGAAGGAGCGCTTATAATCCGGTTTCATCCACAGATCCATTCTTCCTTTACCATGGAGGAATGCCTGCTCTATGGAATCCATAATCCGCTTTCGATCCCGATCTCCTTTGGGGAGCCTGTCCATGACAACGTTAATAGTTTTGCCCCGTTCCTTCCGGCCTTCAATTTCATCCAGCATCTCGAGTCTCCAGTCCTTGAGATGACGGGTGAATCCCTGCTGCGCAAGGCTAAGGAGACTTTGAGAAATTTTTCCTTCTTCAAGGGTAAAGGGAAAGGTTATTAACAGTTCCTCTCCATCGCCTTCGTGGGCCGCAATCGCCCTCCACACGTCATCAGGGCCTTCCGGCATTACCTCTTTTCCGCATCTCCCGCAATGGAGCCTTCCAGCGGTGGCAAAGAGAAGTTTTACATAATCGGTTATCTCAGTCATGGTCCCCACGGTTGAACGTGAGGTTCTAACCGGGTCTTTTCGGTCTATGGCTATGCCGGGAGGGATGCCTTCAATGCGATCGGCCTTTGGGCGGTCCATGCGCTCCAGGAACTGCCTGGCGTAAGGGGAAAATGTTTCCACATAACGGCGCTGCCCTTCTGCGTAAAGTGTGTCAAAGGCAAGGGAGGATTTTCCCGAGCCGCTTACGCCGGTGATCACTGTGATCCTGTTAAGAGGTATATCCAGGTCAAGGCCCTTGAGATTGTGTTCCCTTGCTCCTTTTATTACGATGGCCCTATTTTTGTCCTTTGTTTTCATCTGTGACTATCTCCAATAAATAAAGATTAACACGCTTCCGCTTTCGGGAAAAGCATGTTCCCGTCCCATTGACCATAATGTTTCCTTCTGTTATTAAAACAAAAAGCTGCTTCACGAAGCATTCGGGCACTCTCTGACATCCGGCCCTTTTCATTGAGACAATTACTACCATAATGGTTTCCTGGGCGGATGATTCCAGATGGTTCAGACCAAAGAGGGGAAGACCTATCTTATCAGGGAGGCTTGTGAGGAGGATTACAGGAGATACTTTGCCGAAGAGGTCCCCGAGCACCGTGTATGCCTGGATGGAGACTTATTTTTCACAGATTGAAAGGCACCCTGTAAAGAGCTTTTCATGGAATGATGCCAAACAAGGAAAGATAAGGAAGGTTTGATTTGGTAATACCATCATTTTTAATAATAGCAGCCCTTTTTCTGCTGGCACTGGGAGCTGAAGGCCTGGTGCGGGGAAGTGCATCCATCGCGTTAAGGATCGGTCTTACTCCGCTTATGATCGGCCTTACGGTGGTGGCGTTTGGTACAAGCTCCCCCGAACTTGTCGTTAGCCTTAAGGCAAATTTGTCTGGGCAAGGCGATATTGCAGTTGGAAATGTTATAGGATCCAATATTCTTAATATAGGGGTTATTCTTGGAATAACATCCATAATTTGTCCTGTTCCGGTTAAACTTCAAATCATCAAGATTGATGGACCGCTCATGATATTAGCCTCGGCCATCATTCCTCTTTTAATGTTTAATGGGGTCATTGGGAGAATCGAAGGATTTTTTCTCTTCGCCGGAATAATAGGCTACGCTTGGTTGAACATATTCCTTGCCCGCCGTGATGTTGAACATGAAATGTTCAAGGAGTTTTCGGAAGGGGTTCCTTTAAAGTCAGGGAAGCTTATTTATGATCTTATATGGATTATTGGCGGTCTTGCACTGCTGGTAGTCGGCTCCGGCATACTTGTGGATAACTGCATCCTCATAGCAAGGCATTTCAGGGTGAGCGAGGCAGTTATAGGACTAACCATCGTAGCAGCCGGCACAAGCATGCCGGAGCTTGCAACCTCGGTCGTAGCTGCCATAAAGCGGCAGCCGGACATAGCCATAGGGAACGTAGTGGGTTCCAATATATTTAACGTGCTTGGTATCCTTGGAATATCTTCTCTTGCATCACCAAGCAGTGCAAAGGGAATCAGCTATTTTGACTTGGCTGTGATGGTAGGTTTCTCAATACTGTTGCTGCCGCTAATGTGGACCGGATTAACCCTCAGAAGAATAGAGGGTATTGTTTTAATACTTTTTTATTTTGCCTATCTATATTACTTATGGCCAAAGTAGATATTAAAGCGAATTTCTGGATGAGATCAGGCTTCGCCGGCATATATTTACCTGTGTGAATTCATTGGGGTACCTGTTCCGTTTCCCCATAATGCCCCGGGACCTATTTCCATAAGATTGGCGCATCCCGTAAAGATCATCGCGACCTTAAGTTCGTTATGCAAATGCTCCAGGGTCAGCCTTACCCCTTCAGCGCCCGCGCCGACTGCCCCTATGGCAAGGGGGCGGCCTATAAGAACCGCGTGGGCCCCCAGGGCCAGCATCTTGAGCACGTCCACACCCCTGCGAACTCCTCCGTCGGCGAGGACTATGATGTCCTTTCCCACGGCCCGGGCGATTTCAGGAAGAACCTCCGCTGTTCCCGGAGCGTCATCCAGCACCCGACCCCCGTGGTTTGAAACAACTATGCCTGCGGCTCCTGCTTCGGCGGCGCTTAATGCGTCCTCTACGCACATGATTCCTTTGAGCACCAGCGGCATGTGAACGCTCTTAACCAGTTCACGCAACTCATTGACGCTTTTGGGTCCAACCGGGTGCCCTGCGGCCCTCATGGGAAGAATACCGGCTGCGTCAACATCTGTCCCCGCTGCAAAACATCCTGCTTTTTCAGCCTCTTTGAGATTCTGGATCAGACTTGACTGATCCCTGGGTTTGCTTATGGGTATGCCCTGGCCGCCGGCGTCACGGATAGCTTTCAACCCTGCGGCATATTGGACGGAATCAGGTCCGTCGCCTGTCATGGCAACTGTTCCGGCCTGGATTGCACCCATTATGAAGGAGCAGGTAAGCTCTTCCTCGGTAAGAATCCCCTGAAAGTTCGTTCTGGCTCCTGCAACCGCCGCGCCAAGGATGGGCATGGTCAATTTTTTTCCCCACAGGGTCAAGGAAGTGTCCGGTTCATGAACTTCATGTATCACCCTCATCTTCAACCGCAGATTGGCAAGGGCCTTGTAGTTGTTCATAAATGATCTGCCGCTGCCGATACCTCCCATGCCGGGAAATTCACCGGCGCAGGCAACACCGTTACATTCCCGGCATACCCTGCAAACATTATTGAATCGCTGTCTTGCCTGCTGTCTGACATCTTTAAGTTTCATGTGTGCTCCATTTATGGGCTGCTGCCCGGGTCAAAAGATAGGTTTCTGACCATACGAGCTTTAGCCAGATGTGTCAAGAATCTAGCAGTTCCATCTTCATGTGCTTTGAATCTCAGGTTAATTTTTTGCGACGAACATCTACAAACGGCTATAAAATTGAAGCATCCTTGCCGGGGAATCCCAATCTTGACATTTTAAGAGAACGCCAGCATTAGTTATGTTAATGTCCAGAGCCAACAGAAGGGTATTTGGAAGGAATGGAATCTTTTTGAAGATTATCAAGAGGCACAACTTTGGAGAGGTGGTTGGATGGGAATTCGGGTGGTCGCCTGTGGGCCGCCCCATGATGACTGCCATCTGCTACAGGATAGGGCCGGTTTTGATAGACACGGCCTTGGCCCACATGCGCCCCCAGGTGCTCGAGATGGTGGAGAGGGAGAATATAAAGTCCGTTCTTTTAACGCACTACCACGAGGACCACAGTGGAAACGCCGCGGAAATAAAAGCGAAATTCAAGATCCCCATTTACGGGGAACGCCGCACTGCGGAAAAACTTTCCCGTCCGTACAAGATCTTTCCATACCAGCATCTCATGTGGGGTGCGGCGACACCTGTGGAAATAAAGACACTGCCTCCAGGCGCATTTGAAGAAAATGGACTGCGTATTGTTCCAGTTTACACCCCCGGGCATTCAAAGGATCATACGGCATATCTGTTTGAGGAAAAGGGATGGCTGTTTTCCGGCGATCTTTATCTGTCGAGCCAGATAAAATACTTCAGGGCCGATGAAAAAATTCTGGACCAGATTAATTCGCTTAAAAAGGTAATGTCCCTGGATTTTGATGCACTCTTCTGCTCCCATCACCCGAGGCCGGTAGACGGGAAGAAGTTTATTGCCCAAAAACTGCAATACCTTGAGGACCTTTATGGAAAGGTTGCAGACCTTGCAATACGAGGAATGGATGAATCCGGGATAATGAAGGATCTGCATCTTAAGGAAGACCTCAAGATTAAGTGGCTCTGTTTCGGCAATGTCAGCATGAAAAACATAGTGCGCTCCGTTATAGAATCCCTGTTGCGCGGAGGCGCTTAATGTGCTTCTGAAAATATCCTTACAGGCCGAGGTGAAATCAAAATCCCATTTTTGAGCGGCATGTCAAGGCACAGGATTTTTATAATTGAACCGCAGATCGTTGAGTTCAGCTGTTCCTGAAAGAAACCGAATCAACTCTCCAATAGTCAGACGTCCCGATTCGATTTCAAGGCCAAGAAAGCCTGCCTCAGCTCGCGAGACAAAATTGCCCGTGTATGCAAGGTAAAGACTTTCGGCCTGTTCTGAAGCGCGAGGGTGAAGTGATATAAACTCCTCGGACTCAACAATCGCCTCCCCTAACATTTGAGATCCTGCTCGCCTGTCCTTGATGTCTTCCATTCGCACGGTCCAGTAGTGAAGCTCGTCTCCCCAGGCAAGACGGTCAAGGAGACCCAGATAGATGTGGGAGATTTGGTTTTTCAGAGGATCTCCCCAAAAACCTTGAAATCCGTTATGCAGAAGAGCCTTAAACTCCTCCGATCCTGAAACCAGGGCCGTAGTATGCTCCATGTCCAGCTTGGCATGAGCAGAAATCTCTTCCTGATTCGGTTCACGAAAAAGATATCCAGAATAGCAGTCGGTAATAAACTCAGCACCACTTCGATTTCGTCCTTCGTACTCGGGAGACCTGAACATCATGCGCCCCATCTGTCCTGCAGCGAGGCTTATATCCACATCCAGGTCCAGAAAATAACCAAGATAGCTGTTTACCCAGAGGTCCAGCGTCTGCTTATCAGGGGCTCTACCCAGAATGGTGCGATAAAAGTGAATGACAACCTCCTCAAGCGCGGACTTGAGTTCTGGATTATCTTTGACTGTTGTGGACTCAGCCGGAAGCTGCCCTCTTAAGGCAAAAAGCTCCCAAAGGGCTCCCTCAGGTGTGTTAAATCCGAAGGCGGCGGATGGACTGGAAGCAGGGGATAAGCAAAGGATTTTTGAAGTTTCCCGGGATGACACAGCGGTAAAAGTTTCTGTATTCAGTGAGGCTGCGACTCCAGGACCACCGATGGTCAATTGGCCGGAAAAGGTAACCGGTCCTCCCTTCAGGATGATATTGCCCAGAACAGAACTGCCTGAAGTCGTAGCGTAATCATAATCATATCCAAAATTGATGATCACCTGCTTATCCACCACAATGTCCAGGGACTCAGGATAATTGCCCAGCATTACCATTATGCTTGCGCCTTCACCCGCCTGTCCGAATCCAGATCCAACGGTTTCAAAGCACGGCACACGGTTTCCGCATATCCCGTCAGTGTCAACGTAAACCCTGTTGGCGGCTCCCGTCGTGAAGGATCTGTTTGATCCGTAGGCAGTTCCAACGCTGTTTGTGGCGTAAGCCCTTACATAATACGTGGTTGAGGGAGCAAGTCCGCTTATGGTGCTTGAAAAGCCACCGGTACCCGACCCGTTGCTTGTGCAGGTATCTGCCTTTGTTGGGTTCTGGGAGGTCTTCCAGCACACCCCTCGGGCTGTGACGGAGGTTCCGCCGGTGGAGGAAACATTTCCGCCGCCTGTGGCACTTTTGTCACCTATGGAGGAAATAACATTGGTGCTTACAGTCGGGACTGTTGCAGGGCGGCTGGGATCCACCCAGTGGAGGATGACTCCTCCATCCCCCACTGCCCAGGCCTCATAGCGGGACACCAATGCTACACCGTAAAGACTGTTGGCAGTGTAAGTGCACCCTGCGGTCCAGGCACCGTTTTTGAGCTGATAGACCTCGCCACCGTCTCCCACTGCCCAGCCTGTAGCCCCGGAGGGAGTTTGGACCAGAGAAACACCATAAAGTGTCTTTGATGCCTGGCTGTATACAGGCCTTGTCCAGGATGTTCCGTTCCAGCGCAGGAAAGGCCCCTGGCATTGACTGTTTGCGTAGTAAACAAATCCGACTGCCCAGCCGTCGCTTGCGGAGACCATGCTCACATCATTCAATCCCGTTGCATCGGGCGTGTTGACAATGGACCAGGCTGTACCGTTGTAGCGCACTACGGTTCCGCTGTACCCTGCGGCCCATATGTCATTTGTTCCCACAGCGGAGATAGCCTGAAGCATTGTAGTAGTCGGCGATGTCACTAAGGACCAATCGGTGCCGTTCCATCGCTGGATCTTGCCGCTCCATCCTACAGCCCAACCGTTATTGGCTGAAAGCATCTGTATCTCGTAAGCAGATTGCCATGTGCCAGCCAAGGTCCAGGAGGAGCCGTTCCAACGGTAAAATCTGCCTCCTGGGCCAGGCGCCCAGCCGTCATTCTGGGATACCATACCAACGGCATAGTAGGATGATGAAGGAGGACCCTGAACGGCCTGCCACTCGCTTCCGTTCCAACGCACCAGTTTACTGCCGCCCAAGGCCCAGATGTCTGATCCGTCTGTCCCCGGAACAACGGAAATATCTTCAAGTTTTCCGATTGTCGGCGCAAATAACTTATTCCACTTTGTTCCGTCCCATCGGATGATTGTTCCAAATTCACCCACCGCCCAGGCGTCGGTAGCTGACATAGCAACAACTCCGTAAAGGTCATAGGAGACTGGAGAGGCAACCGAGGCCCATGCCGTTCCGTTCCAACGGAGGATTGTCCCCTCCTCTCCGACGGCCCATCCGTCGCTGGCCGTGCGAAGGTCAACGGCCCTGAGATCCTTTTCAGTGGGGCTGCCGGCCAACTGACTCCATGTTGTTCCATTCCAGCGCGCGATAATGCCTTTTTCTCCCACAAGCCAGCCTTCGTTATTTGAGAGCATTTCTATGCCGTAAAGTTTTCCTTCCTTTTCAACTGGATAGTCCGTACCACTCCAGCTGGCGCCGTTCCATCGCGTTATCTGCCCTTTCATCTGCAATTGGGTTTCGGAGACTTGGTGCAATGCCTCCCCCACTGCCCATCCGTTGTTTGCGTCTATCATGGAAAGACCCCAAAGGGTGGTCCCAAAAATCTGGTTTTTTCCTCCGAACTTGATGTCCCATTGCGAACCGTTCCAGTTCATGTAGTAACCGACCCCCGCATAGTCGCACGCGGCCCAGGCCTTACTTCCGTTGCTGCCTGGGACGAATCCGACGGTGCGAAACCAGTTGGTGGTCTTTGCATCCGACTTGGCCCAGGAAGTACCGTCCCACTTAAGCACCCATCCGCCGTGTCCAACCGCAAACCCGAGGTTGCTGTTTGCCATTGCTACAGAGCGAAGTATTTCAGTCGTGGGGCTAGCGACCTTGCTCCAGGTAGTGCCGTTCCATCGAAGGATTGTGCCTTTTGCCCCAACGGCCCAGAGATCATTTCCATTCGATCCCTGCACCACCGCCACACTGTAAAGAGTATTTCTACATGGGTCTGGCAAATCGGGTCCCCAGCACTCCCAGCAGGCTGCTATTGCTTCACCTGCGCTAAAGAAAGCCAGGAAAACAAAAAGACTCAAAAAATATATATAGCTTATTGGCTTCCAATAAAAATTGCTTCGAGGCTTGAGTGTGGGCGACACGATATATTGTCCTTTCTGGTTTATTTTGAAGTATAGCTAAAAAGAAACCATTCTATTATGGCTCGTTTATATTCAAGGGCTTTTAGAAGTCAAGCAAATACATACATCATGATATAGAAGCCTTACTTCCGGAGAGGCAATAAACAAATTGTTTATAATGCCCCAAGATCTTCTTTTCAGCTTTTTACTGGCTCTGTCACCCTTGAGGTAACCATTGTATTTGAATTGAAGGAGGAATTATGAGAAAATAATTTTATGATCGCTCCGTAAACCCCGGCACTTTTGCCGGAACAGGGGAGAGAATGAGCTGAATAGAGTTTTTTGCTGGGAGAATTGAGGGAGTTGCTCTATGGCTGGATCGTTGAAAAAGATTTGTGTTATAGACGGACAGGGGGGCGGCATAGGCTCCACCATCATTAAATATCTAAAGGATGCCTTTGGCGAAACAATAGAGATTACCGCCGTGGGAACAAACGCCATAGCTTCGACCCAGATGCTCAAGGCAGGAGCCAACAGGGCTGCTTCCGGGGAAAACTCAGTGTGCAGAATGGTACTCGGAGCAGACTGTGTAGTGGGGCCAATAAGCATTACATGGCCTAATTCAATGATGGGTGAGGTAACAGCACGGATGGCGGAAGCTGTCATGTCCTGTCAGGCATTCAAGATATTAATTCCTTTGTCCCAGGAGCGTGTAGAGATAGTGGGAATAGTTAAGGAGCCGCTTCCTCATCTGGTGCAGTCCATGGTGCATGGAAAAATAAAGGAGGTAATAGAAGATGTGTGAGGCAAACGCCTATATGGTCAAGGATGGCAATGAGGAACTAATAATGGAATCAGTTGATCTGGTGGAGCCCGAAGGCGAAGGCAACTGGAGGATTATGGGTATCTTTGGCGATCAGAAGATAGTAAAAGCAAAGATAAAATCCATGAATCTTGTAAACCACAAGATCCTTTTCGAAGAATAGGGAGCTGAATTGATTTCATAGGGGCCTGCAAGGCCCCTTAACATTTCTAGCCTTCCTTGCGGGTATATCCAATATTGGGCTCTTCAAAGTCCCTGCTGCAGAGTGTTTTGAAACGCCTTCAAATTCTATATGATTGCCGGCTGAAAATTATGTTGAGATAACTTTTTAATTCAAAAGGAGTTTTTGCCATGGATACTGATAAAAAAAATGCCAGAATAATTGTTGTTTGCGGAAGCCCTAGAAAAAACGGCAACAGCTCTCTTCTTGCGCAGCGGATGGGAAACGGGGCGGCTTCAGAGGGAGCAACGGTGGACTATGTTTTTCTTCACGACATGGACATATCGCCTTGTCAGTCCTGTTATGCCTGCCAGGCAAAAGACAGCCGCGGTTGCGCCATTGATGACGACATGCAGGCAATATACAAGAAATTGATCGAAAGCGATGTTTGGGTGATAACAAGCCCTGTTTACTGGTTCAACATGTCTGCACAGACAAAGATCTTCATGGACCGGTGTTTTGCCCTTACTGCATATGTAAAGGATGCTTTCAGGGGTAAAAAAATAGCCATAGTCATGGCCTATGGAGACAAGGATCCCTTTGCCTCAGGTTGCGTTAACGCCCTGAGATGCTTCCAGGATGCTTTCAATTATGTGGGGGCAAAGATAGTGGGCATGATTTACGGGAGCGCCATGAATGCAGGGGAAATCAATTCCAATGAAGAACTTATGAAAGAGGCTGAGGATCTGGGGAAAAGACTCGCAAAGATAAATAGATAATTTTCCGGAGGCGTTGATGATGGAAGGCTTAAAGGAGAAAACCGTTAAGACGGCTGTGGTTCAGGCAGGTGCGGTGCCTTTTGATACTGATGCCTGCGTTGAAAAAGCTATAAGGCTGATTGGTGAGGCTGCGGGAACAGGAGCGAGAGTGATTCTTTTTCCGGAGGCCTTCATCCCCGGTTATCCCAAGGGGCTTAACTTCGGACTTGTTGTGGGCGCAAGGGATCCCGTAGGACGCGAGGAATTCCGAATCTATCTCGACGCGGCAATTGAGGTGCCGGGACCGCAGACTCAGCGTCTTTCTGAGGCGGCTGCGGACTATGGCGTTCATGTGATTATAGGCGTCATTGAAAGAGAGCTCGGAACCTGTTATTGCACGGTGCTCTTTTTCGGTCCTGATGGCCGTTTTCTGGGAAAGCACAGAAAGCTTATGCCCACTGCCATGGAGCGCATGATCTGGGGATTCGGAGACGGCTCCACCCTTACTGTGGTTGAAAGCCCCTATGGCAGGATAGGCTCTGTGATATGCTGGGAAAACTATATGCCCATGCTAAGGATGGCCATGTATGCCAAGAATGTCGCCATTTATTGCGCGCCGACGGCAGATGACAGGGAGACGTGGATTTCCTCAATGAGGCACATAGCTCTTGAGGGCCGATGTTTTGTCCTGACTGCCTGCCAGTTTCTCAGGAGGAAGGATTTTCCTGAAACCGTCAGAGTCTCTCTGGGTGACTCCCCGGAGGCGGTGCTTATGAGGGGTGGAAGCGCTATTATCAATCCCCTGGGTGCTGTGCTTGCAGGACCCTATTTCGAGGGTGAAACCATCCTGACCGCAAACCTTGATCTGGATGATATTGGCCGGGGCAAGTTTGACTTTGACGCAGCCGGTCACTACAGCCGGCCTGATGTGTTCAAGCTTACCGTCAATGAGGCGCCCATGCCTGCGGTCATGACCGTTTAAATAAAGACATTAATGTCAATGAGCAGTGTCAAACAACAGGGGCACGTTTATGAAACTCAATAAAAGAGCGGTTGCTTTCGGCCTTGTATGGGCAGTTGTTCTTGGCGGGCTTTATCTGACGACCCTGTTTAGTTATCTCCTTTTTCACACCCTGGCAGAGGTGTTCAGTTCTGCTGTGGGCGTGGCTATATTCATGCTCATATGGAATGTCCGGAGGTCTCTGGATAATAACTATCTTTTGTTCCTTGGGGTTGCCTATCTTTTTATTGGAGGACTCGATCTTGTTCATTCACTTTCCTATAAGGGGATGGGAGTATTTACTGGATATGATGAGAACCTGCCCACGCAGTTATGGATTGGGGTTCGTTATCTGCAAAGTATATCGCTCCTTGTAGCTCCTCTTTTTCTAGGTAAGCGCCTGAGCCTAAGATATGTTGTTGCTGCCTACTTTCTGGCAAGCTCTTTTATTGTCGGGGCAGTGTTTTACTGGGATATATTCCCTGCCTGTTTTGTGCCCGGGCAGGGGCTGACTACCTTTAAAAAAGTAAGCGAATATGTGATTGCAGGTATTCTTATTGCCTCAATTGCTTTGCTGCTGAAGAAAAGAGATCAACTGGACCCTACGGTTTTCAGACTGCTGGTGGTATCCATTTCCTTGACGATTGCCTCGGAATGGTGTTTCACCATGTATGCGGATGTTTATGGTTTTTTCAATCTTATAGGTCACTTCCTGAAGGTTCTCGCCTTTTACTGTATATACAAGGCAATAATTGAGTTGGGTATGGCCAAGCCTTTTGCCGTGCTCTTCAGAAATCTCAAAGAGAGTGAAGAGGCCCTGCGCAGAGAGCGTGATTTTATAGCAGCGGTATTGTCAACCGCAGGAGCTCTCGTGATCGTATTGGATCGGGAAGGAAGAATTGTTCGCTTCAACAGGGCATGTGAACAACTCACAGGCTATTCGTTTGGAGAGGTCAGAGGAAGGTTCTTTTGGGACCTCTTCTTGATCCCTGAGGAGGTTGAGCCAGTAAAAAAAGTATTCGAACAATTGAGGCTCGGCAACTTTCCATATGATAACGAGAACCATTGGGTCGCCAAAGACGGAAACAGGCGTATGATCAGATGGGCCAACACAGCCCTGCCTGGCCATTCCGGAGTCATCGAGTTCGTTATTGGGATCGGAATTGATATCACGGAACGCAAAAAGGCCGAGGAGGCCCTGAAAAAAGCCCATGACGTACTGGAGCAGAGGGTTGAGGAACGGACAGCTCATCTGGTCAAGGCCTGTGAGAAATTGACCAGGCAAATACTGGAACGCAGGCGTGCAGAAGAAAGCCTGGAGCTTGAAAAAATCAAGTTAAGATCCATTCTTGACAGTATGGCAGACGGTGTTTACATGGCGAATCAGCAGGGCCTTATCGAATATGCCAATCCGGCGCTTGAGAAAGAATTCGGATCTGCTGTCGGCAGGAGATGTTATGAATATCTGGAGGGGAGAAATGAGCAATGCCCATGGTGTAAAAATGGAGAAATTTTTTACGGGAAGAGTAATCAGTATGAATGGTATTCCAAAAAAACAGGCAAGACCTATGAGATCTTTGACACTCCTGTACTTAATGTTGATGGGACCACGGCAAGGCTTGAAATCCTGCATGATATAACGGCACGAAAAAAAGCCGAGGCGGCGGTTCGTGAATCGGAGATGAAATACCGTATCGTGGCAGACTATACCTATGACTGGGAATGGTGGAGGGGGTCTGACGGGAAATTTATATATGTTTCTCCATCATGTAAAGACATTACATCTCACGGCGTAGAGGAATTCATGTCCGACCCGGATCTTTTTTTCAGAATTGTTCATCCCGAAGATCAACCTTCTTTTCAGGGACATGTTGCCGGTATCGAAGACAAGGACCTGAGCGGCGAGTTTGAATTCCGTATTATCCGTCCCGACGGATCATTCCGATGGATTGCGCATGGATGCAGGCCGGTCTTTGACGAACAGGGAATATTTAAGGGCAGGAGGGGAAGCAATCGCGATATTACCGAAAGAAAAAAGGCTGAGGAATCCACTTTAATTGCCCTTTCTGAGATTAAAATATTAAAAGAAAGGGAAGCAAGGTTTTACAGTCTTCTGGAAAATTCTTCACTTGGTATATTTCAATATTCACCGGATGAAGAAATTATAATGGTCAACCCGGCCTATGCTGATATTTTCGGTTATTCCTCTCCTGAAGATGTGATAGAATCCGTAAAAAATATAGGAAATACCATTTACCTTGATCCGGCTAGACGGGAAGAGATTATCAAATATACGAGAAAACATCCGGAAATGTGTAAATTTGAAAATTATTACCGCCGTAAAGACGGCAGTATTTTTACAGGTGAATTGCATATAAGGCTTGTGAGAGATTGCTCCGGTAAAGAACTTTACTTTGAAGGTTTTGTTGAAGATATTACAGAACGTAAACAGGCAGAGAAAGCTTTGACGGAAAGTGAAGTGAAATGGCGCACTTTATATGGAAGTCTCCCCGGAGGAAGTTTTGTTGTCAGCAGGGATTATATAATTCAGGATGTAAATGATCTGCTCTGTAAAATTACCGGTTACAGAAGGGAGGAGCTTGTAGGAGAGAAATGCGGGATTATCTGTCCGAAAGGACCTCATAAGTGTCCTATTTTCGATATGGGGAAAGAATTCCTTACAAATGATGAAACAGCGGTCAAGGCAAGAAACGGCTACAAAGTCCCGGTTCTGAAGAGTGTGAGAAGACTCCCTGTAACGGATAGAGAACTTATAATTGAGAATTTCCATGACATTACTGTCCTCAAGGAAGCTGAAAGAGCCCTGGCATCTGAAAAAGAACTTCTTGCTGTAACACTTCGCTCCATAGGAGACGGAGTAATTGCTACAGATATAGAAAAAAAGATAACCCTTATAAATAATGTGGCAGAATTGTTAACCGGATGGAGCAGGGATGACGCAGAGGGGAAACCTCTCAGTGATATTTTTAGAGTTATGAGGGAAAAATCCGGAAAAGAGTGTGAAGATTCTCTGGATAAAGCTATAAAATCAAGAGAAACAGTAGAGTTCGGAGAATATAAAATCCTTATAAGTAAAAACGGACGGGAGAGAATTATTGCAGATACTGTGTCCCCCATTCGGGATAAAGATAATAATATAATGGGCTTTATTCTGGTATTCCGTGATATGACAGAGAAAAGAACACTGGAAATGGAACGTATGAAAGCACAGCATCTTGAATCTCTTGGTGTTCTTGCCGGAGGGATTGCCCATGATTTTAATAATCTCCTCACCAGCATACTTGCAAATGTTTCTCTGGCAAGGCAATTCATAAAGCCTCGGGATAAATCATGCAAAAGACTCATGGAAGCTGAAAAAGCCTGTTACAGGGCTAAAAGTTTGACAAAACAGTTACTTACCTTCTCCAGAGGGGGAGTGCCGGTTAAAAAAACTGTATATATTGAGAATATACTGAAAGATACGACAGATTTTGCTCTTAGAGGTTCCAATGTTAAAAGTGAGTTTTTCGTACCTCATGATCTCTGGCCTGTGGAAATTGATGAGGGACAGTTCTACCAGGCCATAAATAACATGGTTATCAATGCTTATCAGGCTATGCCGGAAGGTGGCATATTAAAAGTTTCTGCCTGTAACGTGGAAATCACTCCTGAAGATAATCTGCCTCTCACTGAAAATAAATATATTAAAATAACTCTGGAGGACCGGGGAATAGGCATAGCAGAAAAAGATATCCCTAAAATATTCGATCCTTATTTCACCACTAAAGAAAAAGCCAGCGGTCTCGGTCTTGCAACAGTTTATTCCATAATAAAGCAACATGGCGGATATATCAGAGTAAATTCTGCTTTAAATAGAGGTACAGTTTTTTCCATATATCTTCCCGTCAGTGAGAAAGAGGTATTTGTAAAAAAAGAAGAGGAAGAAGGAACTGAAGAGATAAAAGGGAAAATTTTAATTATGGATGATGAAGAAATAATTCTGGATGTAGCTTCTGAAGCACTCACCTGTACGGGTTATGATGTGTGTGTCTGCAAAAACGGTGAAGAAGCAATCAGGCTATACAGGGAAGCCATGGAGAAAGAAATTCCTTTTGATGCTGTTATTATGGACCTTACTATTCCTGGAGGAATGGGAGGTAAGGAGGCCATAAAGAAAATCCTGGAGCTGGACCCTGAAGTTAAAGGTATTGTATCAAGCGGTTATTC
>QZIK01000137.1 GCA_003599015.1 Desulfobacteraceae bacterium | reverse complement strand
ACGGACTGGATCAACAGGATGGCATTTTTGACATCTCCCTTGGCTTCATAACATGTTGCCATGGCGAACCTTGCCAAATTGGCATATCTGGGCTCACCTGCCATTTTATCAAGGAAAGTCTGGTACATTGATATGGCCTCATCATATTTTTTTTCCCGAAATTTCAGTCCGGCAACCTGGACCAGGGCAAGCCTTGATGCGTCGGAGAGTCCGTGATCCTTTATAACTTCCTGGAAGAGGCCTGTCGCTTCTGTAATGGCTTCATTCGCCTTCGCACTTCCATCCTGGTTGCTCAAAGCGTTATAGGCCTTGTTGTAAGCATCCTGGCCTTTTCTGTCTGCATATCCAAGATAGGTGCTTGCTGCCAGAAAGATCAAAGCAGCAACAGCAAGTCCTGTCCCGGCAAAGCGCAGAGGCCTTGCGTGTTCCCTTGCCCACTGAAGGGCTCTGGCAGACAGGGTAATGAACTCATCAGGCTTTTTAAGAATTTCTTTTGTTTCTTTTGATCCGGCCATCCCAGGTATTCTTTCCCTTGCTATTGG
This sequence comes from Desulfobacteraceae bacterium, assembly GCA_003599015.1. GTDB lineage: Bacteria > Desulfobacterota > DSM-4660 > Desulfatiglandales > Desulfatiglandaceae > CG2-30-51-40. The sequence goes on along the minus strand of QZIK01000137.1, from coordinate 49,889 downwards.
ATTTTGTTACGGATAAAAAGCTGTTAACAGAAGCCGGGCCGGGAGTCAAGACAAAAAGGGAATCGGTGTGGTCATTAGGCCGATCAGGCAAATTTGCGGTTTCTTGACAGGGGGTGTCATAAGGGTGTGGGGACTAGAAGGATTACTGGCGCAGCTTCAGTCCATGCCGGATTTGGCTGTCTACCTTATACTGGGAGTAAGCGCATTCGTAGAAAACGTATTCCCTCCAATTCCTGGAGACACAATAACCGCCTTTGGAGCCTTTCTGGTTGGGACAAAAAGGCTCAGTTTTACAGGTGTTTATCTCTCTACGACGGCCGGCAGTCTTGGTGGATTCTTATTTCTTTTCCGGATGGGGGGGATTCTCGGGAAGGCGTATTTCCTCAAAAGAAATTACCGCTTTTTCAGTGCAGGGGATATCTTGCGGGCCGAGGAGTGGTTCAGGCGCTACGGGTACTATCTCGTTATCCTTAACAGGTTTTTGCCGGGAGTGCGGTCAGTCATATCTCTGGTGGCAGGCATGTCAGGGCTCAAGGCAGGGATAGTTGCCCTATACGCGCTGTTAAGCTGCCTTGTGTGGAATGCACTTTGGGTCTCAGCAGGCTACATCTTAGGATCCAACTGGGATGCCATGAAGGAGAGAATTTCCTACCTGATGTTTCGTTACAACACAGCGGTACTCTGCGTTGGCATCGCAGCAGCCATTTTCATGCTCCTGAGGTTTTATCTAAGGCGAAGGTCTCGTAAGGGAGACTTTCGGCGGGGATAAACAGCCGGCACCAGGTTTTGATTTTGACTCAGATTAATGTCGCCCTTTCAATGTTTCCAGGGAAATCCACTCCAGAAAAGGTGAGTAACCTCCTGTAATCGGAAGGCTTAATATGCACGGACAGGTGTAACTGTGCATGGAGCGAACCTTCTCAATAAGATTTGAGAGAAGCTCTTTTCTTGTCTTTGCTATTATTATCACCTCCTGTTCCTTCTGAATTTTTTCCTCCCACCAGTAGATGGCATGCATTCCTTCCAGTATGTTAACACATGCTGCCAAACGCTCTGATACAATGGCTTCGCCTATGCTCTTTGCTTCTGAATAACTGCTGGTTGTGATATAAACCATTACGAGCTCCATATTATCCTCCTTGAGATATAGTTTTAAAAAGTGCTTAAAGGACCTTGCGGTCTCTGACCACCGGGGAGTAGATTAGATGCATTGTATTTACTGTTGAACAGGCATCCAACTCCGTATATTAATACTTACCGCTAAGAAAGACTTCAGATAATTATGCCATGGACGAAGGCAATCAGGAAACTTGCATTTGATCTCAAGGCTGATGCCTATGCTCTTTTCCTTGCATCTAAAGATCCTAGAACTCCATGGTATGCAAAATTTTTTGCTGCCGCCATTGTAGCTTATGCCTTCAGTCCCATTGATCTCATACCTGACTTTGTGCCGGTTCTTGGATACTTGGATGATCTTCTGCTTATCCCTCTGGGAATAGCCCTGGCGCTCAAGCTGATCCCTGACTTGGTTATGGAAGAGTGCCGGGAGCGTGCGAAGGAAAAAATGAAGAGAGACAATCCGGTCAGCCGGGCAGCAGGCGCCTTAATTATTTTAATATGGATTAGTCTGGTATTGCTCTTGATAGGATGGGGATATCAAATGGTTGCAAATGGTCAAGGCAGCCAGGTGGAAATTTTTGATGTTGACAACCTGCCAGCATAGTATATAGTTTTCCCTGGACCGATGGCCTGATATTCATTGGGTATTAGGGTCGTTGTGTTGAATGAGGTCCCGGGCATAACAATACATAAATAGAAAAGGGGGTGATTCCAATAAGATATATCTTTTTCAATTCAAAGCCGGGACTTTGTAATATAAGCAGGAATAAAAACCCCCTATATTATAACGAGTGCTTGCCAGCAGCAGATAAAAGCCAGGAGGTGATACCCATGATTGTCGCCTGCTAGCCAAAGGCGGAGCTGTGCTCTGGCATTTTTTTCCGACAAAAGCATCTCGACGAATTAGGGAGATGCTTTTTTTATTTTAAATTTATTTATGGAGGACCGATGAAGGTCATTGTACATGACAACCAGATAGAAAAGGCAATAAAAGATCTCAAGAGGAAACTTACCAAGGAAGGATTTTTCTCTGAGATAAAGGAGAGGCGCTTCTATGACAAGCCCAGCGTCCAGAAGAAGAAAAAACAGGCAAAGGCTGCCAAACGCAGGCGAAAAAGGATGAGGAGATTTTAAACGATTCCTTCGGGGAGTGGCTTATTCCGCTCCCCTTTAATGCGTAAGTATTTGCCTCAAGCCATTGCTATGCACTTGAAGCCTGGATCATTGCAGCAATTCCAGGGTGAAGATCAGGGAGGGGGGTCACGATAGATTCATTCCCTTTTCTACGAACAGCCGGATGCAAGGTGTTTCTGTTTTTTTTCTTGCTGGGATATCCTGCCCCGGCAGTGGCGGCAGATTCGGATGCCTCCTTTAACCTGGGTGTAACACTAACATCTCTTTTCAAGGAATTCATATCTCCTGTTGACGGGGACCGATGCCCCAGCGAGCCCACTTGCTCCTCCTACAGCATTAAGGCCTTTGAGAAACACGGCTTTTTCGTGGGATGGCTCATGACGGTTGACCGCCTCCTCCATGAAGGGGGAGACGAAAAAATGGTTTCTCCGGTATGGCTTGACCGGGGGAGGCAGAGGATATTGGATCCTGTGGAAAATAATGACTTCTGGTGGTACGGAACGTCTGAAAATGCTCCTCAAGGCCGCTAAAAGAATTTTTTTTGCGGTTTTTCTTATTTCAACATTTGAAATTAATGTCCCTTTTTCCATTTCTGCAGAGACCGCGAGGGGAGAAGAAGAACAGTTTGGGTTCGCCATTCATCTTATGGAGCGTGGCGATTTAGATCTCGCACTTTTGGAGTTTGAAAGGCTTGTCTACCTCTTTCCCCACGGGCAGAGATCGCAGAGGGCGAGACTGCTTGCAGGTGTTTGCCAACTGGAATCTGGCCGCTACGGCAAGGCCAGAGATATCTTTGAGGAGATTCTGGCATTGTCAACAGATAGTCGGATCTCTGGCCGGGCGTTTTTCTTTTTGGCCGAGTGTTATTACAGACAGGGAAATTTACGCGACGCTGAATACTACTTTAACTTTGTAGTTGAAAACTATTCTGATTCACTGCTAATTCAATCTGCTCTTTACAGATTGGGATGGACTAAGATGAGAGAAAATAAATGGAAGGAAGCCTTCCGCATGCTTTTGGCTGTTGACGGAGAAGGAACGCTCGGGGACAGCGCAAAGGAGATATCTGCCTTGGTCCTCAAAGGAGAAGAGCTTCCATTAAAGGATCCATCAACGGCAGGCATGCTTGCCGGGGCAATACCGGGCATGGGCCATGCCTACGTTGGGAGATACAGGGACGCTGCAGCGGCGTTTATTGTCAACGCCCTGTTTGTGTGGGCTGCTGTCGAGGCCTTTGACCAGGACCACGAGGTGCTGGGCGGGATACTCGGTTTTCTTGAGCTTGGATGGTATGCAGGAAATATTTACAGCGCAGTCAATGCAGCCCATAAACACAATCGCAAGGTCCAGGAAAACTTCAGGAAGGACTTCATGGACATGCTAAGGCTTCAGCCGCTGTTTTCAAAGGACGGGACATGCGGGATTTATCTTTCAATCAGATATTGACATCTTACACTTGGCCGGAAGGTGCCTGGTTCAGCTGGCTATTACTTTCAACTTGTTTTTCCACTTGACAAAAACCTGCCTACTTGGATAAATACGCAACACCATCGGCTGCGATAATCTGAAACGCCCAGGAGGGCGTTGGCAGAGTCGTTGAAGTGCGATTCAAGGATTCGGCGTTACAACCATTAATCTGACACGTGAGAGGCTTGTCCACATGGAGAAACCGATAAAACCTTCGTTGCGAGCCTGGCTGGAAGGCGGCGGGTTTTTTGTCGCCGGCTTCATTGGAGCGCTTGTGGTTGGCTGGGTGATCTTCCCCATGGTTCTTTACTCCAAACAGCCACAGCCCATGAACTTCAACCATGCCCTCCACCTCAACCCTGAAAAAGTTGACGGCATACAGGGAGACACCGAAACAGAGCGCTGTCTCTATTGTCACGGCTTCTATGATGACGGCACGTTCAAAGGAATTCCGAGACTGGCCGCATGTACCGAGTGCCATGACGATCCTGAATCGCCGTTGGGTAAAACTCTTGAAGAGAAGGCTTTTATGGAGGAGTACGTGGCAAAAAACAAGGAGATTCAATGGCTTTCCTATTACAAGCAACCCGACTGCGTATACTTCTCCCATATAGCCCACGTGAAAAACGGCAAGCTAGATTGCCGTGTCTGCCATGGAGACCACGGTAAGACAAGTGTAATTCCGGATTATGAGGCCAACCGCCTCACGGGCTATTCCAGAAACATTTGGGGGAAAAGGATCTCGGGCCTTAAAACAAACACCTGGGATCGAATGAAGATGGACGATTGCGCGGAATGCCACAGCCAAAAGGGCCACGAAGAAAACAACGCATGTTTTGTGTGCCACAAATAGGCCTGATGGGATGACGGCAAATGAAAGCCGTATCCGCTGAGCTAACCAAGCTGGGAGAACATCAATATGGAATTGAATAGAAGAAATTTCATCTCCTTAATGGTAGGGGGCGTGGCAGGGCTCCACATAACCCCGCTTCCCTGGAAGCTTACAGACGACATTGCCATCTGGACGCAAAATTGGCCATGGGTTCCCGTTCCGCCTGTGGGTGCATTCAATAAGGTCAAATCAGTCTGTACCCTCTGCCCCGGCGGGTGCGGGATAGAGGTAAGGAGAGTTGACGAAAGGGCTGTCAAGATAGAGGGAAGAACTGACTTTCCGGTCAATCCGGGGGGAATATGCCCTGTGGGTATGGGCGGCCTGCAGCTTCTTTATAACGAAGACATAAGGTTCACAAGACCAATGAAGAGAGTCGGGCCCAGGGGGTCCGGGCAGTTTGCCGATATTTCATGGAAGGAAGCCCTTGGGTTACTGGGCGAGAGACTTTCCGGCCTTCGCAAGGCGGGCACTCCGGAGGCAATTGCCGCCATTGACGGTAATCCTTGCAGATCGACCATTTCGACATTAATCGAGAGGCTGCTCAAGGCCTTGGGAAGCCCTAATTACCTTAGAACCCCCTCAGTGGAGGACACCTATTCCCTGGTTAATCTCATAATGCAGGGAACGGAAGGACCCATGGCCTATGACATCGAGAACTCTGACTTCATTCTGAGCTTTGGAAGCGGCCTAATAGACGGATGGGGTTCCCCCGGCCGCATGATCAATGCCTGGGGAATGTGGCGTGAACCCGAAATGCGAGGCAAGGTCAAAGTGGTTCAGGTGGAACCAAGGGCCTCCAATACAGCCTCCAAGGCAGATCAGTGGATTCCTGTGCTTCCTGGAACAGAAGCAGCCCTGGCATTGGGGATGGCGCACGTGATTATTAAGGAAGGGCTTTATAACAGGGAATTCGTCAATGGATTCACATCAGGCTTCGGAGAATGGTCTTCCCTGGTTATGAAGCAATACAGTCCTACCCAGAGCGCCAAAATAACAGGATGCCAAGCTGATGAAATTACGGCCCTCGCCCGTGCCTTTGCCAAGTCCAAAGCCCCTGTAGCTCTCTGCGGGAGAGGCAAAGGCACCTTGAACGGCAGCCTTTACGAGTTCATGTGCATCCAGAGCCTTAATGCCCTTACCGGAGGGCTGAATCGTATCGGAGGAGTTCTGGTGCATGAGCCTCTTCCCCTGGGGCCTCTTCCTGAAGTCACTTTCGACGAGGTAAGCCGTGCTGGAATCCAGAAAGCTAGACTTGACCAGGCAGGAACACCAAGGTTCCCATATGCCCAGAGCTTGACGTCGCTTTTCTCAAAGGCTGTTTTTGAGGGAAAAGAGCCCGCTGTTGATACGTTGCTTGTTTTTGGAGGCAACCCTGTTCATACGCTCCCGGATGGAGGTCTTTTCAGGAAGGCACTTAGGAATATACCTTTTGTGGTGAGTTTTTCTGCATTCAGGGATGATACCGCAATGTTTGCCGACCTGATCCTGCCTGACCACAGCTATCTTGAAAAGATGGATGAATCAATATGGCCTGCGGGTATTCAGTATCCCCTTTACGCACTGTCCCGGCCGGTTGTTAAACCTCTTTACGACACACAACACTGCGGGGATACAATCCTTCATCTGGCAAAACAGATGGGTGGATCAATTGCGGCGTCCTTCCCATGGAAAGGATATGAGGAGATACTAAAGCAGCGTGTAAAGGGGCTGTTTGACTCAGCCAAAGGACTCGTCACCTATAAGGGTACCAATCCTGTATGGAAAACTATGCAAAAGACACAGGAGGTTACCCCTGACTACAAATCCTTTGATGAAATGTGGAACAAGCTGAAAAGCGGGGGGCTCTGGTTCCGGCCGGCTCATTCATACGGAAGGTGGGATACGATTTTTAAGACAGCCACAGGTAAGTTCGAGTTTCTCAGCAGCCGTCTCCAACTGGCCGTCCAGTCTTATCTGAGGCAGAATCAGGCAGATATTGCTCTGGCGGGCATGGGGATAGGAGCCGGGGCGGATGCGGCATGTCTTCCCCATTATGAGGAGGTAAAGCAGGCTTTCAATGCAAAGGATTACCCCCTCACCATGGTGCCGTATGAGATCATAAACATTGCCAGCGGATGGATCGCAAGTCCTCCCCATCTGAACAAGACGATATTTGATGACCAGCTTCTCAAGGAAGACTCATTTGCCGAGATCAATCCCAAGACGGCGTCTCAGCTGGGTCTGAAGGAGGGGGATCTTGTTTTTATCGAGTCTCCTGCCGGAAGGATTCAGGTTAGAATAAATCTTTTTGATGGAGCAATGCCAGGTGCGGTGTTTGTGCCCCTCGGGTTTGGTCACATCGGCTATGATGAATTTACAAAGGGCAAAGGGGCAAATCCCAATTATATAATATCTCCCCAGATGGACCCCCTCAGCGGACAGCCGGTGTGGTGGAAGACTCCTGTGAAAATAATAAAGGTTTAATGACGAGGTAGATCATGGAAAAGAAACATGGTCCAGCTAAAGGCAACAGTTACGGGATGGTCATTGATCTGGACAAGTGTACCGGATGCGGGACCTGCATGGTTGCCTGTTCGGCAGAGAACAACCTGGCTGTAAGACCCGATGAATCGGACAAACAACGCAGCATCACGTGGATGAGGCTTTACAAGGTTACCAACGGAAAGGAATTCCCACATGCAGAGGTTTCCTATTTTCCAAGGCCATGCATGCATTGTGACCACCACACCCCCTGCGTGTCAGTGTGTCCGGCGACAGCTACTGAAACCGATTACCATACAGGCATTGTAAGCCAAATCTACACCCGCTGCATCGGATGCCGTTACTGCATGGCTGCGTGCCCTTACCATGCACGTACCTTCAATTGGTGGGACGGATATTTTCCAAAGGGAAAAGGCCTGGAGCGTTATCTTTCCCCTGAGGTCTCTCCTCGTATGCGCGGAGTTGTGGAAAAGTGCACCTTTTGCCATCACCGCCTCATGAGGGCAAAGACTCAGGCATATGCCGAAGAAAGAAAGGAACTGGAAGAGGGTGAATATATAACTGCCTGCACCGAGGCCTGCCCGGCCCAGGCCATAACCTTCGGCGATTTGAACAACCCTGAGCACAAGGTTACCAGGCTTGCGAAAAGCCCTTATGCCTTCAGACTTCTTGAAAGACTGGGCACAGAACCCAAGGTTTACTACATCTCGACAAAGGACTGGGTGCGGAAACTGGGTGACAACTATCTGCCTGGCGAATTTAAACCGATATCAACGGTTAAAGCCGGCTAGGATATGGAGGGATATTGATGGATTCTGCAATGATTCCCGAAGGCGTAAAGAGATGTTCTCCTAAGGTCTTTTTCCTGTGGACCATTCCCTGGATAGGACTTCTTATGTGGGGTCTCCTGTCAGCGGCTTTGTGTCTGTTCAAAGGTCTTAACCAGACCAATATGACCGATTATTTCGCCTTTGCAGTCTGGATAGTGGTTGACCTGGCTATCATAGCACTTGGGGCCGGTGCTTTTTTTACCGGCTTTCTGACATACATCGTCGGCAAAAAGGAACTCAAGGACATAATCAATGCAGCAGTCATCATAGGCTTCATCTGCTACTCAGGGGCCGTTGCCATGCTGGGGATAGACATAGGCCAGCCCATCCGCGGATGGTTCATTTTCTGGCATGTCAATGTTCATTCCATGCTGGCCGAAGTGTCTTTCTGCATTACCTGTTACCTTGGGGTCCTTGCCATAGAGTATCTTCCCATAATTCTTGAAAACAGGCAGATCCAGAAGGTGCGGACCCTGCGCCTTGCAGGAGAAAACCTCCATGGAATAATGGCAGTATTCGCCGCCACAGGAGCTTTCCTTTCCTTCTTCCATCAGGGCTCCCTTGGAGGACTTTTTGGGGTCATGTACGCAAGGCCCTTTGATATAAGAGGTGGTTTCTATGTTTGGCCTTGGACCTTTTTCCTTTTTATCCTTTCTGCTATGGCGGCAGGCCCGTCTTTTACCATCCTTTGTACAAAGCTGACCGAGAAGATCTCCAGAAAGCGGCTTGTTCCTGAGAAGGCCTTCCAGACTCTGGCGAAGATCTCAGGATGGCTCTTAAGTCTCTATGTCGTACTCAAGATCCTTGATACTATTGTTTGGGCATTTGGAGATGTTCCCAGGGCAGGGTTGACCTTCATGGATTTCTTTAAGGAAGGCCCTTACGGGGTATGGCTTCTGGTATGCGAGATACTGGTCTTCGGGGTTGTTCCTGCCATTATTTTAATGACCCCGAGTGCAAGAAAAAGCGAGGGGTGGCTCATAACGGGATGCCTTATGAACTGTACCGGCATAGTTCTTAACAGGTTCACTTTTACGATAGTCTCCCTGGCGATTCCGGTTATGCCCTTTGACAAGTTCGTGAGCTACCTTCCCACTTGGCAGGAATGGGGTATCTCGTTTGCGGTGATAGGTTACGGCTTCCTTCTCTTTTCGCTGTCATACAGATATCTCCCTGTTTTCCCAAAAGAGAAGGAACTTAATGCCGCAGCAAAGCAACCGGCTTAGCATCTGAAGAGAGGAGTGCTGTTATGTTTCCATTTGTTTTTGAATGGCAGTGGAATGCGGATCATTATATTTTCCTGGGGCTTCTTTACCTTGTCCTCATTATTATAGGGGTGGGCGTTCATGTGGTTGCCATTAAAACCGTCCTTCAGATTTTAGGAATACTGAGGGAAAGGCATTTTGACCACTGATCCTTACGCGATGAGCTCCGAAACCATTTTCAGGGTGCGGAGCTCAAGCCGTCATTAGACCTTCAGATAAGCAGCTAACCTCTCTGATATCCCCCTTTTCTTTTTAGATAGCCTTCCCCGAGACACAACCCAGGGTCTGTAAATATTGACTCTTTGCCGAGGGTCTTTTAGAGTGGACAGGAATTTGATCCCAATAGGATATTGAGTGTATATTATGAATGAAGCCGGTAATAAAAAAGCTGTTATCTTCGACTGCGACGGGGTAATGTTCGACTCCAGAAGGGCCAATATCAACTTCTACAATCATCTCCTTGAACATTTCGGCCTTCCGGCCATGAAGGAAGACGATATATCTTACGTTCACATGCATACTGCCGACTCTTCCATAAGGCAGATTTTTCGAGGTACTCCCTTTCTGCAGGAGGCCCTGCGGTACAGATTCCAGGTGGACTACATGCCATTCATAAAAGACATGGTAATGGAACCTGGACTGAAAGAACTTCTGCTTCATCTCATGCCCCATCACAGACTCGCGGTTGCCACGAACCGCAGCAATACAATCGGGGCGGTTCTGGAGGCCAGCAATTTAAAAGGTTTTTTTGAAAAGGTAGTGTCAGCTCTGGATGTGGTTCATCCAAAGCCCCACCCTGAATGCCTTTTCAAGGTGCTGGACTTTTTTGATCTTCCTCCCGAGAAGGCTCTTTATGTTGGGGATTCCGAGATTGACCAGGTATCTGCAAGAGCTGCTGGAGTACCCTTTGTCTCTTACAAAAACAGGTTGCTGGATGCAGACTATCACGTGAACCATCTCCTTGAGATTCTGGATATAACGGGGAACATCCCTCGTATTTCCCAACATGAACCTGTTTTGACAGGATAGGGAAATGCCCGTATATGAATACACAGCCCTTGATGTTGCGGGCCGTAAATCATCAGGTTTAGTAGATGCGGAAAGTCCTGTTGCTGCGCGTCAACGACTTAGAAACTCAGGCGTATATCCTCTTGATATAAGGGAGGCGATTTCCCGTTCAGCAGGCACAATGGCTGAACGTATTCCCTTAGCCCGGTTTTTCCAGAGGGTAAGAAATTCCGAGCTGGCGGTTGCCACAAGACAGCTTTCCATACTCATCGGAGCAGGAGTGCCTCTTGTGGGCTGCCTCGAGGCGATCATCAAACAGAGTACCAATCAGGCCTTAAAGAGGATCTTTGCCCAGGTCAAGGAATCAATCAATGAGGGGAGCAGCCTCGCTTCGGCCCTGTCAAGGCATCCCAGGCTTTTTTCGCCCATGTACGTCAGTATGGTGGAGGCCGGAGAGGCATCAGGGTCCCTTGACCTTGTACTGGAGCGCCTTGCTGAGCTGACCGAACAAAGACAGGCCCTCACAAACCGGCTGAGGGCCGTGCTGGCGTATCCTGTTTTCATGTCCTGCGTGGGAATAGTAGTTGTCTTCTTTCTCCTTGCTTTCATTGTGCCCAATATCACTTCCATATTCGGTGAGATGCAAAGGGCTCTGCCGCCAAGCACGACCGCCCTTATTGCCGTGAGCAGTTTTCTAAAGGCCGCCTGGTGGGCTTTTCCGGTAGGTGCCGTTGTATTTGTTGCAGCCCTTCGCCGGGTGAAAAAAGCCGAAAGGGGAAGGATGATTTGGGATAAGCTGAAGCTTTTCATGCCGTTGGCAGGGAGTGTATACCAAAAGATCCTTCTTGCAAGATTCGGAAGGACTCTGGGCACCCTGCTTGCAGGCGGGGTTCAGCTTCTGCCGGCGCTCAGTATAGTAAGGAGCATACTGGAGAATGAGTGGTTTCAAAAATGCATTGATTCTGCAATAAATGAGATAAGAGGAGGGAGAAGTCTTTCCGGGTCTTTGGCCCAAAGCAGATGGTTTCCTCCCATTGTGATTCAGATGATAGCTGTCGGTGAAAAGAGCGGGGATCTGGAGCAGATGCTGAACAGGATTGCCGATACATATGAACGGGAGGCGGAATCCTTTACGGTCGCCATTACTTCTCTGCTTGAACCGCTGATGATCCTTTTAATGGGGCTTGTAGTGGGCTTTATAGTGATTTCGATTCTGCTTCCTATTTTCGAGATGAGTCAGTTGATCAGATAACGCCGCGACATGCGGAGATAAAGTCGTCATATGGATGTCGGAGGGAAGATGAAGCGGAAAAGTTATATGAGTACCAAAGGGTTCACCCTGATAGAGCTAATGGTTGTAATAGTGATACTTGGTATTCTTGCCGGACTGATAGTCCCGAGGATAATGGGCCGGCCCGAGGAAGCAAGGCGCATGAAGGCGAGGGTTCAGATTGAGGGTATAGAAACAGCCCTTAAGCTCTACAGGCTGGACAACGGCATATATCCGACGACCGAGCAGGGCCTGCAGGCCCTGGTGGAAGCCCCGACAGCAGGTATGCTCCCCAGGAAATGGAGGGAAGGAGGCTATCTGGAAAAGGGGAAGGTCCCCAAAGATCCCTGGGGGAATGAATATGTGTATCTTTCTCCAGGACTTCATGGAGAGTTTGATCTCATGTCCCTGGGAGCGGACGGACAACCGGGAGGAGAAGGTCCGGCGGCTGATATTAACAGTTGGGAAACGGAATAGAGAACCTATTGAAGACATATAGATTTTGCAGTAATGGCTTTACTCTTCTTGAGCTGCTCGTAGTGTTTGTGCTCGCAACCCTTTTGATTTCAATTGCATTTCCCCGTTTCAGGGATTCCCTAATCACAGATCCTCTAACTGCATCGGTGCGAAGGCTTTCGGTGGTCCTTAAAGAGGTGAGAAGCGAGGCTTTTCATGCACAGGAGGTCTGCCGACTGCATCTGGACCTTGAGAACAACCGATACTGGATTGAATCCGGGGCCATGACAGAAGAGGAGCTTTCCCGAGCCAGGAAGCACGCCTTATGGCTCCCCGATGGGGTAAGGATTCAAGATGTCTGGATAAAGGGTGCGGGCAAAAAATGGGATTCAGAGACGGTCATTGTTTTCAACTCAAAGGGATACAGCCAGCCAGCCCTCATACATGTTTGGTACCCTGACGGCAGGGAGTATACCCTGGAACTTAGCCCTTTTCTGGGGTCGGTGATGATTCATGAAGGTCGTGTGGAAATTGAAGCAAATACTTAGTAAGGGCTTTACGCTGCTTGAGGTTATGGTGGCTGTGGCAATAATCGCCATTGCCCTTACTGCTGTAATGGGGGTCCAGTCCCAGGCGGTTGATCTTGCATCCGAGGCGAGGTTTATGACTACGGCGGCGCTTCTTGCCCAGGCCAAGCTTTCAGAGATTGAGGCAATGGGGACTGATGGAACCAAGGCTGTATCAGGGGATTTTGGAGAGGAATTTCCCGGTTATACTTGGAATGCCTCCATTGATGATGCAGGGGCGGGCCTTCCCATTGAGGGATCTTATCATCTGAAAAGGGTGGATCTTTCTGTAGCCTGCTGCGGTGAAGGACAGTACCGTTATGCCTTGAGGGCTTATCTATTCAATCCTGAGACAAGGTGAATCCGTGCGGGGAATTCTGCCGAAAAGGGGTTTTACCCTCCTTGAGATGATTGTAACCATTTTAATCATGGCGATTCTACTGACAACCCTTTACGGTTCCTACAGCATAACCTTTAAGACCATTGAGGGCTCCCAGGGTCTCGCCGACATTTATGAGGCGGCACGTGTTGCAATCGAACGAATAGGAGAGGATCTTGAGGGAGCCTATCTTCCAATATTAAAAGATGAAAAAGGTCAACAGGGTGGCGGCATTAAGAGCCATACGGATATGGCTTTTGTGGGAGAGGAAAGGGTGGATGCGGGAGTCAGAAACGATAGGATCTCCTTTGTGTCCATGTCACATGCGGGTCTGAGCCCTGAGAATGAGTTTTCAGGTCTTTCAAGGATAACCTATGTGTCGAGAACTGAAAAGGAAGGGGAGGGGTTTGTGCTCTACAGGGAGGAATTGCCTCTTCTTCAAAAGGGCTCAAGCGGCGCACTGGGCATGCTTCCCCTTTGCAGGGGCCTTCACTCGGTATGGTTTTTCTACCATGATGAGTCAGGAACAAAATACGATAACTGGGATTCCAGCGATGGGGTCAACAAGGGGCGACTGCCGGCTCTGGTTTCCATAAAAATATCCTTTAGGTTGGAAGGAGACAGAGAAAAGTCTCTTTCCTTCAATACGTCCATAGCGATCCCTTCCAGAGGGGAGCCGGATGAGAAATTTTCAAAAAGACAATAGGGGAATAGCTCTCCTTCTTGCAGTGCTTGTTATGGGAGTACTCGTGGCCGTTGCCCTTCATTTCAACGTGTCCATGCGATTGGATCTGATGGCCTCAGGCCGTACTGAAAAGGGGATCAAAACGAGCGCACTGGCAAAATCCGGTCTCCACATCGCAGTTGCTGCATTGTATGAGGATGGAAAACAAAGCGACATTGATACGGTCAGGGAACCATGGGCCAAGATCCAAGCTCTTGGGCTTTACTCAGGGGTGCTTTTTGCCGAGGGAGGCTGTGAGGTTAAAATCTCTGATCATTGCGGCAGGATAAACGTAAACCGCATCCTGGATTCAGAGGGAAAGCCTGATCCGAAGCAGAGAGCCCTCCTGCAAAGGCTTCTTGGTGAAAGACGGTTCGGTATTGATTCCGAGGAAATATCCGGCCTGCTGGATGCAATTACGGACTGGCTGGATGAAGATGATCAGATAACGGGCTTTGGAGCGGAGAGCTCCTATTACCTCTCCCTTGCCAATCCATATCAATGCAAGAACGGACAAATGGATTCACTCGAAGAACTTCTTCTCATAAGGGGTGTCACAAGAGAGATTTACTTTGGAACGGATGAAAGACCGGGGATATCATCATTCCTAACCATCCATGGAGACGGACGCATAAATATAAATACAGCCGGGGAAGCGGTCCTTTTTGCTCTTTCGGAACAGATTGACCGTGACATGGCAGAAAGAATGGTTCTCTTCAGGGCCGAGGAGGGAAATGATCTTGGAGAAGCCTCCTGGTATAAGCAGGTTTCCGGCATGGGCCATGTTGTTATTGACAGTGCATTGATCAAGACTGCAAGCGATTATTTTGAGATTACTTCCAGGGGAATGCTTGATAAGATGAGTAAGACAATTAAGGCAACTGTAAAAAGGGTTCCAAAGGAGAACCCGTCAGTACTTAGCTTGAAGGTGGTCAATCCCGTGTCGGATGTCGGAATAATTGGAAGCACACCTTGATGAATTGCTGAAATGGAAGGATCTATATGCTTAGCAGTGAGAAGATAACTGAAAAGGCCTTTGAGTTGGGCTTTGAAGACGTGGGATTTACAAGTGCGGAACCGTTCTATTCCCAGAGAGAGATCCTCTCCGAAAGGAACAGGGAATACGCCTGGACAAAGGCGGCAGGGCTTGATCTAGAGGCAGGAACCGACCCCAGAAATATCCTGCCGGAAGCCAGAAGCATAATAGTGCTCATGGAGGTATACTTTCGTAAGGCCTATCCAAGGGAGATGGAGTCTTTCTTCGGAAGGTGCTATCTGGATGACGACAGAATGACCGGGGATGGACTTTCTTTAAGGATAAAGGCCTTTCGTTCCTTTCTGAGAGAAAACGGAATGGTCTCCAAGGTCCCTTTTAATCTTCCGCATCGTTTGGCAGCAGGGCGGGCAGGCATGGGGACGTTCGGGAAAAACTGTCTTTTTTATTCCAACAAGGTGGCCCGCAAAAGCTCCTGGGTTCTGCCCGTAGCATTTGTTGTGGATGGGATACTGGAACCAGGGACTCCTACCCTGGAAGTAGGATGCCCTGACTGGTGTAAAAACGCCTGTTTAACCGCCTGTCCCACCAGCGCCCTCCAGGGTCCAAGAAAAATAGACCCCAGGCGATGCATATCCTTTCTTACCTATTTCGGGCGGGGCATTACTCCCAAAGAACTCAGGGAGCCCATGGGACTATGGGTGTACGGCTGCGACAGATGCCAGAATGTATGCCCCAGAAACAGTCCCTGGCTTTCAGCAACATTGCCTGTAAATGAAAAGGTTGCCGAAAAGGAGCCATACTTTAGACTGCCAAGGCTGCTTCACATGGATCGGGGCTATTTTGAAAGTCATATCTGGTCCCACATGTTTTATATGCCTTCGGAGGATCTCTGGCGGTGGAAGATGAATGTCGCAAGGGTTATGGGAAACACCGTAGATGAAGGCTATGTGCCTGACCTCGTAAAGGCCTTTGAGGAAAACGGTGATGAACGGGTGAAGGGAATGGTGGCATGGGCCCTGGGCCGCATTGGCGGCAGAAGCGCAAGGTGCGCCCTTGACCGTTTCAGGTCAGGCAGCGAAGGAATAGTGCGAGAAGAGATTGAAATGGCATTGTGTGATTAAAGGCAGGAAACGTCTTGCCGGCCAATGGGATCATAAGCAATAGATAAGCGTTTCAACAGGAGGGAAGCCTTGAAGATAGCCATGATAGGGCTTGGACGCATGGGAATGAATATGGCAAAAAGGTTGCTGAGGGGAGGCCACAGGGTTATCGCCTACAACAGGACCTCCCGAAAGACCATTGAGATAGTGCAGGAAGGAGCAGAGGCGGCCTATTCCTTTATGGATCTCTCAAAAATGCTCGAACCTCCACGCATTGTATGGATGATGCTTCCTGCAGGGCCTGCAGTGGATGACCATCTTGAGTCATTAAGAGGGGTCTTATCGGAAGGTGACATTGTAATAGACGGAGGGAACTCCTACTACAAGGATGCCTTGAGGCGGTCCTCTCTGATGGCCGGACATGGAATAGTATTCTTGGACGCGGGGGTGAGCGGAGGCATCTGGGGCCTTGAAAAGGGCTATTGCCTTATGATAGGGGGCCCAAGGGAGGTATACGAGCGCTTGCTTCCTCTATTGGAAGCACTTGCTCCAGAGGGCGGACATCTCCACTGCGGCCCATCGGGTGCAGGGCATTTTGTAAAAATGGTTCACAACGGTATTGAGTACGCAATGATGCAGGCCTATGCAGAAGGATTCCAGATAATCAATGCCTCGCCGTATGCGGAATCCATTAACTTTGGAGATCTTGCCCACTTATGGAATCAGGGAAGCGTCATAAGATCATGGTTGCTTGAACTGGCAGAGATTGTCTTCAAAAAAGATCCCAGGCTTGAGGGCATACGCGGGATCGTGGATGACTCCGGAGAAGGGCGCTGGACAGTGCAACAGGCCATTGAAACAAGCGTTTCCGCTCCCGCAATCGTCCTCGCTCTTATGAGCAGGTTTCGTTCAAAGGATGACAATTCCTTTTCCGATAGGCTGGTTGCTTCCCTCAGAAGGGAATTTGGGGGACATTCGGTTGTGGGGGCTTAAAAACCTTAGGCCCTTTGGCCGGAGTAGTGATCAATCTGCCTCCTGCTGGTAGCACTCCTTGTTGATACCTCTCACATATTTGCCGATAACATCAATTTTTGCAGCCGTGCTGCTCCCTTCGAATCCATTTAAATCCCTATGGGAGATCTTCTTGAGGTATCGGTTCAGCATCTTTCTTGAAAGCGGCAGATAAGACCAGTGCCACTTTTCCTCCTCGTGGCCGAAGGGCCTGTCAATACCTTTTGCTGTATATGGTTGTCCGAAGCCGAAGTCCCTTGCGCGGATCTTAAGCCAGCTATAAGCCTTGAGGCCTTCTCCTTTCTCAAAATATCCGTTTTCAAGGCTGTTGATATCAATGTCTGTCCCCCAATGGTGCCTTGAAGCGCCCGGCATGGACGTGTATTGGAGTATCGTCAGAGCTCGTTTTTCATGTTCTTCCTCAAAAGGCCACTCATTCCACTTGGTCTCCCAGATCTCTTTTTGATGCCGGAATGTACGGGTTGCAGAGAGTATTGTCAACACAATGCCTGCGTTGCGTGCCTCTTCAGCCATTGCAACGAAAGCCCCGTACGCTTGTTTGTGCAGATACATCTTGGCCTTGTTGCCATAAGCAGCGTCCACCTCAATAAATTCAATTTGTTCTGAGGGGATAAACTTTCCAAGAAGACAATGACTTGATATGTCAAGATGTTCTGTATTCATTTCACCTCCGTGTGCCATATGAGGCCAGAGAAAAAGCAGAATATAGATTATGGTTGATCTGCTGAGCTGGGGTGTGATGAAATTCCTTGAAAATCCCATATCTCCTCCGGGAATCCATAATACCTCAAGCCGGGGACGGAAATGAAACTTTTTTATAATCTTGTCTGCATATAGCTCTTGACCTGCCATGTTCATGGCATGGTTGCAGACCGCCACCGCAGCGCAGAGTTCATAGAACACTATAAGGCTTTGGACAGTCACTCTCCGAAGGAGTGACTGTACGGATGGTTTTGGACAACCACAACGCTCATATCACCAAAGAGACATGCAAGTATTTGGCAAGCATACCAAACCACTTCGAGTTCATATTCATCCCGGCTCACGGATCGTGGCAAAACTTGATTAAGTCCTTCTTTTCCAAAATGGCGCGGACAATGCCCAGGGGGATGCGCGTAGAATCTAATTAAGAGCTTAAAATGTGAATCGAAAAGTGGCTAAACAAGATCAATGAAGATCCAGTGATATTAAAATGGAGATACGGCCTGGATGGGATCGAATTGGCCTCATAATTTCTATTGCTATGTTATGTGTGGAAACACACTACTAGTATTTAAAAACAATCGCAAATGTTATTGAAATCCGACCTACTTGACAATCTTAGCAGTAGAAGTGCCATTAAGATACTTCTTCACCCTTTCCCTGGCATTCAGGTAATCTTCCCTTAGCTGGCTCGCAGAGTCCAGGACATTCTTCATGTATTCCTGTTCTTTGTGGGATACCAGGTTGAGTCTTCCTATGTCATGGTGGGATCGCACAATAGCCCCTGCCGGCACTAAGGTAAACTGCTCAAGCTTCGCCTTCATTACAATGGCCGCCATGCCTATCCAGACATTGTCTTCAAGTGTGGCCCTATAGATGGTCGCTCTCATGGCCAGAAAGCATTCAGCTCCTATCGTGCATGGCCCGTGGATAGTTACGCCGTGGGCTATGGATGATCGAGCTCCTATTGTTACAGAACTGCCAGCATGAGTGTGAATTATAACTCCGTCCTGTATGTTTACTTCTTCGCCTATGGTGATTGGCTGTACGGTTCCGTCAGAGCCGCGCTCATCAGCCCTTATGACTGCGAGTGGCCCAACGAATACATCTTTTTCAATAATAACATTGCCTATTATCTGAGCGGAAGGATCAATCAAGGAGTCTGGATGTATCCTCGGACGATCTCCGGCCAGATTAACTCTGATGTTTTCAAAAGCGGGCATTGCTTTTCTCCTCCTGAAAGTAAGATTCTGTATGATATCAAAACTTCTTCTTTAAGTAATCTGAGCTTTCTTGCAGGAAAGCTGCATAATCGTTCGGGACGCTTAGATCAAATGATTTCCTCTAGGCGGCGTAAGGCATTTTTCTGTCACCTTTGACGGTATCTTACTTCTCTAGGGGACCAAGTGCCTCGGTGCATCGGGTCAAATTGCCTGATCTTGGGACAGGGGGCATTTTCAAATTTGCCACTAGGCCTTCAAAGCTTCAAGTTCCTGATTCAGGCATCAGTCCCCCAGAAGATGGCAGGCATGGGCCCTTTTGAACTGTCCCAGATACCACTCTAAGGAAAAAAAGCCTTTTTGCCCTTCTCCCACGAACGGACTGCCAGAACGCTTACAAAGAGAATGCCCTCGTCGTTTATTGCATCTATAAGGCGTTTCATTTTGCCCGGCCTGGCCTCAGTCAGAACACACAAAAGGATGCCCGGCTCCTTAAGACTCATCACCTCCCTCAGTGCTCTAAGTACATATCTCACAGTTATGATCCTGATCATTGTTTTGTAAGGGTTTACCACAGACAAGGCTCCGATTTTTAATTGGAAATCTTCTCGCGGGCTGTAATTAGCCGTCTTGGAGACCCATAGCTATTACCCTCCTCGTCATAGACCTGTCGATGAACATGGAATCATCCCCCGCATTTTACGTTCCTATGCCTAAAAAAGACTGTAAGTAGCAAAAACCTTATGTCTTTCCATCAAGCAGAACCTCGAGATGACCTCTTGCCAATTCGGGGAGGCGCTCTAGACAGTAACCTCCTTCCAGGACTGACAATATCCTGCCCTTCGAATGCCTGAGGCAAATGTCCATGATTTTTTTCATAATACTTGCGAAACCCTCGGTGGTAAGCAGGATATCACCCATGTCGTCGTCTTTGTGGCCATCAAATCCTGCTGAAACCAATATAAACTCTGGCCTGAAACTATCGAAGGCAGGGACAAGAAGTCTTTCTATTGCATCGAGGTATTCCTCGTCTCCGGCTCCGGGTAACATGGGAGAATTGAGTGTGAAGCCTTGCCCATTGCCTCTGCCTATTTCAAATTCCCTTCCTGTGCCTGGATATGCGAAGCTCGGGTGCTCATGTATGGAATAAAAAAAGACAGAATCATCTTCTTCAAAAATGTGCTGGGTTCCATTGCCGTGGTGGACGTCGAAGTCCACTATTCCTATTCTTTCAAGGCCCCACGCATTCTGTAAATAACGAGCTGCGATGGCCACATTATTAAGGAGGCAAAAGCCCATTGCCTTGTCCTGTGTTGCATGGTGGCCAGGCGGTCTTACGGCGCAAAAAGCATTGTCCATGCTCCCCTCCATTATCTTCTTACTGGCTTCTATTACACCGCCTGCCGCCAGCATCGCTGCCAGGAATGAATCTTCGCATATTTCGTTGTCTGGATGATCAAGATTTCCCAGCCCCTTAAGGCAGGCCTCTTCAAAACGGGTGATGTAGTGCCGCGAATGAACTGCTTCCACCCAGCAAAAATCCGGCAGAACTCCTTCAAGCCTTGTTAGAGATCCTATCAACCCGTTTTCGCTTGCGCCCTTCAAAATGGCCAGCAACCGCTCGGGGGCCTCAGGGTGCTCAGGCCCGCCTTGATGAAGGAGGAAACGCTCGTCGTAAAGAAATCCTGTTCTTCTCATAAAACCGGATTCCGCATAAATCCATCCTGAGTCTGAAGGCATATTTCCAACAGTCTTTCAATGTCCGCAATTGAAGCTAGGAAACGAGTTGCTAAGAAGGCGGAGGGCCGTATCCTATACTATTCAAAGCAACCTTTATCTCATCCAGCACCGCCGGATCGTCAATAGTTGAGGGAATGCCAACCTTTTCACCATCAGCGATTTTGCGCATGGTTCCTCTCAGAATCTTGCCTGATCTAGTCTTGGGAAGTCTCTTCACCACCACGGCCTTCTTGAATGAGGCAACAGCACCGATATCTTTTCTAACCATTTTGATAACTTCGCTTACTATTTCAGCGTGGGGTCTGTATACTCCGCTCTTGAGCACTATAAGGCCAACGGGAACCTGACCTTTGAGGTCGTCAGCCGCTCCTATGACTGCGCATTCCGCAACTTCTGGATGTTTGGCCAGGACTTCTTCCATTCCTCCAGTAGAAAGTCTGTGCCCAGCCACGTTCAGGACATCATCGACCCTCCCCATCACAAAAACGTACCCGTCCTCATCCACATACCCTCCATCCCCGGTCAGATAAAAACCCGGATAAGGCTTCATATATGAGTTAAGAAATCGTTCGTCATCTTTCCAGAGGGTAGGCAGATTGGATGGGGGTAGAGGAAGTTTCACCACAATTATCCCGTTTTCATTTGGCCCTACCTCTTTTCCTGTTACCGGATCAATCACCCTTAGGTCATAGCCGGGCATGGGTTTGGTTGAAGATCCCGGTTTGATGGGGAAAGTCTCAAGCCCCAGGAAATTGCCTGTTATAGCCCATCCTGTCTCGGTCTGCCACCAGTGATCTATCACAGGTTTGTTGAGTAGATCATTTGCCCAATTATAGGTGTCAGGATCGGTTCTCTCGCCCGCGAGGAAAAGGGCCTTAAAGTGAGACAGATCATACTTTTTGAGATGCTCTCCCTTTGGGTCCTCTCTCTTTATTGCTCTCATGGCGGTTGGGGCGGTAAATAGAACCTTTACTCCGTGCTGAGATATTACTCTCCAGAATGCACCAGGGTCAGGGGTCCCGACCGGTTTCCCTTCATAGACAATACTTGTTGCCCCAATAAGGAGCGGGGCATAAACAATGTAGGAATGTCCTACCACCCACCCCACGTCAGAGGCAGCCCAATATACATCTCCGGGCCCAATTCCATAAATGTGTTTCATGGTCCACTTGAGTGCAACTGCATGTCCACCGTTGTCCCTCACTACACCTTTTGGTTTGCCGGTGGTTCCTGATGTGTAAAGGATGTAAAGAGGATCAGTAGCCTCCAAGCTTACGCATTTAGCCTCTTGGGCATTTTCTTCAAGCTCGCTCCAATCTAGGTCCCTTCCTTTTTCGATGCTCCCATTAACCATTGGCCTTTGCAGGATAACGCATCGCTCTGGTCTGTGTTTGGCTATTGCTACTGCTTCATCCACCAGTGGCTTGTAGGGAATGACTTTGTTCCCCTCTATTCCGCATGAGGCGGAAAGAAGCACCTTCGGCTTTGCGTGGTCTATTCGTACCGCCAGTTCCTTCGGGGCAAAGCCCCCGAATACCACAGAATGGATAGCCCCTATCCTAGCGCACGCCAGCATTGATATCACTGCCTCGGGGATCATGGGCATGTAGATAATGACAGTGTCTCCTTTCCTGACCCCCAGAGCCTTGAGAAATCCAGCGGTTTTTGCGGTCCTGTGAAGCAGCTCTTTGTATGTTAGGGAGCTTATGGTTTTTGTCACAGGGCTGTCGTAGATCAAAGCCTTCTGCTCGCCCCTGCCTTCCTTAACATGGCGGTCAAGCGCGTTAAAGCACGTGTTGAGCCGTCCTCCCCTAAACCATCGGCAGAACGGAAGGTCTGTGGTGTCAAGTACCTGGTCCCATCTTTTATCCCAGGCTATCTCCTCTGCGGCCCTTCCCCAAAAGGAATCGGGCCTCTCAATGGATTCCCGGTAAGCCTCCCTGTAATTCATAACTCCTCCGCTTCATTTGAGCCTCTTGGAAATAATTTTGAAAGACCCTGTTCCGGCCCTTTCCAACAACTGGAAAAGAACCGTCTCTTTAACCGTTATAACCTCTCCATCCTACTGCATGAGTTCAATGGAAGCCTTGAGAAATCATCTTTTCTTCTAGGGAATAAGGCAACCCTTATAACCTGCACCTCGTAACCGGCTTTCAAAAGACCAAGAGCAGTCTTGAGTATTCATATGTGGGCTTCCATTCCCGTCAGAAGTACCATCTGTTTTGTCGTAGCCGCCACCTTTTATATGAACCCAACCTTCCTGGAGCAATCAAAAGCGGTTTTTTCAAAGGGCTCGTAAAGGGGAGGGCATCTCTTATCTCCTTGAGAGTGAATCCCAGTCCCTGAATACTGCGCCGCGGCGAGTTTCTCCTGGATGTCCACAATCACAAGGATTGCCTGCTCTTTTCTTAAATTAAATCTATATACCTTGCTTCCTCGTTAACTGCTTGTTGGTCTGACTATAACCTCTCCTTTACAAGGTTATCAACTACACTCGGATCCGCCAGGGTTGATGTATCACCCAATTCCTCTAGGGCACCCTGGGCTATCTTTCTAAGGATTCTGCGCATGATCTTTCCGCTCCTTGTCTTGGGAAGACCGGGTGCGAACTGGAGTTTGTCCGGCGAAGCAATGGGTCCGATTACCCTTCTGACATGCTGAACAAGGGTTTTCTTGAGATCCTCGGTGGCCTTTAACCCTTCCTTGAGGGTTACGAATACATAAATGCCCTCTCCCTTAATCTCGTGGGGGAACCCCACGACAGCCGCCTCCGCTACCGCCTCATGGCTTACGAGGGCTGACTCCACTTCCGCTGTGCCCAGTCTATGACCGGAGATATTTATAACATCATCTATGCGGCCCATCAGCCAGTAATCTCCGTCTGCATCAACCCGGGCTCCGTCTCCGGTCAGATACACACCCGGAAGCCGGGAGAAGTACACCTCCTTGATGCGCTTATTTCCCGGGTCTCCATACGTCCCCCTCAGAATCCCCGGCCACGGTTTTTCTATTATAAGATATCCTCCTTCATTCACTCCGGCCGGTGATCCGTCCTCCTTGACCACCTTTGGAAACACTCCGGGAAAAGGTCTGCAGGCCGATCCGGGTTTGAGGGTCATGGCGCCTGGCAATGGAGTAATAAGGATGCCGCCGGTCTCAGTTTGCCACCAGGTATCAACTATGGGTATCTTCCCCTTACCCACAAATGTGTGATACCACATCCAGGCCTCCGGGTTTATTGGCTCACCCACAGAGCCTAGAAGCCTCAATGAGGAGAGGTCGTGGCTTGTCACCCAAGCTTCCCCTTCTCTCATAAGTGCCCTTATGGCTGTTGGTGCAGTATAGAAAATGTTAACCTTGTGTTTATCAACTATATCCCAAAACCTTCCTGGATTCGGATAGGTTGGAATGCCCTCGAACATGAGACTTGTCGCTCCTGCGGAAAGAGGGCCGTAGGCTATATAGCTGTGACCAGTGACCCAGCCTATGTCGGCGGTGCAGAAATGAATCATCTCTTCATGATAGTCGAAGATCCACTTGAATGTGAGATTGGCGTAAAGCATGTAGCCGCCGGTTGTATGGAGGACTCCCTTAGGCTTTCCCGTTGAGCCTGAAGTATATAAAATAAAAAGGGGATCCTCCGCGTCCATAACCTCGGCCTCGCAGTAATTGCTTATGTCCGGAGCGGCCATTTCTTCGTGCCACCATAAATCCCTTGGAGGATACATCTCGGCCTTACCCGTACGTTTTACTACTATTACCTTCTTCACAAAGGGGCAGACTTTGATTGCTTCATCTGCATTGGCCTTGAGTGGAACAGGCCTTCCCCCTCTGAGTCCGTTGTCTGCCGTGATTATAGTCTCGGACTGGCAATCGAGGACCCTATCTTGGAGGGACTGAGGGCTGAATCCTCCAAAGACGATACTGTGTATGGCCCCTATGCGGGCACAGGCAAGCATGGCTATTACAATCTCTGGGATCATGGGGAGATATATCGTTACTCTGTCTCCCTTTTTAATGCCATGCTTTTTGAGCACATTGGCGAAGCGGTTTACCTCGTATGAAAGCTGTTGATATGTGTAAGTCTTATAGGAACCGTCATCTGCCTCCCAGATTATTGCAGCCTTGTTGCGCGTGGAATTGCCGAGGTGTCTGTCCAGACAGTTATAGGAGGCATTCAGTTTTCCGTTCAGGAAGAACTTAATATAGGGCTTGTGGAAGTCCCATTCCCAGACCTTATCCCATTTCTTAAACCAAGTTATGTTCTTTTCTGCCATATCGGCCCAGAATCCTTCCGGATCTTCCAGGGAACGCCTATAAAGCTCTTCGTACTCCGCCATGCTCTTGATGTGTGCACGTGCGCTGAAATTTTCGGGAGGTGGGAAGGTACGCTCCTCCGACATTAACACCTTAATGCTTTCCAGTGACATTTGGCTTCCTCCTTAAAAAGCGTTGAAAAAGGATCAAGATCTTGCTTCCCCGTTTCAGACTGGCCGGGGGAGCAAGATCTTTCAGTGGTCTCCTGACGGTCTTCGGCTAGATAGCTCTAGGATATCTAAGGCTCTCTACCATCCTCTGCACTTCCTCAGGAGGCTCCTTTGTTATCTTGGAAACCAGGTACATGACGATAAAGTTTACCGCCATTCCTATCGTGCCTATTCCCTCTGGAGAGATTCCCCACCACCAATGGGCAGGCGTGTTGGCCCCTGGGTTTATGAATTTGAAATAGATTATATACGCGGCGGTAAAGACTATTCCGCAGACCATGCCAGCTATTGCCCCCTCCTTGGTAGCCTTTTTCCAGAAGATCCCCATGATGATTATGGGGAAGAAGGAGGAGGCAGCCAGGCCGAAGGCAAAGGCAACCACCTGAGCCACGAATCCTGGAGGGTGTATGCCGAAATAACCTGCCACAAGGACCGCAAGGCCTGCCGCGGATCTGGCATAGATAAGCTCCCTTTTTTCAGATGTGGATGGGATAAGGATGCTTTTTATCAAATCATGCGAAAGTGCGGCCGCAATCACAAGAAGGAGCCCAGCCGCAGTTGAGAGGGCCGCGGCAAGACCTCCTGCTGCCACAAGGGCTACAACCCAGTTAGGGAGTTTGGCAATTTCCGGGTTGGCAAGTACTATGATGTCGTTATCCACATAAAGCTCGTTTTTGCTCTTGTCGATAGGAGTCATCGGTGTCTTTACTAACCATTCTCCCTGTTTTCCCATTTCCACCTTTCCGTCAGGACCCTTGGCAAAGACAACAGGCCCTGTAAAGGCCGCACCCGGCGCATATTGTATCTTACCGTCTCCATTCTTGTCCTTCCAGGCCACAAGCCCTGTCTTGCTCCAGTTCTTGAACCAGGAGGGGGCCTGTTCGTAGGCCTTGTTGTTCACGCTGAGGATGAGGTTGAAACGGGCAAAGGAAGCTACTGCAGGGGCTGTCGTATAAAGGATTGCGATAAAGAGAAGCGCCCATCCGGCGGAGGCCCTTGCCCCCCTGATGGTCGGGGTAGTGAAAAAACGAATGATTATGTGAGGTAGACCTGCTGTCCCCACCATCAGGGCAAAGGTTATCATGAATACATCGATCATGCTCTTTGCGCCTCTACCTGAATAAGCTGCAAACCCCAGTTCCTTGTGTAACGCATCAAGCTTGTCAAGGAGATAACCTCCCGTTGTGCCCAGAAGCTGTTGTCCTCCTTCGCTCAAAGTGCTACCGTATCCCAGTTGAGGAATGGGATTGCCGGTAAGCATGATGGATATGAATATGGCGGGGATGAGGTATGCTACGATCAGCACGCAGTATTGGGCCACCTGCGTGTAAGTGATTCCCTTCATACCTCCCAGCACCGCGTAGAAAAATACTATGGCCATTCCGATTATAACTCCGGTGTTTATGCTGACCTCAAGGAATCGGGAAAAGACTATCCCAACCCCTCGCATCTGGCCGGCTACGTATGTGAAGGATACGAATATAGCGCAACACACAGCAACCACCCTTGCTGAGTTGGAGTAGTACCTCTCACCCACAAACATCGGGACCGTGTATTTCCCGTATTTCCTCAGATAGGGAGCAAGGAGCATCGCCAGAAGCACGTATCCTCCTGTCCAGCCCATCAGATACATGGCGCCGTCCCTTCCCAGGAAGGATATCAGGCCCGCCATGGAAATAAACGATGCTGCCGACATCCAGTCGGCACCTGTTGCCATGCCGTTCAGTACAGGAGGAACTTTCCTTTCAGCCACATAAAAATCGCCGGTAGTTTTTGCCTTGCTCCATACTGCTATCGCTATATACAAGGAAAACGACAACCCTACTATAATCCAGGTCCAAGCCAAAATTCCCATATCTATATCCTCTCTTTCAGTTATAGCGGATAGTTGTTTGAGTTAATGTATTTATTTCTCCTGAACATCATAACGTCTATCAAGATTATTCATAAGCTTTACATAAACAAAGATGAGGATTACAAAGATGACCTCTGAGCCCTGGTTTGCAAACCAAAAACCAAGCCTGAAGCCACCTAGGTAAATGTTGCTAAGGACATCTACCAGTAAAATCCCGCATACATATGAAACAAAAAACCATATACTTAGAAGTATTATCACATATAAAAGATTATTTTTCCAATATAACTCTAGCTTTTGTTTATCATTCATAATGCCTCCTCAGATTCTTCTCATGTTAAAATTGACAAAAGCAAAGACAATTATTGAGATAAGTCTGGTTTTCATCACCTCCTTTTTATAATTCTTTCTTCCTGACTAACGGTTCAACATAAGAAACATATCTGACACTCAGATGACCATCCCAGGATGCTTGAGTTTCCTGGAGGGATCAGATACTTCCATTAGCCTTCCTAAAGTCGATATGCCCTTCTGCTCAAGCCTGGGAATAAGGCGTTGAAACACTTGGGCAGTCATGAATGCATCCATCAGCGCGTTATGAGCTCCCTCGGGCGTTATGCCCAAACCCCTTGCGATTTCATGAAGTTGATAATTCTCCGGATTGATCTCGCTGTCATCTCCATGGCTGCTCCATTTCAGCCAGTCCACCATTGCCAGGGTGTCTATCGCGGGGTTAGGCAAAGGCCGGCCTGTAATTCTCCTAGCCTCGCGGTTTAGGAAGTTAAGATCAATTGAAATAAAATGACCAATTAAAATATCATCTGAACAAAATTTAAAAAATTCTCTTATAACAGAATCAATCGATGGTTTTTCGTGTATATCAGAGGGTGTTATCTCATGTACTACAATGGATGCTTTTCCCATTTCCGTGCCGGGGTTAACTAGATGATAGAAGCTCTTTCCCATATCAATCCTACCCCCCACCATCTTCACTGCCCCGATGGAGATTATCGCATCCCTCTTTTTGTCAAGACCGGTCAGTTCTGTATCCAGAGCCGTGAAGTGCGTTTCCTTAATCGAAACATCCGCACGCGTTCCCAGGTCTCCTGCCCTGTGGCTGAGGATATTCTTCCAAAATCCCATAGGGGTTTCTCCGCGATTCAGATAGCGATCGGTTTGTGCCTTTCCCTTATCTGAACCTGCAGTCTTGAAATGAAAGAAAAGATTTGTTTAAGTGCTTTTTCCTCAAGCTTGTTAAGGTCAGCCGGATCAAGCCATGCCTCCATGCCGTTGCCTTTCTTCCAGCTTTCATACTGGGTCTGAAGGCAGAGATCACTCAGGAAGTGAAACGAATACGCCAACTCATCAACGTAAGGAGACAGATCGCTGCCTTTTTCTTTAAGAATCCTAAGTCGCTCAGGGGTAGAGGTCTCCCTCACTCCAGCTCTTATGGCATGGAACCGGACTATATCCACAAGGGGCTTAAGTCCTCTTTGCTGGAGGTTAAACCTTCCTTTGTTTGGATCCGATTTTTCAAAAATAAACTTCTTAAAGGCTGTTATAGGGGGAGATGTCTTTATTATGTTAGATGCCATCACGTCAAGAAATACTGTCTTTCTGTACAGGTGGTGGTAGACCGCCTCATAAAGTTCCTCTTTAAGCTCCCCATTCCCCCCCTGAACTCTCATGTCAAAAAAAGGAAGGGATGCCGCTATTGTTCTCTTATTGCTCGCCTCCAACCAATCAACAAAAAGTCTTTTCCAACTGCTCACGGATCCGCAGAAGACACCCGCACCCCCTGACTCGAAACCCAGTTTGACTGCACAATCAGAGAACCTGTCAGATATATCGGTAAAATATCTCACGCATGTTTCTTCGTGTTCAGGGGAGGTAGGATCCCTGTATAGGATTCCGGCCTGTACTGAGCACAGCAGGGCCTCATCCCTTCTCCCCGCCGATCCGAGCAGAAGAAAACAGCTTTCAGCGGGTGCAGGTCCAAGACCCTTTTCAATCAGTAAAAGGACCTTATTGAAAAGCCTGTCGTAGAGCTCATTAACTATACCTAGTAGATGGGTTTGCCTTAACCCGTCCTCCAGGAACAGACCTATTATCTGCCTTATACCTGCAGCGCAGTCTGCCAGCCCCTCAGGTCTTAGCTGGTTGTCAATTGACTGAACTATGGAAAGGGGTGTTGTTCCCTGAAGCTTCAGGAGATCGTGGTCCGTAAGTATTCCCTTGAGCCTTCCTCCCTCCACAACCAGGATATGTCTTATGTTGTAATGAAGCATTTTGAAAAGGGCCTCTATGCAGGTTTCCCCCGCCTCGGCTTTCACCAGGGAAACGCTTTGGATATTACTGACCGGCTGGTCCTGGCTCCTGCCTTTGGCCACCACCCTGTCTCTGAAGTCCCTGTCGGTTATTATTCCTGTGGGATTGCCGAGGCCGTCCACTATCACAAGGGAGCCGACCTTCGATGCTGTCATTACGGATGCGGCGTCCTTGATGCTCATGTCGCCGCTTGCAGTGATAAGATTCCGCGGAACAGTTTCCCCCACAGGCGTCGAAAAGAGCAGTCTTTCGCCTCCTCCGTAAAGGAGCGATTTCTTGAGGGACGCCCTCCGAGGTTTTGATATATAGCGGTTGATCAACTCTTCAAAGAAACGCTTTGCAAAGGCCCTTTTCTCCCTCAACAGATCAAATACAGTATCTCTTTCAAGGACATAACACGTCGTTTCTTCAATGGCTATGGCGTCTCCCTTTCTGCTTTCCATGCCTGAAATGGACATGAAGCCTATTGCGTCTCCTGGACCGCGGTAGTCAACCAGACGGTCGTCTTCACCTTCCGAATGAACCATCACCTTGACTGCGCCTCTGACTATAATCCTGAGGCTGTCTTTAAAACCTCCATTTCTTTTGTATATGATGCTTCCCTTGGGGTGGGTTTCCAGGCTTGCTTTGTTGAGCAGGCTCTTGATGACATCAGGGCCGAGATCGCTCAATATGGAAGAGTCGTCCAGCAACACGTTAAGTGCAAGGGTGTCCATGGCTTTTATAAAAGGCAATAACCGTGCCTCGCGAGACACTGAGCCTGTTCAAGCTATTCATGCTGAGCTTCTATAGGTTTTCAGGGTCAGTATATTGGGGGAGGATAACGAAGGGCTGTACTAGAGGACGCTACCAAAGGTAACAATAATTTTGGATTAAAGATTTATCTTATATTTTCAATGAGATGTTGAAGGTTACAATTGGTAACACTTTCAGGATATTTCGAGAAAATAGGTTGCAACCAGATTTACTGGCGCAAGAGATCCCATCGCTTCCTTTTTTCCCACAGTGCTTTTCTGGTGATCCCGAGACAATCTGCAAGCTGCTGTTCATTCATATCCGCCTGGTGTTTCCTTATGAATTCCTTTGTATATTCCTTTATAGAGAGTCTCCTGTCAACTCCCTCTGCAGTGAAGGATCGCTGCCCGGTCAGCTCCTCAGGTATGTCTTCCTTCCTTATTGTCTGACCCCTTGAAATGAGTGCGGCCCTTTCCATAATGTTTCTGAGCTCTCTTATGTTTCCCGGCCATGCGTACTCCAAGAGAATCATCTCGACAGATGGGTCGAGCTTCAGGTTTCCCTTCCCTAGCTCGTTGGCGTATCTGTTTAGAAATCTCTCCGCGAGGATGGGGATATCCTCCTTCCGTTCCCTCAAGGGAGGCAGATAAAGCGTGACTACATTGATTCGATAGAAGAGGTCCTCGCGGAGCCTTCCTTCCTTGACCGCGTGCACTATATCCCTGTTGGTTGCCGCTATGAATCTTATGTCCACCTTGCGGCTTCGAGTGCTTCCTATGGGTCTAATCTCATGGTCGTCAATAACCCGTAAGAGTTTAGACTGAAGATGCGGACTCAAATCGCCTATCTCGTCGAGAAAGACAGTTCCTTGATCGGCTTCCTCAAAAAGCCCGCGTTTGTTCTGATTAGCTCCTGTAAAGGCGCCTTTCACATATCCGAATAATTCAGATTCCAGAAGATGATCCGGTATCGCGCTGCAGTTGATTGGAACAAATGGTTTATCTCTCCTCGAGCTGTTGTGATGTATGGCTCTCGTGAA
This sequence comes from Desulfobacteraceae bacterium, assembly GCA_003599015.1. Classification (GTDB taxonomy): domain Bacteria; phylum Desulfobacterota; class DSM-4660; order Desulfatiglandales; family Desulfatiglandaceae; genus CG2-30-51-40. Next base: position 19,063 of record QZIK01000137.1, on the reverse strand, counting down.
AAGCTCCTTTCCAGTACCTGTTTCTCCAAGGATTAGGACGTTGCTTCTGGAATCCGCTATCAACTTGACCTGCTCGATCAGTGCCTTTATAATTTTACTCTCACCGATTATGGTTAGGAAGTCGAATTGGGCTGCAATCTGTCTCTTGAGAATTTCGTTTTCAGCCTTCAGCGCCCTTTCATTGAGAGCTATACGGACAATACGCTTTAATTCCTCATGGATGACCGGCTTCAGTATATAGTCCCTGGCCCCTGCCCTTAGAGCTGCCACCGCCGTCTCTATTGAGGCATAGGCAGTCATCATGATCACCATCTGGTCCTTTGAGCGGGCCCTCACCGTCTTCAAGAACTCAATTCCGTCCATACCGGGCAGGATTATGTCACACAGGATAAGATCTGGAACCGCAACGTCGAAAAGTTGGAGGGCCGTTTCTGCGTTGTCGGATGATGACACTTCATAACCATCCCTTTCAAAGACCCGCTTGAGGGAGTCTCGAAGGGCTGCTTCGTCTTCCACAATAAGCAGTCTTTCAGCCATCAGGAAGGCTCCGAAAGAAATACCTGCCTTGCTAAGTTCTGAACTCTGGCGATTAACTGAAAGGCTTCCCTGAGTGTCTTTCTGTCAATACTGCTTAACTGATTGGGTTCGAGCATTGAGTCGGGTCTCAGACCGAATCGTATCTGCTGGTATTGATGGTGAATAAGAAGCAACATCATGTAATCGAAGGCATGGGTCAACTCTCCTTCGATCTTTGCGATTTCGCTCTCCTTGATCTTGACTCCAGCTATCCTTGCCAGTGTAGATGTTTCGGAAAGCCCGTGCTTCAAAGAAAAGAGGCGTATAAGATCCACAAGTGGCAGTATCCCCCTCCTCTTCAAATCAAGCTTTAACGCTGAAGTGCCATCCTTTTCAAAGACTTTGTTTCCCACAAACCCGGCTGGAGGAGGGGTCCTGAGGGCAAGCATTGTGAGTGTCCTAAGGAATTGGTCGCCTTCCTCGTTGATCCATGGACCTATCTGGTCCTTCACACCCTGAAACAGCATATACTTTCCATAAAGGGGTCTGGCGTCAAAGAAGTTTATGAACTTTGGAGTTTCTTCCTCGGTTGGATTCATTATCCATCCTTCGAAAAGGTTCTTCCAAACTCTGAAGGGCTGGCACCATCTGGGGTTTGCAGCCATGAATCCTTCCTTGCAGGGAGGAATACCAAGAATTAGGAGGCTTTCCCTTATCCATTCGGCAAAAACAGAGAAATAGCTCGCAGCATCTATCTCTTCTCCCGGGGTGCTCGGATCCGAGTATATGAGCACATTGTCCTGGTCTGATTTGAAGATCTGCTCCCTGCGTCCCTCGCTCCCAATGACAACCCAGCAATAGGGAAGGGGTGGAGGTCCGAGCTTTTTTTCTGCAAGCTCAAGGACCTTCCTGAATAGACGGTCATAAATCTCGGAGACTATATTCGACAAATTTGAAAAACGGGTCTCCTCCTTAAGTAATAATGCTATTACATTAAAAATCTTTTTCGTAAGAGGTACTAGCCCCTCGATGCTTTCCTGAACGAGGATATCCTTGGCAAAAGATACTGGTGAGGTGCCCTGCAAAAGCATCAGGTCATGATTAGTTACAATCCCGGTTAGCCTTCCTTCGTCCACAACCAGCACATGGTGGATATTATACTGAATCATTTTCATCAAGGCCTCGAAGCAGCTCCCTTTCGCTTCGGCCCTTATGAGGGAAAGATTACTCACGTTTTTTACCGGATCACTAACGCTTCGGCCCTTTGCTACCACCTTTTCGCGCAGATCTCTGTCGGTCACTATCCCTGCAGGAATATTGTTTTCGTTGAGGATAACCAGAGAACTTATTTTGTGCTTGACCATTAACTGGGCGGCCTCCTGAATTGTCGTGGAGGCCGGTGCTGTAATGAGCGGCAGCGCAATCTCTCTTACAGGAGTGGTAAACAGGAGTCTGTCGCTGGTTCCATTGAGAGGGTTTCTTCTGCGCATCTCCTGAAACGTCCTGTCTATATATCGAGAAAGGTAGGCCATGAAGTATTCTGCAAACGAAGGGCTTGATTCAAGCAGCCTTTGAACTCTTTCCTTTTTCAGGGTGTAGCAAAGAGTATCTTCCACTGCCTTTACAGTAGTTCTTTGCCTGTCCCTTCCTATCATTGAGAGGAATCCGAAATTGTCTCCCTCTCCCTTATATTCTGTAACAATCTCCTCTCCCTCGTCTCCCTCCATTATGACCTTTACAGCTCCCTTCTTTATTATCCTTAGGGCATCACTGGGGGGGCCGTTCTGCTTCAGGATGACCGTGTTAGAAGGATAAAACTCCATTGAAACATCCCTTGCCACCTTCCTGAGCTGCTCCTCATCCAGAAACTGAAAGGGGGATACAGCCCCAAAAAATCTTATGACGTCTTCCGTCAGCATGTCAGTCCCAGTGCGGGAAAGTCTTCAGGAATCAAGTTTGTGTTTTTTGTCATCAACACCGCTCTTTCAAGTACGTTTCGAAGTTCAAGGACATTGCCCGGCCATGTATGGGTTCTCAGAAGCTCAAGTGCCTCTGAGGAAGTCCCCGAGACGTTCTTAGAAAATGCCCTACTGTATCTGGAGACAAAGAATTCGCACAGGTCTTCAATATCGTTGATTCTTTCTCTCAAGGGAGGAAGATTTATCCTGAAAGTTGAAAGTCTTTCATAGAGCCTTTGAAGAAGCCTTCCTTCTGAAACAAGTACTTCTGGATCTCCCTCAGTGCTGGAGATAACCAGTGCATCAAATCTCAGGGCGGTTTCATTCGCTCCAAGACGGAGCTGTCTTTCTTCCATCACGGATAACAGTCTTCTTTGGCAGTTCTCACCCAAGCCTTCCACGCGGTTGAAATAGATTGTTCCGTTTCGTATTCTCTTGAGGAGCCCCTTGGAGCTGAAAAGCTCCTTTTCTTGCTCCTCCGGGCTGTAGTGGGCACAGTGAAATTCTATAAATGGAAACCTGGGCCTTCTGCCTCCCGTATGTATAGCTCTGGCAACCAGTTTCTTGCCGGTTCCGATCTCCCCCTTTAAGAGAACCGGACTCAAGGAGTCGGCCAGTCTTCTCAGTCTTTCTCTCAGGGCACTTATTTCAGGATGTGTTCCTACGAGCCTTGTGATTTCATATTGATCGGCCGATTCTTTCTTGAGCAGCTCGTTTTCCAGCTGAAGTGTTCTCAGCCTGAGAGCGTTTCTTACCGTTTGCTTTATCTCCTCGTGTATTATGGGCTTCACAATATAGTCATAGGCCCCTGCTCTGAGGGTCTCAACCGCTGTTTCCAAAGATGCGTAGGCTGTCATTACCACTGCTGACTGGTCGGGGGAAGCTTCTCTTATCCTCCTTACCAGCTCAATTCCGGATATGCCGGGCAGGATGATATCCGTGATGACAAGGTCGAAAGTTCCCTCGTCGAAGAGCTCCAGGGCCGCCTCTGCATTTGAGACCGATGCAGTCTCGTATCCCTCCCTCTCAAAGACCCGGCACAGCGATTCCCGCAGGGTATCTTCATCCTCAACGATAAGTATTCTCTCTGACATACCAGTCCTCCTTGGGGAGCCTTATTTCGAAGATGGTGCCAATACCTTTTTTGCTCCAAACCCCTATTGTCCCATTGTGTTCTTTTATTATACCGTAGCAGATGCTCAACCCCAGCCCTGTTCCCTTGCCGATCGGTTTGGTGGAAAAGAAGGGATCAAATATTCGGTCCATCATGGATTCCTCCATTCCGCATCCTGTGTCCTCGAAGCGGATTTTTATCCACTGTTCGAAGTCTTCAAGCTCTATCTTCAGCTTTCCGCCATCAGTCATGGCGTCGACCGCATTAAGCATGAGATTCAAGAATACCTGTTGCATCTGATCGGGATTCACCTTGATTCGTGCTACCTTTTTGTTTTCGAAATTAAATTCGATCTTCTTCGACCGCTTATCGTATTTTACCAGATTGAGAGTCTGTTCTATGAGGGCTCCGATATCCGAGGTAGTTTTCTCAGATGAGGATATCCTTGCAAAGTCTCCCAGGCTCCTAACCGTCTTGGAGATCCTCCCCAAGTGTTTGTTGATGCTTGTAAGCGATTCTTTTACGAAAACAATATCGTCCCTCCGATTGAGATCAAGGCTTTGCAATTCCTGAACCAGGGAGCTGATAGAGGCCAACGGATTTCCTATCTCATGGGATATCCCTGCCGTAAGCTTTCCAAGGCTTGCGAGCTTGGAAGTTTGAACAAGCTGCTTCTCCATCATCTTCTTTTCTGTGATGTTCTCAAGAATTAATACCAGACCTCCTGAGGGGTCCTTAAATGGGCTAAAATTGACCTTTATAGCCTGAAAGGAGGGTGTTTCAACCACAAGCTCTTTTCTATCTCCAAGAACCCAGGATTCCTCCTTAATCCATGGAAGAAGAGGCCTGACTGGTCGGTGGAGTGCCATGGGTTTGCGGATGCCTGTGATACGCTCAATTTCCCTGTTCCAATAGGTTACCTGAAGCCTGGCGTCGACTGATACTATTCCCAGGGGTGCGCTTTCAATTATGTTTTCACTGAACTCCTTCAGGTGTGCAAGGTTCCGGTTCGCCTCTGATAATTCATGCCGAGACAGGCGCAGACTGTCCGTCATCAGGCGTATGGAGTTTGAGAGTTCGCCTCTTTCCTCTTCCGTGAATGTTGCCTTGTCTTCAAAAAGTATAGTTGCAATTGACGATCCAAGGGCTCCCGACAGAATCCCCTCCGCTTCATCTCTTAATCTCATCAGGTCTGATTGGCTTGGGGATTCTCGATCTATTCCTTGCCGCTGAAAGAAGCTCTCTACTATCTCAGATGCCTCCTGTTGTCCGATGTAATGGCTCAGTATCTCCTCTATCTGCTCGGCCGTGTAGGCGCTCTTGGGCGGAAGCAACTGGGGTTCATAGGATTCCACAAAAAAAAGGGCTTGACGCTCCTCTTCTTCCCTCTTGGAGGTGAAAAGAGACAGGGCGGTATAGACCACCAGATTGAAAAGAAGTCCCCATATTAGGGCGTGGGTCCACTTGTCCAGCCCCTTAAGACCGAAGAGGGCTTGAGGATTGAACAGATCGCTCTGCATGAGCGCATCGCCCAGCCACTGTATAGGAAATACCCCTGCCCTTATTAGGGCTGGGGTGATCAGGGTGTAGAACCATAAGACAAAACCTGCAGTTATACCTCCTATTGCCCCATACTTATTTCCTCTCTTCCAGTAAAGGCCCAGGATGAGTGCAGGGGCAAAAATTGTCACAGCCTGAAATGACTTTAGCCCGATCTGGACAAGCGTGTAGAAACCGCCTATGGACAGGGCGAAGAAATAGCCCAGGAATACGCAGCCTATTATGATGAGTCTTTTTACATTGAGGATAAGTGACGGGAACCGCTTAATCTGTCTGAATTTGAATATGGCCGGCATCACAAGGCTGTTCATGACCATGGTGCTGAGGGCCAGGGACTCCACTATGATCATGCCGCTTGCCGCCGAAAAGCCTCCGATGAATACCAGCAATGCAAGCAAGGGGCGTCCCTCTGCAAGTGGAATTGTCAGGATAAATGCATCTGCTTCCGTGCGAGGGTTTCCCAGCAGCAGTCCGCCAAGGGCGATAGGCAGCACAAAGATATTCATGAGGAAGAGATAGATCGGAAAGAGCCACATGGCTTTATTGACGTGGGAGGTATCGGAGTTCTCAACCACAGCAACATGGAATTGCCTCGGGAGAAACATTACCGCCATCATTGAAAGAAACAGCAGGGACGCCCACTCCTGAAAAGTGACAACAGATCCTGAGCCTAAGGCAAGGAGATGTTTGAACTCTGAAGCCTGTACTCGACTAAGGATGTCTCCGAATCCCCCGAAAATGCCAAAGGTTACGAATATGCCTACGGCCAGGAAGGCGACAAGTTTTACCAGAGATTCAAAGGCTATTGCAAAGATAAGTCCTCCATGGCGCTCGGATGAATCAAGTCGCCTGGCGCCGAAAATAATCGCGAACACCCCTAGGACCATGGTCGTTATCCAGCCCGCTGCAGAATTGGCGGCCGGCTCCCCTGAAAGGATAGTGAAGGCGTTGAGTATGGCCTTCATCTGCAAGCCCAGATATGGCGTTATTCCCAGTAGAGCCACTATTGTAACTATTGCGGAAAGCGCTATGGAATTGCCGTAGCGGGAGCTGATAAAGTCGGAGATGGTTGTTATGCGCTGCCTCTTTGCGATAAGGATCATCTTTGTAAGCAGGATACTCCATACTGCGCATATAAGAGTGGGGCCCAGGTATATAGGCAAAAAGGAAAGGCCCGATGTGGCAGCCTCACCCACACTGCCGTAAAATGTCCAGGATGTGCAGTAAACAGCAAGAGAAAGGGAGTAGACATAAGGATTTGTAACGAGGCTCCTGCCTTCTTTCTCCCTTCGCTCTGCATAATAGGCCAGTAGAAACAGTACGCTCAGATTGCAGAGTACTATCAGAGAGAGAAGCCAGGCCTCGAACATCCTATCCCCGCCTCCTTCTTTCCAGAAAGATTATAAATGCTATAACCCCTATAAAACAAGCCCATGCGCCGTATAGATAATATGGCAGTGAAGCCTTCACGGTTCCAAGTATGGGCCAGTTGAAAAATAACGTCCCCATACAGAAAACGAAAATCCATATTTCCTTGTTTTCCATATCTTTTAACCTTGCTATTCTTGATGGTAGTCTTTTAGTTACATTTGTCGCTGCCCCGTTCGAATACACAGCTAAGACACACCATTCCGTCTGAAAAGGATGTAGTGATTTTATATGGCAGCGAATGAAACAACCTTATCATCCTCTGATTTTCAGGAAGGGTATAAGCCGTTATTCCCCTGATGCCCACCTGTTCTGCAGCCTTGGCGATGATCTTCAGCATCTGTGAGGCCAGCCCCTTTTGCTGCCAACCCTTAAGGACGGAGAAGGCGACCTCAACCATATTGGCGGCCGGCTGAAAGAAGGATGCGCCTACTGCTATGATCCTCTCGAATCCTATCTCTCCAATGACCGCCACTATGGTCAGGTTTTTTACATAGTCCAGCCGGCACATTCCCTCGACATCCCGCCTCGGAAAAAGGAGCTTTTCGTGCATGAAGCGAGCAATCACGTCCTCCTTTTCCATCGCATAAAAATGCTCCTGCAGGAGCCTTTCATCAGAGGGCTTGGCTGGCCTGAAAAGTATATCTTGCCCGTTTATCCTCTTTCTCTCCTCCAGGTAAAGAGGATAAACCCCGAACAGTGATTCCGTTAAGCTCTGCTCAGGGCCCAGGAATCCTTGTTCCTTGGCCTGGTGGAACAGCTCCTCTCGAAAGTGGGGGTGGGCTATGCTTATTACTGCTACTGCCCTTTCCTGCAGACTTTTTCCAAAGAGATTTACGATACCGTATTCTGTTGCCACAAAGTGTACCTCACCCCTCGGAACTACCACTGCCTTGTCACCAAGGGAGATCACTATCCTGCTTCGTTTGCCGTCAAGGGTGGTGGAAGGCATTATTATAATGGATTTGCCTTCAGGTGCGTCGGCGCACCCCCTTATGAAATCCATTATGTCTGTGACGCCGGTCATGTTGCTATAGGGCATAGCGTCCGCAGACACCTGGCCGGTGAGGTCCATGAAGCTGACCACGTTCAAGGATACCATCTTATTGTTTCGTGCTATTACAGAGGGGTTGGCAACGTAATCACAGGGTCTGAATTCCACGCAAGGATTGTCGTTTATGAATTCATAGAGATCTCTGGTTCCAACCGCTGCGCTGGCAATTATCTTTCCCTCGTTGAGGCCCTTTTTTCGATTGCTTACTGCCCCCATGGCAATTAGCCTCATAATGCCGTCAGTAAGGTATGTAGTGTGGACCCCCAGGTCGCGTCTGCCTGATAGGACATTCAGTACAGCCTGAGGAGCGGCACCCAATCCTATATGCAATGTTGAGCCGTCTTCAACGAGTCCTGCGACATGGCCAGCAATCATCATTGCCGTTTCAGAGGCTGGAGGTTCGCTCAGCGTCATTATCTCCTCCTCCTGTTCAACGATTACATCCACGTCGTTGAGATGTAAAAAACCTCGCCCCAGGACCCTTGGCATTTGTGGATTGACCTGGGCTATCACTGTATGGGCCGCCTCGCATGCAGCTAGGGTGATGTCGACCGAAACCCCAAGGCTCATCCATCCGAAGTCATCGGGCTCCGACACCTGAATAAGGGCAAAATCCAGTGGTATCAGTCTGCTCCTCAAGAGTCTAGGCACCGCGGACAGATTCACGGGGGTAATAAAACGTCTGTTTCTCAAAAGACTTTTAGTTGCAGCAGCTCCGAGATAGAAAGATCTGATGTTGAAACAGTCCCCCTTGGTCTTTGCCGCTATTTGCGTCAGTGGTGAACTCTCCAGGCTCATGAGTCTAAGTATCTCAAGATCACAGAACCGGTATGCCTGATTGGCAAGCTCCTTTACCAGACTCCTGGGTTCCCCGCAGGAGGAACCTATGAAAACCCTCTTTCCATTGCCAATGACCTGGATAGCGTCCCTGAAGGATGCAAGTTTGCTCTTGTAAGTGTCGGCCCAATAGGTCGCAGCCATGCCTTAACCTTTTCGTCCCCACCGGTCGAAAAAGGACCTTATTGTTTTCTGAGGGAGGTCAGTCCGTAACGTATCTCTATCTGCCCCCGGAGCTTTTCGATCGCCTTAAAGGACATTTTGAGGTTGTAACGCTGTATCATGCTTAGTTCAGATGGTTTTATGTAGTCATGCAGCTCCTCGCCCTTTTTCATGATATCCAGGTGATGCTGCAATCGCATTATTATCATCAAGCTGAATGCGTCATGAAGGTCTTTTGCGTCGCTTGCTGAAAAAACCTTCCTTTCCGCAAGAGCATCTATCCTTTCAAGAGTATTGTTCCTGGAAATACCTTGTTCCAGTGCAAGGATACGCACAGGATCCACAAGGGGCAGAAGTCCGTGCCGTTTGATGTTCAGATGATTCTTGTATTTTCCTGACCGCTCAAGGACGAATCTGTTGAAGAAGCTTAAGGGTGTCTTAAGCTCAAGTGAACGTAAGGCCATGTGTGGGAGAAAAACCTTGCTCTTAGGCACTGCCTCCAGGACGTATTTCCTTAGATCTGAGGCCAGTTGATCAGTGCCGTATATGGACCGGAAATCGAAAAATATTGAGGACACGAGTATGTCCTGGGCCGAGAGGTCCCTTTGAAATATCCATTTATTAAAATATTCTTTCCAGACGCGAAGCGGCTGACACCATGTGGGGTTTGATGCCATCATGTTTCCGTTGCATCTCGGAAATCCGCATGACTCAAGGCCGGCTACCACCGCCTCCCCCAGGGCCAGAAAGTAGCCTCTTGCCTTCTCTTCCGTTGATGGATCGCTGTCGTTAAAGACCATGGCGTTATCCTGATCGGTTGACAGGGTCTGTTCCTGACGACCCTCGCTTCCCAAGGCAAGCCATGCGAAGGGCAGGGGAGGGAGGCCGCCTCCATTTTCAGAGAGACTTTCGATAGAGAGTTCTATAATCCTTTCGGCAAGGTGATCGTTTAACTGGGTTATTAGCTGGCATATCTCCCGCGCCTTTCCTCCTCTCTCAAGCATGATATTCATGCTTCGGTTGATCTCTCCCCTTATTACGGCAAGCTCCCCGATGGTAAGTGATTTCTGTATCTTCCTTATTATGGCTACGGGGTTGTTGCCCTGCGAGATCATGAGATCCCTTTCGGATATTATCCCGATCAGGGCATTGTCTTTCATGATGGGAAGATACTTTATCCCCTTTCGAATCATGAGCAGAATCGCGTCGAACAGAAAGAACTCAGGTGAAACTGATATCAGAGGGCTGGTCATGATATCACCTACGGGAGGATCGGAGAGTCTTCCTGATGCCACCAATTTTCTTCTGATGTCTCCGTCTGTAAGTATTCCCACTGGCTCATCTGATTCGTTCTTTACCAGAAGACACCCAACGTTTCTGCTGGTCATTAAGCTGGCGGCCTTCACGGCGGTTTCCTTTTCGCTGCAAGTGACGACCCTCTTTTGCATTATGTCTCCCACCCGGGCAGAAAAAAGAAGTATGTCCGGCTCAGGGGCCGGGACGATCTTGATCCTCCCCTCCGGAGTTTCATCAGATGGCTTGAAGCCCTTGCTTGGTCCCATCGTGAAGTAAAGCAGAAAGTCCGAGTAGGAATCCATCAACCTGAGAAATGTTTTTTTGTTTATGAGAAGACACAACGTGTCCTCTTCAGAAACTATACTGAAAGGACTCGGTCGATTGCTCAGTAGGCTGAAAAATCCGAACAACTCTCCTTCCCCGCGAATGTCAATGGCAAGTTCCTCCTTGGCTTCACTTCTGGATGGTATGAAGAACTTTACGCCCCCGGAACGGATGATGTAGAGGGCTTCAGTGGGGGGGCCTTTGGGGCTAAGAATTACCTGGCCCTTTGGAAAAGGCTGAAGAATCAACGTAGACGCCAGGTCACGAAGCTCCTGATCGGGCAGCAGACTAAATGGAGGAACTGCCTTTACGAAATCATACAGCATGCCTGCAGATCTGGTATCTCTTATTTCTCCCATCTTTTATACCAAGAGGGTCTTTGATGACTTGGTAACGTTTAACCCAATAACCCGCCCTTTCGAATGAGACGGTCCCGCGCCAGGACAAGCACAAAAAAGAGAAACAAGATACTTGATGCCGCAAGAGTTTCAACCACCCTTCCCGCCCAAACCAGGCTTGCGACTCCTCCCAGGATACCTATCAGTATTCCCGCCAAGGCTGCCATGCCTGTGTACCATATTACTGTCCTGGAGATCTGCAGGACCGAGGGATAGTACATTCCTGCAATCCTCAAGATCGCCCATGCGGCAAGAGGAAAGAGGATATAAGAGGCCCTCTCAAGCACGTAGAGGGCTCCCAGGATAGAGAACGTCAATATACTTGCTCCCAGGTCACCGCCTTGTAGACCTGACAGGGAAAGAAACAAAGCCATCCCTATTACAGCCAGAATTATCCAGTGATAGAAACGTTTGAGAAGCGGATAGATTATTTTCCCATGACATTTCGGGCAGTAGAATTTCTGGAAACCCAAAGGAGTGAGCTTGGGAGCTGCCCTGAATCGGTTTCCGCAGCGGCCGCAGACAACAGCTTTTTCTTCATTGATCATGGCGGTCCTCTTTTGCAGTGGCCGGCAATCTCTGTCGGCCTAGTCAATTGGAAAAGGTCCGGCTCTTCCAACGGGCTCCGATTCTCTGGAGGCCTATTCGGGCATTTATCGCATCGGTAGTATATGGTTGGGATAAAGGCGTGTCAAATGAGAAATAATTTGAAATACGTCGTGAGAACTTGAGTAGTTTGATGTTTAGAGGGTCGGCTTATTATCTCCATGGTCAGGCCTCCTTCAGGCTTTTTAGTTCTGTGGTGGTCTGTCTTAGTCTTAGAGATATGGCCCTTGCCAGTTCCTCGTGGAAGATCCCAGCCGTCCTGTGGTGTCTATCCGCCGTGCGCTTGAAATCCTCCCTGTCAGTATATAGAGAGAGACGTCCCCGTCCGCGACGGCATCAGCAGATCTCCTTTTTATCACTTAGTGTGGGATAGGGCCTTTTTCTCAAGTATTCTCCAGAAAACACATGTCCCCGAAAAAATCCCCCTGTCCGAAGACAGCAAGAAGATGAAGCCGTCCCCCTTCAAGGGGGAGGAGTATCCTAAAGATGCCTTTTCTTATGAAGAAGATTTCATCCCCTTCTTCCCCTGTCATGAGTATGACCTCCTTGTGGTTGAAATCAAAAAGTTTCGTGTAGTAGGACCGAGTCTCCAGTACCTCTATTTCCATGTTCGCGAAGAGACTCAACTAGCCTATGTTCAAAACGACATACTCTTTTCTGGTTATGCCTGCTGCCTATAGGAGCGCCTCCTTGGCCCATCCATGGCCTCATCGAGTTCTTCAAAGAACAGGATTTGCGGGTTGGATGCGGCAAAGCCCATGTCTTCGAGATACCTCTTCTTGTCCAGCTTCTCTACCGAGATCGCAAGGGGGGATGTCAGAATGAGTGTCCCCACTCGTGCTTCCAGTTATCTGGCGTCACGTTCCAACCTTTGGATGGCATTGAAGTCAATATAGATGACCCTCTTTAGATCCATTATTATGAATCTGCATGTCCTTATCGAGGGCTCCATCTCTGGGGCTGTTCGCTGGTGCCGAAGAAAAGCGATTCCTGCAGCCTGTAGATAACCGTATTGTGCCCGCTTTCTTACTCCCCACAAGAGATCAACGCCTGTTGATTCTGCCTCGATACACCCAGCCGGATTCCGACTGTCTCCTTGACCATGCTGTGGATCTAGTGTTTAATATAAGAGGACATGAGGTCTGGCTTGAGTTCTGTTGCGGCCGGTTTTTGGTGAAAATTGTTAAGTTTAAGCGTGAAAGGTTTTTTAAATGCATTTTTATTGGCGAATTATTGAAGAGCTTAAATATCTTAATGAAAATTGGGTTATGAAAGACCCAAGCCTTTTGAGAGCATACGAGAGATGGGTCAGAAAGAATGCCCATACCATCTCTCTTTCCCTCAAGGATTGCAAAGAATTCAAGCGTTCATCGTTCCACTACAGGGGAATTCCCTGCTCACTCAGCTAAGGAAGGCTTTTTCTGAGATCACACCAGCCTCTGATTTTTGTTCAGGGAGAGATTTGTGCTCAGATTATCCTGTAGACACGGATGGTGCCGGAACGCCCCCTGATCATCTGAGGAGGAAGCTCCTCCATCTCATAGCTTCCCCCCAGATATCTTTGAGTAGCCTCGGATATAAGTATGTCGCACTGAAAGGTCTTGGTGAGCTCCTGGATCCGGGATGCTACGTTTACAGGGTCGCCGACGAGGCCGTAGCAAGGATGATCCCTGCTTCCTGTGTTTCCGGCCAGCACCCAGCCGGTATGTATGCCTATCCCGTGCTGAAACAGGGGCTCACTGTGTTCAAATCTTTCCTTGTTCCACTCCTCAAGTGCCGCCCTCATCTCAATGGCTGCCTTGACAGCCATAAGCGCATGGTCTTCAAAAGCAATAGGCACCCCAAATACGGATTCTATTTCATCTCCAACATACTGGAGCACCAGACCTCTGTTTCGCCTAACTGCTTTTTCCATAAGAGTGAAATAATCCCTCATGCTTCTTACCACATGCTCAGGCCTGTTCTCCTCCACGAAGCGGGTGAAACCCCTCAGGTCCGCAAACAGAAGTGTGGCCAGCCTTCTCTCTCCGTCAAGGGGGATGTTTCCTGACAGAATGTGATCCCGTATCTCAGGAGTTATATATTTTCCGAAGGTTTCCCTTATAAGTTCCCTGTCTGCCAGTGCAGCAATCATCTCGTTCCCTGCCTCGCCAAGCATTCCTATCTCGTCGTTGGATTCAACTGGTATCCTTCTGGTGAAATCCCCTGATTTTACTTTGCCCACCACATCCACCATTGCTTCTACAGGGTTGGCAATTGATTTGGCCACAAGGAAGTTGAGTCTGAGGGCGATCACAATAAAGATGCTGCAAAGGGACAGGGTGAAAAAAAAGACCCCCTTGGCAGGGGTTTCAGCCGAGGCTGAGATATCGCCTGTCTCCCAGAAGGAAAAGGCCAGGGTTCCTGCAAGGATAACCATTGGGATAATGGTGCCCGCAAGATAAAGGATACGTATCCTTCGCTGGATGGAGATCCTGTAGGTTCCCTTAACCGAGGCAAGTCCTCCGGATGGGAAAAACAGCGGAATCAGTTTTTTTCTGGCAAATTCTTCTGCAAGAAAAAAGGACATATGGGCGGATATAAGGCCGATCATCCAGGATCTGAAGAGTATGAAAAGGAATGTCCTTCCTTCCATGGCCTGGGAGCCGAAAAGATAACTTATTGTTAGAGATGAAAGGAATAACCAAAGAATGAGATTGAGGCCGCCGATTATGAAAGGCAGATTTATCACCCTTGCCTTGAGGGTTTCAGATGCCCTTACCTCCCTGCCTGAGGCCGTGGCATTTTTAAGTGCCAGCGAAACCGGTCTGAGGATCATGGCCTGAACCAGGATTATGATTCCAACAACCAGGAGGTGGACGAGCAGGAGAAAGTCTTTTGAATCATTATTCAGGAAAAGGGCATTGGGCAGCCTGAGAACATAGGATGGAGTGAAGTAGTTGAGGGCGAAAACCGACAAAAGACCCACCAGATTTGCCCCCAGCGTGCGCAGATACAGCTCGAGCATCCCTAGTGCAAAGAGCTTAGGGCTACTTTTCAAGGCAATATTCTGAGACTTTTTCATGAAGGCATCTTTATTTGGCTTTTTCCAAAAGATCTCAAGGCTTCTTCAAATCCGCCAAAATATGTTATCATGGAACATTTCAAATGCAAGACTGATAACCTCCGGGCCCTGACCAGAAAACTTCAGTTTCAGGCAACGGAAATGACCCTGAAGACCATGGAAAAAACTGAGGGATAATGTCAGAATATTTTGGCGCCGATGAGTGCCGATTATGTTTTATAAAAGGCAGGAAACCATGCAGTTAAAAAGTTACGATCTGGTTGTGGCCAACATCCTTTTTCATCTCAACTATCGTTTGGGTATTCAGGCGCTTAGTCTCTGGAGGGGAGTAACCCCGCCCTTTAAGGCCTATGATCTTTATAAGGGCTTTGATGATTTCCTGAGCCTTGACACACTGGGAGCAATTGATAGATACGCCTCGCCCCGGTACAGGGAAAGGCTGCGTCACGGGCTATTTGATCATTATCTTCAGCGCGCAATCCTTCCCCACGAGACGGAGATGAGGACATGGATGAGGGGGGCTGCCGCTCACGTGGACGGAAAAAAGATATATTTTAGGGATATAATTGGATGGTGTCAGAAATACAGTACCTTTGAGAGCCGTCAAGTCCTTCAGAAAGAGACAGGTCCCTTGTGTAAATTCCTGAAACCCTTTGCAGTCAATTCCTGGAATACGCTTCTTTCCATTATCAGAGAAGATCTTGGGTTCGGAAACTATATAAATTACTGCGGAAGAAAAAAGGGGCTGGACTATCATCATTATTACATCCTGCTTAAAGAGCTCCTGGCTAAAACAGACTCCATTTATTTTCCGGCAATGGAGCATTGGAGCAGGGAGACCCTGGGGCGTTCCCTGGATGAGCTGACACGATTCGACTCCATCTATCTTTTGGGGCTTGGGCAGTTCGACCGACTTTTTCCGGATATAAGCCTAAGGGAGGTTCTGAGATTTTTATCCAGATGGAATATGGAGCCAGGTCTTTTGCCGGGTCTTACACTGGAGTTGGGAAATGAGGAGGCAAAAAGCTCACAGGCAATGTGTTTCGTTCTTGAGGTTCCTGAGGAGGTATATGTTCTTGTAAAACCAGAAGGAGGATGGGTTGATCTGGAGGCCCTCTGGCACGAGCTCGGACATGGACTTTCCGCAGTCCTGACCTCTCCCGAGCTTACAATGATAGACAGAGACCTGACCACATCCTTCTGCCTTTCAGAAGCATTTGCCTTTCTGGTGCAGAATGTGTCCATGTCTGTTCCTTTCCTGACATCGGTACTGGGGTTGAATGAAAAAGAAGCTAAAATGATAAACTACTACAAGGTGTTAAAGGATATGTCCATATTCCGCCGCTATGCGGCCAAGTTTCTTTCCGAGTATGAGATGTTTACCAGCTGTAATATTGAAAACGGCTGCAAATATGCCGGTAATATGGCTCGATATACCGGTTTTTATTATCAGCCCGAAAGCCATCTCTTTGATCTTGTCCCGGAGTTTTACTCTCTTGACTATTCCCTTGCGTGGATGGCTGAGGCAAGAATGCAAAAAAACCTTATGGAAAAATTCGGACCCGAATGGATATTTAATCCTGAAACAGGGAAATTTCTGCGATCATGGTGGAGCATGGGAAGTCAGAGGGATCTCGATTCTTTCATGCTGCATGAAGGCATGGGCTCGCCCTCGCCTGATTCTCTTATTGAGCGTTGGGAGAAGGCAATCGGATAAGGTCACAAAAAACTGCTCTCAGATATAAAATGAAGGATGAAAGATAAATAGCTATGACAGGATGCGATTGCGAAATAGAAGTTAAAAATAAACAAGAAAGTAAAGTTTTAATCATTCTTTTAAGTATTAATGCATTGATGTTTTTCACTGAAATTATTCTTGGCATTTTAAGTGAGTCAACGGCGTTGATTGCTGACTCATTGGATATGTTGGCAGACGCCTCAGTTTACGGAATCGGTTTGTACGCAGTGGGTAGGCCGGTAATTGTAAAAATTAGGGCAGCCCATTTGAGCGGTATTTTTCAGATGATACTTGGTGCATCGGTGGCGGTTGATGTTTTGCGCCGGCTGATATGGGGAAGCGAACCGGAGTCAATTTTAATGATAGCTGTGGGGCTTGCGGCTCTCATAGCAAATGTTATTTGTCTTATTCTGATCTCAAAGCACAAACAAGGTGAAGTCCACATGCGTGCCAGTTGGATTTTTTCAAGAAACGATGTGATTGCCAACTTTGGCATTATTATCGGTGGAGGTCTGGTATATTGGCTTGGCTCAAGATATCCTGATCTGATTATAGGTATGATTATATCAATTATTGTTATCCATGGTGGATTACAGATAATCCAGGATTCAAACAACGAGAGGAACAGAACGCCATGCACCACTGTGAGGAAAGAGTCCATGAAGCCCGGCACTGGATCGAAGAAGCCATGGAAGCGAAAGAGCGAAGCGGCATGAGATGGAGCCGGGGCCGTGGTTTTAGCTCGTTAAGGTCAGCGCGGATTCCTTATATTGAGAAACGGATGCATCAACAGTGAGGAGAATCATCCCTTCTGTTCGGGCCTGGGCCAGCAACAGGCGATCAAACAGGGCGGTGATCTCCGTAGCCCCGAGAGAATCAAAATCATCCGGAACCTCAATCTCCCCCGACATGAAGCCCAGCTTTTTGGTCGTATCCGTTTCCTCCCCGGACAGCGGCAACACCTTGACCATCGGCTTCCCGGCCTTGGCAATGATGAAAACGTTTCCCTTCGCGGCCTCATCCTCCAGCCGCGACAGATGCGTTTTCGCCTCGTGGATGTTGACGGTCTGCATAAGATATCTCTAAAGATTAGTTCGATAGACTTAGTTTTTCATCCCGGCATCGAGCGTCAAGATGTTTTTCCCCTGTATAAAAACCCGGCCACCAAGGCGGTAAAAGGGGCGACAGTCACAAGGCCGAAGCTTCCTACGAGGATATTGAGGACCTCGGCGGCGACAAAAGGAGCGTTTCGGAAAATGGCCTGACCGCTCCATGAAGCCTGAAGGATCCTGTAAACCAGACTGCAAGGAAGCAGGTAAGCAGCACACCCATCATGGAGCCGGCAAAGGTTGCAGTGCCTCGCTTGTTCAGGCCTCCAACTGAAAAGGTTATTACAGCGGTGAGAAGCGCTACAACGGCCAGACCGGGCGTAAAAAAGGTTTTTATTTGCTTTAATAACCTGTAAGTTAATAGGTTGAAAACGTCAAAAAAGCGATCTCCTGTCATCAGGCGGGGGAAGCTATGAAACGCCCAAAAAACTCTCATTCGACGAAAAGCTTGGCAGGATACAGAAGTATCTCCCCGGCGGCCTGACGGAAAAGATTCTCGCTCAAAGGGAAAGAATCTAAATGGCTTCGTGCTTGTGGGAATAAATATTATTGTTGGAGAAAAGATATGAAACTGAAGGGTAAAGTGGCTCTTATTACCGGGGCAAGCAAAGGAATAGGGAAGGGAGTTGCAGAGAGGTACGCCCTGGAAGGGGCTGCGGTTGTTCTGGCAAGCAGATCAACAGACTTACTTTCAGTAATTGAGGAAGATATTGGGAAGGCAGGTGGCCTTGCTTTGGCGGTGCCTGTTGATGTAAGAAACCGCGAGAGCATCGAGCAGGCAGTGACGACAGCTGTAGAAAAATACGGTCGCCTGGACATAATGGTAAATAATGCAGGAATTTCTATGGCTCATCCTTCCGAGGAACTTTCAGTGGAGGACTGGACTCGAGCTGTTGAAACGGACCTTTACGGTGTTTTTTACGGTTGCCAGTGTGCAGGCCGGCAGATGATAAGGCAAGGGGGAGGATGTATCATCAATATAACCTCCATATACGGACTTGTTGCAGCACCAATGAGGGCGGCATATTGCTCCAGCAAGGCGGCTGCAAACATGCTCACTAAGGTCCTTGCCATAGAATGGGCCAAATACAATGTAAGGATAAACGCCCTTGCTCCAGGCTATATCAGGACAGAACTTGTTCAGGGGGTTATAGAAAAAGGAATGCTTCCTGTAGATGGCATTCAGAAGAGGACGCCTCTTGGCAGAATCGGAGAGGTAAAGGATTTGCTGGGGGCTGCGGTGTATCTGGCCAGTGATGATTCTGAATTCATGACAGGCGCTGTTATGACGGTTGATGGAGGCTGGACGGCATACGGCTATCTATGATTATTTATAAGTTCATTATAGGATGATGGTTTTTACAAATCCTTGCCGTGACGAGCTAAAGATGGAGATAAGCATTATGGGCACCATAAGAGGTGCGCTTTGTGTGCTCATAGCCTTTGGATTAGTTCCGATGTTCATTGTCGGGGGGGATGTGGCTTTTTGTTTCTGCATGTCTTTCCATAATATCTGTGGCTCTTATCGACTGTCTTGTATATCAGTTTTTTTGAGACCATACATAAGTTCAAAGACTTGCGCACTTGTGATGACCCCGGCCCCGGCTCTCTTCGCTAGTAAGATCATGTCTCTCCTTTTCGGGGGTTCAGGCACTTCCGTACCCAGCTTCCATGAGGCTGACAAGTTTTTCAAACAGAAAAACCTTTAGGTTGTATACTGGGATAGAAAAAAGCAGGCGATCAGCCGAGGTTTTTGGGGATAAGCCCAGGGGCTGGTGAAGGTCCATGGAAATATTGGGCGACTGCTAACATTGTTTTTGAATGCCGGGATGTGATACAAGTCCAAATGTGGGCCTTTTAGGTATATATTAAATCAGGAAGGTTCCTATGCCAGGGGTA
>QZIK01000096.1 GCA_003599015.1 Desulfobacteraceae bacterium | reverse complement strand
AAGAATCTGGCCGGAAGCATCCAGGCTGCCGGAGATCCTCCCGCCGGAGATGAAGCTGAAAAAGGCCGGCATCCTGGATAACGATTTATACGAATATGTGCTGCGCTTCCAGGGAGCAGGGGAAAAAGATTATATCGACGTTTTCTATACGACAAAGCCGGTAGAATCCGCCTCCTTGCCGGGTGCGGAATACGGCAGGCTGGCCGGTGGTTCGGTCTATCTCAATGCCAAAGCCTGGAACGTTTTCGAAAATTATATCGGGGAAAGCAGGACAGCCAGGTGGGTAACGGATGAGGCCGCGGTTTTAATCGTAAGCAGCAGGGAGATCTCTCAACTGCAGCATATCCTGGAACAGTTGTCCGGAGAAAAAATCGTCCGCAGAGCAGCTCCCCAAGAAGGTGCCGTGGAACTCTACTTCATGGAAGTAACAGACACGAGCTTTAGGATGGGCCCGGAAACAAGAACTTTTGCCGGTCAACCCGGAGCCCGGGAACTGGTGGAAGAACTGCTTAAAGGTCCGCAGGATCAGGGATTGAACAGGATTATCCCTGAAGGTACCAGGCTGCTGGATCTCCGGGTGGAAAACGGGATCGCCTACGTGGATTTTTCCGGCGAAATAGTAGCAGCCGGCTACGGGGCAGAAACGGAAGGAGTCCTCATCAACTCCATCGTCTGGACCCTTACCCAGCTGGAAGAAGTCGAGGCCGTGCAGATCCTCGTTGAAGGCAAAGTGGTGGATACCGTGGGCGGCCATTACTCCGTCAGCAAACCCCTGCGCAGGTAAATTAGAACTCATTCCAAAGGGGAGAACCCCATGGGTTCCCCCTTCTTTATTATGGGTAAAGCTCGTTTTCTTTTTGTCCGGTTGTTCCGACGGCAAGTGGGGAGCAAGTGGGAGCAAGTGGGGAGCAAGTGGGGACGGTTCTTGCTTGCTAGTTAGCCTTTGGTCAGGAGCAAGTGGGGACGGTTCTTGCTTGCTAGTTAGCCTTTGGTCACAATCCTGCTCACCCTGGATTCACTTATCCCCCCAAACAACTCTCCAATCTGTTTTAATGTTAGGGAAGAATTCTTTCTTATTTGTCTCATTAACTCATTACGAATCTCAATCTGGTTTATTAATTCTTCATATTTTAATTTTTTGCTTTCCGCAGCTTCTTGTATTTTTATCCGGGCCTGCTCCATTGTACAGATATAGTCACTATTATAATCATCTGAAACCGGTTCCTCAACATCCATGAAATTTATCTGTTTTCCCTCTTCTTTATATACATAATCTACATACTCTTTAACAGCCTTTACCAGGCTGCTTGAAAAGCTGCTTAGAATCCTGCCTTTATCAATTAACCCATCTATGTCTCTTGCCATACCGGTATAAATATTATAACTGCTCCAACGATATTCGGGAGGCTTTTTCACGATCCCTGCTTTAACCGGATTATTATGGATGTACCGGCTCACCCCAAGTAGATACTCGTCATTATCTACCAACTCACTCCTGAACCGGTCCTGAAACAGGTGCCCACACCTCTTATATGTCTGATTGAAATAGTATGCATAGCTTATGTTGATACTTTTTACCAGCCTGGATATGTCATTTCCGTTATCGTCAATTAATAAATGCACGTGATTATCCATCAAGCAGTAGGCATAAAGCAGAAAGTTATACTTTTTCTTCATCCTCCAAAGAGTATCAATAAACCTTAACCTGTCGTCGTCAGAAAGAAACAGGCTTTTTCTCTCATTTCCCCTCTGGATTATGTGGTAAATAGAAAATTCTCCCTTTATCCTTGCTTGCCTGGGCATATTTTTCACCTCTTTACTATTATACCATATTTTGCCTGGCAAGCAAGAACCGTCCCCACTTGCAACCCACTTGCAATTGCACGGGCTTGGTTAAAAAGTAATGATTTTTGGAAAGGTACTTAATGCTTAAGAAAGTTACAAAGGATTGATGGTTTATGTTAGAGGATAAAAGAAAAAGGTCTCTGCTATTGGAAAGACAGCTTTTCAGAGCCCATCCCTGGCATGGAGTAACACTCGGCGATGGGCAGCCTGAAACAGTAACCGTTTATATTGAAGTCGTGCCCAGCGATACGGTGAAATACGAGCTGGATAAGGACAGCGGCCTCCTCAAGGTGGACCGGCCGCAGATTTACTCCAACATTTATCCCACTTTATACGGTATGCTGCCCCAAACATACTGCGGCAGCAAAGTAGCGGGGTTTTGTACAAAGAGGAGCAGTTATGAGAATATTGTCGGGGACGGGGACCCCCTGGACATCTGCGTCCTGACAGAAAAACTGGTTCCCCACGGCGATATCCTGTTAAAGGCGCACCCCATCGGAGGTTTTCGCATGATCGATAACGGGGAAGCTGATGATAAAATCATTGCCGTTTTACAGGATGATGCTCTTTACAGAGAGTGGCAGGACGTAAGAGACTGCCCGCAAGGGGTCATAGAAAGGCTCCGGCACTTCTTTTTAACCTATAAACACGCTCCCGGGAGCAAAAGCAATTACTGTGAAATTGTGGACGTTTACGGCAGGGACGATGCCTATCAAGTGATAAAATATGCTCACGAAGATTATCTGGAAAAGTACAGGCATATTGAAGACCTACTCAGTGAAATCATGTAAATTTTAAAAAAGACATGGCAAACAGTCCCGATAATGAGTTTATTGTTCTTAAGCTCTTTCCAGGAAATGGTCTTGAGGGGATATAAGCCATACACCCGACGGGAAATCCGGTTCAATAATAAAGTGAAAAATATGTTCCTCCAGAGAATACTGTAAAAAAAGACCTCTTACGTCCTGTTAGAAATCGCGTAAATCCCCTTTTCCCAATGGTCTAAGATGGCAGGTATCATTGATAACCAGCATGTTAAATAAGAAGTGCTCCCATGTAAGGATATTGATACAGGCGGTGTCCTGGCGTATCTTCCAGAATGAATCAAAACCAGCACCTAGCAGGCGGCAAAGCAAGACTTTGTTAATAACCCGGTGTGTAACGATTATCACATCGTTTTCCATATGTTCTCGAGCAATGGCAATAAATGCTTTCTCGGCTCTGTCCGCTACTTTCTTTAGATCTTCTCCCCCCGGGAATACAACCTCGGCAGGGCTTTCCAGCCACATTCTGTAAAGTTCCGGGTAAAGCTTTTCTATTTTCTCCTTGGCTTGACCCTGCCACTCGCCGAAGTGAATATCGATTAATGCTTCTATATCGATTACGGAAATGCCAGGCAAGAAGCTGCTGGCAATCTCCGCAGTTTCCCGGGCACGCTTAAGCGGGCTGGAAAAAAATACGGGATTTTGTAGCTTCTTTTCCTGCAGCTCCTTGGCTATAGCACTGGCCTGCTGGCGGCCAAAATCGTTGAGAGGAATATCGCTCTGACCGCGAAAAACCTCCTCCTTGTTCCACATTGTCTGCCCGTGCCGGATCAGGTAAATTAATCCCATAGTATTGTACCTGGCCTATTACCAGGCTTTTTCACCTCCTTGCCCAGCCTGCTTCCTGCTGTCAATTATTTTATGCTAGCAAACAGAGCTTTTCCTAAAAGTTTTTCAACCTGTACAGCCTGGCTAGGGTGGCCGCAGCATGACGTACAAGTTCTTCGGCCTGTTCCATGGCCTTTGCCAGGGTCATGGGACAGGGGATAATATCCAGAACAGCGTCGATCCCGTGTTCAAAGACCACACCGGCATCTTCAGCCCTGGAACCGACAATAGCCACAACAGGAATACCATATTTTTTAGCCAGCCCGGCTACACCCCAGGGGACTTTCCCCCTGATGGTCTGTGCGTTTATTTCTCCTTCACCGGTAACAACAAGGTCTATTTTACCGGACTGGAGAACCTTTTCCATCCCGCTGTAACTAATTACCAGGGAAACACCGGGTTCCAGGGTTGCTCCCAGAAAAGCCTGCAGCCCGGCCCCCAGCCCTCCGGCCGCCCCTGCACCGGGAATATCCGTCACATCAATGTCCAGTTCCTTTTTAATTATACGGGCATAGTGGTAGAGAGCACTATCCAGCTCCCGGACCATCTCAGGCGAGGCCCCTTTTTGCGGGCCGTAAACAGCCGAGGCTCCCTGCGGGCCGCATAAAAGGTTATCCACATCACAGGCCGCCACGAATGTGGTTTTTCTGACCCGGAGGTCCAATCGTGCAAAATCAATCCTCTCCAACCCTGCCAGAAACCTGCCGCCTTCCGGCAAGTCCACGCCTTCTTTATCTAGGAATCTTATCCCCAGGGCTTTAGCCATTCCCGCTCCCCCGTCATTGGTGGCGCTACCGCCGATACCGATGATTACCTTAGTGCAGCACTCCTCCAGAGCCACCCGGATCAGCTGTCCGGTACCGAAGGTGGAGGTAAAAAAAGGGTTTCTCCTTTCCTGCTCAAGCAGATAAAGCCCTGAAGCGGCAGCCATCTCTATAACAGCAGTTTCTCCGTCACCCAGAATCCCCCAGGATGCTTCCACCTTATCACCCAGCGGCCCCAGAACGGGGGTAGTCTTTAATTTCCCTCCGGTAGCATTAACCAGAGCCTCTACCGTTCCCTCACCCCCATCGGCCATAGGAAAAGAAAAGATTTCGTCATCCGGAAAAAATTTCTGCCATTCGGAGGATACAATACGGCATATCTGCAGGGAGGACAGGCTCCCCTTGAAACTGTCCGGAGCGAGCACAACTCTTCCCATTTTCAGGTCAAACCTCCCGGTACCGGGAAGCGTGGCTGCTCCCCGTTTAAGACACGCAACAGGTCCTCGGCGGCCAGCCGGGCCATTTTGTAGCGGGTTTCGATACTGGCGCTGCCAATATGGGGGAGGGCCACTACATTGGGAAGCTGCAACAGGGGATGATTCGGGTCTACCGGTTCGACGGCAAAGACGTCCAGGCCGGCGGCATAGATTGTCCCGGATTTTAAGGCCTGGTACAGGGCATTCTCATCTACCACCGTGCCGCGGGCGGTATTAATCAGTATTGCAGTAGGCTTCATCACAGCCAGTTCTTTGGGGCCGATCATACCGGTGGTTTCTGGAATAGCTGGCACGTGCAGGGAAACAAAATCACAGCTCTTAAGCAATTCCTCAAGCGGCAAATAGGTAATGCCTTCTTTTTCTTCAAGCTCCATGTTGCGGCGGCGGGAGAAGTAATAAACCTTCATGGCAAAGCCCCGCGCCCGGCGGGCCATGGCCTGGCCAATACGGCCCAGGCCGATAATCCCCAGGGAGGCGCCGTATATATCCCGCCCGGCCATGAACAGGGGTCCCCACGTTTTCCATTCTCCCCGGTAAATAGCCCGGTTGGCTTCAATCAACCTGCGGCCGGCAGCCATAAGCAGGGCAAAGGCCAGGTCAGCGGTGGCCTCTGTCAGAACTCCGGGAGTATGGGTTACAATAATACCCCTCTGCCGGGCATATTCCACATCAATGTTATCAAAGCCCACGGCCATGGTGCTGATCACCTTTAGCCGGGGAGCTGCATCTATTACTTCACGGTCGATGCGGTCCGAAAGCATGCAGTACAGGCCTTCCGCCTCCCCCACTTCACGCCGCAATACTTCACGGGGAACGGGGATGTTCTCTTCCTCCCAAAAGCGGCAGGCAAAGCGCTCCTGCAGGTACTGCAGGGCAGGTTCGGGAATTTTCCTGGTCAGGTAGATCATTTTTTCACCTCTTTCAGTAATTTTTATAACGGGCCACGATATCGTCCTGGCGGTGCTTCCAGCTTTATGCAATGACTCTATTTTTTTGTTAAGCTCGCTCACATTCCTGCTTTTGGTTTCTACCTCATTTTCAAGCTTTACCCCTTCCTGAACCCTGTGCCTGTGCTCCGGATCTGTTTTTAAGGGTTCCATTTCCCCTTTCAGCATCTTTATTTTTTGTTCTGCGGCTTCAACCTCACTGCTTTCCCGGAATACAGCTTCATTCCTGGCCGCAATACTCTCTCCCAGCTTCGCCCCTGCTGCAGAAAGTTCGCCGATTTTCAGCTCCAGATTTTTAATCTCCATTTTTATCTCCAGAGCGTCAGACAGCCTTGTCTTTAAGGCCATAAGCTTTGGTTTCTCCAATTCAGCTTCTTCCTTCAGTCCATCATACAGATTACGGGTCTCAGCTAAGCCGGCAGCAACAAGCGGCAGCTTGGCGAATACTTCATCCAGCCGCCGTACCGTCTCTGAAAGCTTCTCTTGACAATTGCCTTGTCTTCGTGATCATCTCCAATAATCCGGCTGCCTTCACCGCTTTTTCAAGCCGGCTTCGTTTTTCATTTACCTCTTCTTTATAAAAAAGGTGCTGCTGCTCTTTTTTGTCGATTTCCTCAAGGCTCTGGACGAGCTGCCACACCTCTTTTGCCTCATTAAACCGGGCCTCCAATTGCTTCAGTTCATTTTCAACCTGATTCCTTTCCAGGACAGCAGCATCCAACGCCTTTTCCGCCGCCGCGAGGGCTTCATCTGAAGCATCCTCCAACAGCGCCCAACCGCTACCTCAGCAAGATCTTTTTTGTGTTTCAAGGGTCCTTTTGGGCCTCGCTTGCGTGGCCTGAAATCCATGCCAAACCTTTCTTCAAGGTCATAGGAATATGTTTTTTAAATAGTCTTTTTTTGCCGTTCGATATATATGGAAATCAGAATCTACAGTTGCTATTTCAGTTATTCCCGTCTTTTCTGCATAGAGCATTAATGTGGCATCAGCAAAGTCCATAGGAATATCAGAATATTTTTTGATAAGTTTAAGCAAACCGGAAACTGAATCCTGGTCCATATAGGCAATTTCAAGACCGCCTCTTTCTATCCATAATAAAAATTTTTCCTGAACATCCGGCCTATATAATTCGTGCATAACCTCTGTAACTACAGGCCATGTGGTAATCAGGCGTCCCTGAAATTTTTTTATAAATTCCAACGCTTTTTCATGGTATGAATCGTTTTTTCGATAAAGTGCAATAATGGGTCCTGCATCAATGAGAATGCTTTTCATGAACACGTCTCCTGACATTTTGCTTATAACTTGTGGAACCGTCGACAATATTGCTGTCATCACATCCAAACAGGTCTTTTCCTGTTTCGTAAGGGCTATTGCTAACATTCTTGATATATTCAGATATTGCCTTTTTTACTATTTCTGATTTTGTCACGTGAAGCTGTTGTGACAAAATGTCAAGTTCACGTTCCATTTTTTTAGATATTCTCACTGTTAACATCAACACCACCTCCTCTTGTCTTACATTGTATTACGCAAACACTTCTATGTCAAGCTACCCCGGGCAAGATACTACCCCGGGCAAGATACCCCGTATTTTCATCGGTCGGACGGCCGTCAGGCAGATTCCCAACCCCCGCAGGAGCATGGTGAGACGCCCCGATAACCATATCACTGCGCTCCCGGTCTTCCACAATGAGAAAAGACCGGCAGGGGCGGTTTGCGCAGCGGGGTTATTTTTTGCAGATCTTTGCGGCTGTATTCCCAGTTTTTCTTTACCGGAACTATGTATTCGACTTCATCCCTGTTGGGGAATACCAGTCTTGGTTTCAGTTATATCAGCCAGAGATAATTCTGGCGGCAATCAACTATGTAGTCTATGTATACTGTGTTTTCCCTGATTTGATAGATGAGGAGATACTTCTTATCAACGAGCAGTTTTCTGTATTTATTTGCGGGTAACAGGGGATCGGCGAGCCAGGAACCACGCTCCGGGAACTCCTGCAGGGACTTTGCAGTCTCGACCACATCTCTTCTCATTTTATCAGCAGCCCGGGTGCTTACCTGCGCTAAAAAGCGAGTATGCTGTACGAGCATTTCTCCCGCTCTTTCCGAGATAATCACATGATATCGTTTAACTGCGCTGCTCATCGGCAGCCTCTTTAATTGCTTTTTTCATCATCTCGTCCGTTTCGTCGATGGAAAAGCCATTTTTACCCGCCAGTCTGTCCTCCTCGACTGCAACAAGCTGTTCCCGCAGCCTCAACATGCTTTCACGCCGGGAAAACGTGGCAATATCCATAACCACTAAGTCGCCCTCACCGTTTTTCGTTAGATAAACAGGTTCACCGGTGGTCTTGCACAGGGTAGAAATTTCATTGTAATTTTTTCGTATTGCCGCAGATGGTTTTATATTCATTGTGACCTCCCCTTTGTAGTAATATTAAATGCTTATGATATGCTTATTTTACTACTCCTGCTCCTCCGGGTCAAGATGACCCTTGTTCTTAAAGCCGGAAGAGTTGACCTATGCCGGAGGCAGCACGCCAAGAGTAAGGCTCCGCTGTCAGGAGGATCTCCCTCATAATTCACCAACAGCAGCCGCTCCATGGGGTCAACCTGCAGATGAAACGGGCAACAAAAGAGCCCCTGTGCCGCGTCAGTTACCCGCTCCACCCGGGACAGAAGCAAGGAGCTGGTTAGTACCAAAAGCATCAGGGACCGGCTTAAAAGAAGGCTTCGCCAAGGTATTCAGACCAACTACAGCGGCCTTTTCTTGATGCTCCCCTTCCTGCAGGATCTGCAGCTGGACCAAAAGGTAAAGCTGCTGAAGCTAAGAGATGGGGGTGTTCCGTTTTACCAGTGATACACCAGGATATTATTCTTTAGGCTGTTCCAAAAATGTATACCAAAATCTTTGACGATCCGTTCTTTAAGAAGGCCCTTTTGATTTTTGTTAATTCTTGGAGCAGGAATAAAAGATACTTTTTCGGGTGAACGGTTCATAACCTGGCCAATCTTATGTATTGCTCTTTGTTCTTCTACTGACGAAATGCTCCACCTGCCATCCGTGTCGAATTCGATCAAAGCAAGACTTGATCTTAAAAGAGATGGCGGTTTGGTTTTAAAATAGAAAAGCTCAAGCATTACGGCAGTTTTACCGGAAAACTCAGGAAATGGTCGTTTATTATCAGAATCTACTCCAACTCTAATAATCTTGTTTTCAGTGATTATATAGAAGCGTATAGTAATATTGCTCACAGAAAAACTACCTTTCCTGGCCAATTAATGGTTCTGTTTCTACGCTAACACTTCTACAGATTATTGCAGATACTATTTCATCGGTCTCATAGCACCGCAGGTGGCAGAAAATAATTTCGTACCGTTCTGTGTTTATCCGAAGTCGCCAAAGGTGGTTTTTGGGTCTGGATGAGCAGGACTTTAAGTTCGCATATCCCATCACTTCACTGCCCTACTCATCGTCATCCCGATGTGAAGTCTCTTCCTCATCAACCCATTTTTGCGTCCCCAATGACTCAAGGCCCTGTAGTTCCCCGGTTTAGAGATGTTTAACCTCATCCCAAAAGGTTAGACGACTAACATCTTCTCCAGAAAATTCATTACCGCCCAGATAAGATGGGGATTCAGTTCATCAGGAACGCTTGGGCTTGCACTTGCCCTTTGTATTGCGGGAGCGCTCTCCCCCTGTTCTTCTCCGGTCAAATTACACTCCCGGGAAAAGCCCGCAAGGACATAAAATCCCAACACAAACACTCCCAGAACTAAAAACAAAACTGGCAAAGTCTTCTTCAGCGTCATCAAGTTCCTCTCCAGGCAGGATTAGTATTGCTTACAAAATTCTACACAAAGTAACAAATACCTGCACAATGAAAGAGGACACCATTCCGAATTACGCTCCTGGCCATAACCGCAACCGAAATCCTGAGCAGGTCATAATAACTAACTACCCAATATTCTCCTGCCAAAAGCGAAGAATCTCTCGTAATGTTTTTCCAGGCCTTTGACGCAGCCCACTAAATTGAAAATGTTTTTCATGGCCATTGGTTTGAACGTTAAAACTGTCAGATCCTGTTCTCCAAACCTTGAGTCCAGGGAAAAGGAGCCATTCCATTTTGTCGTCACTGCTAATTGTATCTTTGGGAAAATGGACTTCTACACATTCATCTAAACGGCGAAGTTCTCGCCAGAGGCGAACTTCTATGGGATCCAGGTGCAATTCCGGATAAATCGTTGCATCCTTAAAGAGACGCCAGCCTGTCCTCTGTGGGGATGCTGGACCATACCCTTCGGCAAGAATGCCAGGGTCTCGCCTGGACCATTGCTCTACAAAAAACTTCACTACCAATTTTTCCTTATCTTCTTCCCTGCTCGGCGGCATTTCCTTAATCTCTTTGCGTCTGCATATGGAAAACCCATTAATCTCCCCAAAATAAAAAATACCTTGCTCAGTAACGTCCTTAAACTTTCGTTTTGATTGGTATATAGCTACGTATCTGAGTTCACCCAGGAACGACTGCACCCGGTTTAGGTACGTATAATACATATTGTTTTCAAGGCACACCATTAACTGCTCTTTTCGCCCCAGTGGGCCAATGAGAACGTCATTCTTTGCTGCTGTACTATCAAGATATTCTACAGTGCCTTCCTGGATAACCGTTCGTTCAAAAGCAGTCTCCGGTGTTTCCCGGAAAAGATCATCCAGCAGGTTTTCCACCAAAACTGTTTGTGATGGCAAAAATGGCAAAGCACCAATTCCTGTAACTTCAATACTTTCATAAAAACGGCTGGGCAGAGAACCCCTTTTTCCCGCGAAGGCCATCTCATCGTTATGGGGAAAAAGCACGAATGCCCCGAAAATATTTCGCTGATAATCACCATCCATGCCAACACCAGCAAGAATAGCATCCCGGTAGCGATGCATGGTATTGATAGTATCCTCCGGTGGTCCGGGCTGACGAAAGTTACGCACATACTCCTCATTTACTGCTAAGCGATATTTTGCATCAAAGATAAAATGATAGCGTACACTGGAGCCTTGTTTTTCCAGGATCAACATGTTGTCCGGTTTCTGCGCTGTCGTAGGTAAGCCAGTAAAAACACGGTTGTAAATCAGAGAAAATCGTTCACCGTTGTGACGGTTCATATAGCGTAGTTCAGACTCCTTGCCCTTCCTTAAATGAACAGCGATTCCCTGCCGTTCCACAGTAATTATGTCATTGCACTCCAAGTAGTATTTTTTCCGCAATAACGCATTCAGCTTTAAGAAACACCAGTATTCATACAACTCTGCTGTATTTTTTAGAGAGATATTAAACAAATCTGATTGCACATTGAGGCCTTTTAGTAGCATCAGATGATACTTAAAAACATCCCGGTAACCGGGGGCCATCTGCATGACCAGGGAGGAAGCTTCCACACGTTCCAGGGATCCCACTTCCCGTAAGAAAGGAGAAGCGCAGTAACGTTCCATTGTCCGACGCATCTTGTCTAGATTATCTATAAGCAGAGGGTCTGCATTGTCCTCGTAACAATCCCGGTACCGCTGCAAAAAATCACGTAATTTCCGGACTACCCGGGTAATAACCCATTTCAGAAAGCGGTTTTCGTAAGTATCGAAGCTTCGCTCTTTTTTACGGTCCAGGAGCTTCCGTGGCACATATTTATTAGCAGCAATAGATATCCCTACTTCCCCCCGCTCTAGCAGATAAGCCCTGGAGTTAAGCCACTTTGCTGTTGCCGCATCTGCTTTTTTCACTTTTTCCGGCCGGACAATTTGGTTTAGCGGTGTTATTTTTTGATGGGGGTGGTGGGCTACCTGATCTAGTGCTTTCAAAAGCATACGATAAATTATTTGCAGAATTGCATAAAATTCTGCCGGAGAAGGGTCCTTTTCACTTTTTAATCCGGCAGTTAGATATGTCTTCATTAAAAAGTCAAAAGCCAGGTTATAAACCTCTTCGTTAACATCCTGTAACAGGCGATGGAAATCCTTCTGATAATCCATCTTCCCAGGAAAGACTTCAAGCTCAAAAGACAGTAAGCATTTACCATTTCCTTGCACTTCGAAACGGGAAAAACCAACTTCATCACCAAAATTAATGATCCCTGAAAGGACACGACCTTGCCTGCCTGTAGGTGTGACCGACTCCCGCAGTTTTCGGTTTGGATGGACCAGCGTAAGATCGTCTGGACATCCCTCTTTTTTTTCAATTACCAGCTCATAGTTCTTTTGTTCAAAAAAGCAAGGGTAGATACCGTCGCCATGGTATAACTTAAGCCCTTCCGGGGCAATCGGATCATAAACATACACCGGATAAACATCAGGCTTGATATCGAGGGATGCTTGCAGCGGCCTGCCCTCTTGATCCTGGTGTAAACGAAAGGCCTCCACAGTTTTATTCTCCGGAACCCCTTTGATAAATAGCTCAAAATACTCCGTAGTAACAACCAGCAGTTCCCTTGGTTTAAAGCCAGAAAGAGGTAAAACCATCATCACGGAACCTCCCCAGCATAAATTCACATTTTGCCCTGCTGCGCGGGTACTGAATTTCACAAAACTTTATCAGTTTTTCCAGCATCTTTTCAATTTCAGTAGAGTTTCCCTGTATACGTGGCAATATCTTCTGCATGATTTGGAAATCAATGGCTTCATCTTCGCTTAATAATTCCCATATTTTGTTGTATAACAAATAAAAGCAGAACTCATCACGCACCCGGTAACCCACATGCAAACCGCAGGGTTGCAGAATCTCGTTTAACGCCTGCAAGATCTTTACTTTTTCATGCAAATATGCCTCGTTCCTATGGATACAATCTTTCAATGTGAGATAATCACTTCGCAATAGGTGGTTTTCCAGTAAAGGCGTTTCCTTGGACTCGACTGTAACGGATTCCTCTACAGAGGGGAACCGGTCCAAATATACCTCCGAAAATTCAATAGTATTGGCCCGGTCCAATACTTTTCTACTAAAGGCATGGGTGGTTTCATCCATATTCACCGTGCCAATTACATAAAGAACGGAAGGTTTTCAAGGTATACACTTAACACTGCTCAATAGAATTTAGGAAACAAGTAACTCAAATTGGTCAAGCTGAAATCGTTATTGAAAAACCCTATGAAATTGCGAATTTCAAATAAAGTGACAACTATTGATATGAGAAATATTTCGTTATTTGTATAAAAAATCCTGCAATTACCGCCAAAAAGTCCGATTATCTAGATATTACAATAAAACGGGCATTCAACACCCTACCGCCCAAAATCATTGTAGTTAATATTTGGTAATATTACGGCCCGTCGCGGATATCAAGATAAATATCCGGCCCAAACCCGGCCAGTTTCAGAACCCGGGGCACCTTGTATCTTTTAGAAAAAGCCCGGCGGTAAGGGTCATCGGTCGTCATGACCAGCACCGTCTCCACAGCTTCCAAAATCTTTTTCCTGGTGGGGCTGAACGTCTTCACCTTGCCCGGGATAATCAGCGGCTCCGTCTCATGTTTCATCGCTTCCCGGACCCGGCGTTCCAGGATACCGAAGATGAGTAAGGCAATCAGCAAAACATAGGCCAAAGCCTCCACGCGGCCAGGTTTTTTCAGGTAGATAGGACCCACAAAAAGCGGATCTTTAAGAAACTTAAACGAAGTCTCCACCGTGTTTTGCGCCTTGTATTCTTTTAAGATATGACCTGCTGTGTACTCCTCATCCAGGTTGGTAATGAGTACAAAACAGCTAAGGCGCTCCTTGGCCTCTTGTATAGCAGCTTCGTCGGCAGTGTACTGCAATTTCAGGCAGTAGATATCCTCCGGTAGGTTATTATTGCCGGGCCGTCCCGGTTTCCTTTTCTCCTGGCAGACCACCTGACCACTGAGGGTGAAGTAATTATCTTTATGCTGTTTCTGGAACAGGGCCAAGGCCGCTTTGGCATCAGGCTCACAGGCGAAAAGCTGCTTTTCAAGCTGCTGGATGGCTTTTTGCAGCTCCTTTTCCCGGCGTGATAGCTCTTTTTGCAGGGTCTTGGTTTTGCGGCCGTCCAGCTTCGTAGAGTGTACTACCAGGAAACGGTAGCATTTCCCGTAAAGCTCTTCCCTGAATTCCTGGAGACGGTAAGATGCAGCATCTTTTTTATCTGAGAAACGCCCCGGCTCTTGAAAATCACTTTCTTTTTGCCAGGCCTGCTCCTTGAGCTCTTTTTCCAGGCCGAAATTACCCGGCAGACGGGAGATGAACTGAAGGCGGTGTCCTGCTATCCGTTTCAGGTTATCCTCAGTGACTAAAGCCGAATCGGCGATGTAGATAACCTTTTGCAATACTTGCGGATTCAAAGCTTCAGACAGTTTTTCAATAAAAT
The DNA here is from genome assembly GCA_003599015.1 of Desulfobacteraceae bacterium. Classification (GTDB taxonomy): domain Bacteria; phylum Desulfobacterota; class DSM-4660; order Desulfatiglandales; family Desulfatiglandaceae; genus CG2-30-51-40. The sequence goes on along the minus strand of QZIK01000096.1, from coordinate 40,813 downwards.
CGAAATTCCAGGTCTTATCGCTAGTGTTGCCGCTTTTAACATCGGCGCAGACTGGCACTTTATCGGGAGTTACACTTAAGCCATAAAGGAACTGTTTTAAATCGGGTCGCTTATCCTTACTGTGACCGTGGGTAATGATGAATTCTCTACCGTCCTGGTCTTCATACATGCCATAAAGGGAGATGGAGGTGGTATCGCTGTGCAGGTACTTTGGCTTAATCTGCTCATGGCAGATGGCCCGAAGACATATGCTGGAGAAGACTTCCCAAGGCCCTCTTTCACCCAGTTTATCCAGTGCTCTGGCCATGTTGTAATCGGTCAGGTCTTCCCGGTGGATACCTTTGCCGAAAAGGTTTTCAATATCCATATTCTCAAAGAACTCATCCAGCCGGTACAAAGGCTTTTGCCGGCCGAAGATATTGATAACCAGTGCCTTGATGCGGGTTCCCGGTGAGAGCCGACACTGTACAGGATCCCAGTGTACCATCTCGTCGATAGTCTTGCCTATGCCTAACTGGTCGTACAAAGCTGAGATTAACGCCCGGCCCCTGGTTGAACAATTCGATCATGCGTCATCCCTCCCACCACTATCATACAACAGGTGGGAGAAAAGTACAAGGTAAAATATGGTAAATACCGCTATTTCTGAAAATATTTATCGTAGATTCAAGTTTCTAGTATAAATTATTGCATTTGGCAATATTTAGGTTGTTGAATGCAGGGTACAAACTATAATGCGGCCGTTTTTAATTGCTTCTTTTCTCGCTTTAGCTCTTACGTCACCATCATATTTTCTAATAATATCGCCCAAACCAAGGTTATTCGCCAGTTGCTTTAATTTATTAATCTGGTCATTCGCCAAAGCTTTGGTTGGATAGATAAAAAAAGAAAAAGAATCCTTATCTTTTATTAGATCATTTATTGGAGGGACCGTGAAAGCGAGGGATTTTCCTGAGGCGGTAGAAGTACATAATGCAACACTCTTTCTATTTAAAGCCTGTTCAATGCATTTCGCCTGGTGCAAGTAAAGACCGTTTCGCATTTTTAGTTTCAAGCTTTTTAAAAATCTCTACCCTATCTGGAAGCAGTCGTACAAACTTTCCAGCCAGCCATCCCTGTTCCCATTGACGCTGCTCAAAATTTTGCCCCAAGTTCACTTTGGACTCATTCCCTATACTTTTCCGAGAAATCCAAGCCGAGTTTCCTAAGCTTCCCGCGTTCCATCCAGTATTGATACTGTTACTGTCCATTAGTATAAACTGAAAAAAGGCTGAATTTTTCCTTACCTAAGACCAGACGGGCGGTTCAAAGGACAGGCGTTTAGATGACCAGAGTTCAACGGCGTTATCCGGTTGTGGCCCTTTGATGAAGTATTTATTAGGGAGATCTACCATAAATTACACCTTAATGTTTTTTCGGGTAATGAAATTATTCTCTTTCCTGCGCCTGGAATCCTTGCAGAATTTTGTCATGTTTTGTCGAATGTGAAATATTTAGATAATATTCCTAAAGGAATCGGCTTACGGAGCGTGAAATATATACTGCAACCTGCATGGCTTGTGGAAGGGGTAAAATTAAAGTGCTGCAATTGCCCCGGCATAAGCCTTTAGCAGGGCGTCAATAAACTCGCCGTTGACCTTCCCCCTGATGGTTTCTACCTGGTAGAAGCGCGGGGGAATGGTAACCTTTAAGGGATCGAATCCTGTAGATTTCTTTACCTGCCACCTCCTTTTCACAAGGGCTGCAGCTCTTGTTTCCAGCTCCAGGGCCAGGTGTGGGAGCCCTGCTGCTTCCAGCGCTTCCGATAGCATTTCTGTGGTGTAAATATTGCGGGCGAAGAGGCAGGCTACCATGGATGTGAGTATAAATCTCTGCTTTTCTTCCTTGAGCAGGTAAGAAAGAGCCCTCTCCACGCTGCAGGGGTCGAACTCCTGGTCCAGCTGGTAGCCTGCCGTATCCAGGTGGGAACAGCGGAATCCCATGGCCTGGGAAACAAAAAAGGCAGGCCCGGTGGCATAACCGGCCATTTCCTGCCCCAGAGTGCAGGCAAATTCGCTGCCCCCGTAACGGGCGGCGGCAGCAAGGGTTCCCTCGCCCAGGAGACGGTAAAAGTCGTTGACCCTTCCGGAGAGGCAGGCGAGAGCCTGGCGGTAACTGCCTGCTTCACCGAAAGCCAGGGGAACGAGGGTTTCTTTCTCCCCAATGAGGCCCTTCTGGTAAGCTTCCGTTGCCCAGGCCAGTGCCACTCCCGCACTGATCACGTCCAGGCCGTGTTTTTCCGCCTCATCTATCAGGGAGATTACTTTTTCCCCCAGGGATACTCCCAGCATGCTGCCCATGGCAAAGATGGGCTCATGGTCATAACTGACCTGCCTGTAATAATATTCATGCTCGGGGGCGAACTTTTCCCGCAGCAGGCCGATATGGATACAGCCAACGGGACAGCTGCTGCAGGCGATTTGACGCAGCAGCAGTTTCTCTGCGAAGTATTCGCCACTGATACTGTCGGCTCCCGTGAAAGAAGTGGAGCTCAGGTTGCGGGTGGGAAGGGCCTTGAGCCCGTTTAAAATAAGTATGTTTACCGGGGTGCCCAGGTCGTGATATTTTTTCATGGCACCCGAGGTGGTGATTTTCCGGTAAATCTTCTTGTAAACCTTCTTGTAATCACCATGGGGAAGAGAAAAGGAGCCTTCTCCAAGGATCGTTATCGCTTTCAGTTTTTTCTTGCCCATAACTGCGCCGGCTCCCAGGCGGCCGAAGTGGCGAAATGTATCTACGTTGATGCAGGCATACTTTACCAGGTTCTCGCCTGCAGGCCCGATGCGCAGTATGCTGCGCCGCCCCCTGCCCCGCTCCTCGCTGCTCCTGATAATTCTCGCTGTCATTGTGGTATCCATTCCCCAGAGGTGACGCCCCTCTCTCACGGCAAATTCCCTTTCTCCCAAGAGCAGGCAAACAGGATGAGAGGCCTCTCCTTTGATTACCAGGGCGTCCAGGTTAGCGTAGCGCATGGCCAGTGCCAGGCGACCCCCCGCGTGGGTTTCGGCGTAATGGCCGCTGTAAGGGGACTTGAATCCCAGCACCGCTTTGCTCATCAGGGGGAAGAGCCCGGTAAGCGGGCCAATGGCAATAATGAGGGGCTGCTCCGGGGCGAAAGCATCTTCCCCCGGCTGGCCGTATTCTCCGTAAAGGGCGGCGGCAAGCCCGCTTCCACCAATATTTTCCAGAAGATCTTCTCTTTTGTGGATGCGGCACCTGCCCTCATGCAGGTCTATTTCCATAACCCGGACATAACCCTGGGAAAACATGGAATTATCACCTCTTCTTTTCCGACTGATGCACTTGTACAGGGCGTGCTTAAGGGGATGATTAACGCTGCTTAATGTCCGGCTCTCCTGCCGTTCCTGCTGTGCCGGGCTGTTCCTTAGAAGGTGCATCCACCATGGCGAGGCAGCCGTGGGGGCAGAAGTTGACGCAGCTGCCGCACTGGAGGCAGACCACAGGAAATCCTGTTTCTTCATCCACGAGGATAACATTGACGGGGCATGCCCTGGCACAATGCCCGCACCGGATGCACAATCTTTCCCGGTAGCAGACTCCCCCGCCTTCCCTCTGGACAAAAGCTCCCGTGGGGCACGCCAGGGCGCAGAAAGCAGGGCGGCAGGCCAGGCAGTAGCGGGCTTCAAATCCTGCGGTAAGTCCGCCCAGCGAGCGGACATGGATGCCGGAACGAATCAGGGAAAGGGAGTTGTGAACAAGGCGGGCGCAGCCCAGCATGCATGAATAACAGCCTATACATCGCTCCATCGCTATGGCCCTTAAAATTTTTGGCAAAGGCCGTGCCTCCCAGCTTAAACTATTTCTTTTTTTCCGGCATCAGTATTCCAATACTACAGCTTATACAACACTGCACATTAATCAAAAGAAAGAATAACGCCCCTAATTATTATAACAGCAGGACATAGTATAAGGAACTCGCTTTTTTCATGGATTGTTGTCAATAGCAGGATCATCATTAGTTAAATTACCGCTTTCACTTTGTACAGGTTCTAGGCATAAGGGCATGCCATCCCACGTCCGCCCATCCAAAAAACGGCCTTTTTCCGCCCTGTAAATTCCGCCCCACTGTTTAAAGTAAAAGGGCACGTTTCTTTTTAAACATTGATCGCGGATCTGGCGTACCCAGTCAATAAGCATCACACGGGCTTTCGGGCCGGACTCTCCCCCCACGATAACCCAATCAATGCCCTCCAGGGGTAAATTTGCAACCGGACCTAACAGGGGCTCCATGCAAATAAACTTCACCATAGCAGGAACAAGGTTAAGGTGGTTAATACGCCATGTATAATTTTGGTTTTCTACAGTTACCCCAATCCAAATATTATCAGGCCAGCAAAAATAGGGGGAGATTTCTGCAAGGCGTTCGGCACGTTTGGTTAAAAGTTGAAAGGTATGCCGGGAAGCGGTTTTCATTGTTTCAAATACCTGCTTAATGAACGGCACGGGTACCTCTTCATGAAACAAATCGCCCATGGAGTTAACAAAAACTATTCTGGGCTTTTTCCACTTGAGCGGTAAATTCAGGCGTTCTGGATGTAAAGTGACTTGAAAACCGTTTTTATAGGCCGGGCTGCCTATATTTTGCAGCCGCAAAGCAAATCTCTCGGCATAACAGTTTTTGCAAGCCGGGCTGATTTTGGTGCAGCCGGTAACCGGGTTCCAGGATGATTCAATCAACTTACAGCAGGAATCGTCAGCCATATAAAATACTTCCTTTAACAGTGTTTTCCCTGTGTGGAAAAAATGCTTACAGTATATATTTCTCCACTATTTCAAATTTCCTTCATCAAGGGGCTGCCTCGGGCAATCTATTTTTAAAAAAAATAGCGGGGAAAGTTCCCCCGCCTTCTTTAAATATGATAAAAGCGTCTTTTCCAGGATAACCCCGGATACGAAACATTTCATTTAAACAGAGCTGCCGAGAATGTCTGCCAGGTCCTCTTCGGCAGTGGTAATGGGCCTGACATTGAAGGTTTTCACCAGGACATCCAGAACGTTCGGAGTGATAAAAGCGGGAAGGCTGGGCCCCAAGCGGATATTTTTGATATTAAGGTAAAAAAGTGTCAGCAGAATCGCCACCGCTTTCTGTTCATACCAGGAAAGAACCAGGGAAAGCGGCAGGTCGTTCACGTCACAGTCAAAAGCTTTGGCCAGGGCGACGGCAACCTGGATGGCCGAGTAAGCGTCGTTACACTGCCCCATATCAAGCAGCCTGGGAATTTCTCCAATTTTGCCCAGCTTCCTATCAAAAAAGCGAAATTTCCCGCAGGCCAGCGTGAGTATCACTGTATCTTCAGGCGCCTTCTCCACTAACTCTGTGTAATAGTTCCGGCCCGGCTTGACGCCGTCACAGCCGGCTACCAGCAGGAAACGCCTGATGGCGCCGCTTTTTACCCCGGCGATAACCTTATCAGCAACACCCAGCACGGCATTGCGGGCAAAGCCCACCATCACGCTCCCTTTATCTACATCTCCGGCAAAACCGGGCATGGACAATGCTTTTTCGATGACGGGCATAAAATTGCCGCCATGTACATACTCAACACCGGGCCAGCCCACAGGGCCGGCAGTAAAGATGTTTTCCAGGTAGGAGCTTTTGGGCTCCTGGATGCAGTTGGTGGTCATCAGTATGGCACCGGGAAACTCGGGGAATTCCTTTTTCTGGTTGTGCCAGGCCGTTCCGAAATGCCCATAAAAATGAGTGTATTTCTTTAGTTCGGGATAGCCATGGGATGGCAGCATCTCGCCATGGGTATAAACGTAAATACCCTTACCGGTTGTTTCTTTAAGCAGTTCCTCCAGGTCGTAAAGATCGTGGCCCGAGACGAGGATACACTTGCCCTTCTTGTGCCCCAGGGGAACCTCTGTGGGTACGGGATGGCCAAATCTCCCGGTGTTTCCGGTATCCAGCAGCTCCATGGCACGCAGGTTAATCTCACCGCACCTGAGCACAAGGTTTACCCATTCATTTAAGCTGAGGGTTTTACTGGAGAGTGCCGCCAGGGCCTCGTGGATATAGGCATAAATGGCATCGTCTTCCTGACCAAGAACAGCGGCATGGTGAGTATAGGCTGCTACTCCCTTGATGCCAAAAAACATTACCTGCTGGAGAGATTGAATATCTTCACCGGCAGCGGAATCCGTGAAAAAGCCTGTTTCTTCTCCCTGTTTAACCAGGCCTTTCAGGTCAGCAGCAGCCTGGAAATTGGCCCCGGGATAGGAAAATTGCACATTGCCACCGGCACCGGCTACTTTTTCCTTAAGCTTCGAAGTTAATTCAACTCCGCGATAAATCAGTTTCTTCAGGCTTTCCGGATCAAAGTTTACGTTTGTAAGCGTGGCAAACAGTCCTTCACATGTAAAACGGTTTACTTCATCATCCACTACTCCTTTTTGGCGGCCTTCATGAGCATAAAGGGACATTTCCTTAATAACATGAATTAAAAGATCCTGCAGGGCCGCAACTTCGGGTTTCTTTCCGCAAACCCCTGAAACTGTACACCCCTTCCCTTTAGCTGTTTGTTCACATTGATTACAGAACATGCTCATTTTTTCTCCTCCCAATTATTTTTTGGTCTCGTTAAAGGCCCGACATTTCTTTTTATAGATACGTACCGCTTATTTTTTTAGTTTAACATCCCCCCTTTTAAAGATCCGTTTTCTAAAAATACAGTTACCCGAGGGTCACCCAAGAGCAGGCAGGTTTTATAGTTTGACTCAGGTTTATACGCAAGATGTTCTTGCCTCGGGGGTTCCGCATGTTTCCCGTGATGGGAAGCTCCTCACTTCAGTGGGGAGAGGATATCACTTATTCATTCTCCAGGCTGACCTGCATTTTTTCCGTTTCAACAAGATCGGACAGGGTTACACTGTTTAATTCAGACAGCATGGCTTCCTGGGCGCGCCGGAAAACCTGGTGAACCTTGCAGGTAGCCATATTGGGACAAGAGTAGTTCTCGGCCAGGCAGATATTTATGGCGAGTGTCCCTTCAATTGCCGTGATTATATCGGCAAGCGTGATCTGATCGCCCGGAACAGCCAGTTTAACCCCACCCTGCGTCCCTCTCTGGGTTTGTACCAACCCGGCCAGGGCCAGGACCTGAACTGTTTTCGTCAGGAAAACTTCCGGAATGCCCTGGCGCTCTGATATAACCCTGGTTTGGAGCAGTTTTCCAAAAGGGACCCTGGAAAGTTCCAGCAAAGTACGGATAGCATATTCGGTCTGACGGGTTATCTGCATTTTAACCTCCATGGCTTTACAAAGTGTATGATGATTGGGCCTGACAGAGCCTGCTGCTTTTACTTTCCTGCGTTAAATCAGCGGCAGGAAATGTTTTAATACCATTGGGGATAGTGGACTAATTATATCTTATTTATCCTATTCTATGCAAGCTTCTTTTTTTCCTGCCTGCTTAAAAAATTTTTTTTATTTTTTTCTGGTAAAAGTAAACAGAAACCGGTGAGGCCGGCTTTATAAAAAATATCGATGACGAAGATATCGTTAATGAAATTCGCAGGGCAATTGTTCCGCCAGGATGTTGTTTTTCCGTTAATAAAGAGTATAATAAACGTACCTGAACAGGTAGGAGTGAGCAAATTGTCAAAACGCTTTATGATACTGCTCTTCATGGTGCTAATTGCCACCATGCTTGCGGGGTGTGTTCTGCAGCGGCCCCAAAAAGATATAATCGCCAAAAACGTTAAGCTTTATTATGGTGATAACAATAATGAAAGACTTGTAACCGAAGAACGCCAGGTCTCTTACCGCAGGGGAGAGGATAAATACAAGGCTACCCTTGAAGAATTGATTAAAGGCCCCTTGGATGAAAGCCACAGGGCCAATATCTCCCCCGAGACCAAAGTATACGGCACCATAAAACAGGGCAGCGATTTAATTGTTAATTTTAGCAGGGAATTTAATAATTTGGGCGGGAGTATTGCAGAAATTGTGGCCAGGGGTTCGGTGGTCAACACTATGACCCAGTTTGAAGAGATCAACAGGGTTAAAATACTGGTGGAAGGAAACGAGTATATTGGCCCCAGCGGTCAGCCCTTTGGCTTTATGGAGCCTTTCCCCACTGCCGTGGAACCTCCCCAGGTAACAGCCGAAGTTACACTGTATTTTGGCAAAAAGGATGCCACTGCCGTAGTTGGAGAAACCAGGGCCATAACAATATCCCCCGACACCAACCGGGAAAAATTTGTTAAGATAGTCCTGGAGGAATTAATCAAAGGCCCGGAGCGCAGGGATCTCAGCCCTACCATCCCCAGGGAAGTAGGGGTTCTCTCGGTAGAAATCGGGAACGGGATAGCCCATGTTGACTTTTCCCGGGAAATGCATACCAAACACCCCGGGGGAGCTGCAGGAGAGGCCATGACCATAAATTCCATTGTCAATACCCTGACGGAATTCGTTTACATCGAGCGTGTTAAAATGACTGTAGAGGGAGAGCCCATGCTTATTGAACATGCTTTCCTGGAAGAACCCGTGGGGCGCAACGAGGAAATGATCGAGCGGTAGTTCTACGCCAGGAGCAAAAACGTACTACAGTCAATGGAAGGATAAAAAAACAGGAAGTTCGCCGAAGTGTTGAGAAAGCTACCAACCTTTGCGGATATGAAAGGTAGGCCCTTTTCTTGTGGACGGCTAGATGCCCAGGATTTTTTCCACTTGGGCTTTTATTTCTTTTCTCTCGCAAACGGTGCGATGCAGCACAGGTTTAGCCTCCAGGTTTCGGAGCCCGGGGTGAACAGGAATTTTGCTGAGCCTGCTCAGTTCCTGCAGTATGCCAAACTCATCCTTACCGCTCAGGTAATCCTTACCTTTGATGGCCTGGAGAACACTGCTGCTGAACTTAAAAGGGCTGGCGGTGGCACAAATTACTGTTTTGGACTTGTCCCCCGTTGCGGCCAGGTACTTCTGGTAAACCTTAAAACCGACGGCGGTATGTGTATCCAGGAGATACCCGCCCGTTTCAAAGACTTCCTCTATGGCTGACAGGGTTTCTTCTTCTACCGCAAAACCGGCCGCTATGATTTGCTCCATGGCCTGCCTGGTTCCGGTATCCACGTCGAAACGCCCCGTTTCTTTTAAAGCTGTCATCCAGCGGTTAATTTTCCCCGCGCAGTGGTTGCTGATTTCAAAAAGAAACCTTTCCAGGTTGCTGGAGATCAGGATGTCCATGGAGGGACTGCTGGTCTGCTTGAATTCCCTGTTGCGGTCATAAATACCGGATTGGAAAAAATCCGTCAGCACTTTGTTCTCGTTGGAGGCACAGATCAGCTTATTAATGGGGAGCCCCATCCTGCCGGCATACCATCCCGCCAGGATATTGCCGAAATTTCCCGTAGGAACCACAAAATTTATACGTTCGCCGGGAATGATTTCCTTTTTCTCCAGGAGATTAAGGTAAGCCCGGAAATAATAGACAACCTGCGGCAGGAGCCGGCCCCAGTTTATGGAATTGGCTGACGACAGCTCGTAACTTTTCCCGGCCAGGATTTTTTTAAATTCTTCGTCAGCAAAAATTTCTTTAACGGAGTTCTGACAGTCGTCAAAGTTTCCCCTGACTGCCACCGCGTAAGTATTGAAGCCATCAGTGGCAGTCATCTGCAGTTCCTGCACCCTGCTGACCCCCCCGTAGGGGTAAAAGACGATTATTTTAATACCGGGGACATTTTTAAAACCTTCCAGGGCCGCCTTTCCCGTATCTCCTGAAGTGGCCACCAAAATGGCGATCTTCCTTTTAACCCCTGCTTTTTGGAGAGCCAGGGATAAAAGATGAGGCATCAGCTGCAGGGCTATGTCCTTGAAAGCTGCCGTAGGCCCGTGCCAGAGTTCCAGGAAATATGTATGGCTGTCCAGCCTGAACAGGGGAGCTATGGAGGCATGGTCAAAATTATTTTCGTTGTAGGCCTTCTCCACGCAATCATTTATCTCTTCCGGTAAAAAGTCAGGCAGGAAAAGGGACATTACCCGCCGGGCGGTTTCCTGGTAAGGTTTTCCCTGCATCTCCAGGATCTCTTCCCTGGAAAGAGAGGGCAGCTCCGCGGGCACAAATAAGCCTCCCGTCGGGACCATACCCAGCCTGATTGCTTCTGAAGCAGTAACTTCTTCAAAATTTCCCCTGGTGCTGATATACATTGTCCCGGACCCTCGTTCCCTTTAACTATTTTTAAAACGTTTTTAACTATTCTCTCCCGGCAGGGCCGCTTCCTGCTGCCAGGGGCAAAAATCTATAACAAAAAGGAGCGTATGGCCGCCGGCAGCAGTCCTACCGGGGACCGCAGGAGTTATGTAAACATAACACTGCTGTCAGCAGTTCAATCCCGCCAGGTATCCCGTAGAAAAAGCAATCTGCAGGTTAAAGCCCCCGGTATAGGCATTGACATCGATAACTTCACCTGCAAAAAAAAGCCCTTTAACCAGTTTGGATTCCATTGTATAGGGATTTATCTCTTCAACGGCCACTCCGCCGGAGGTTATGATCGCTTCTTTTAAGGGCCGGTACTTTTTAATTTCCAGGGTAAGGTTTTTAAGTAACTCCACAAGCTTTTTCCTTTCACTTCTGGAAATTTGATTAACAGGCTTTTCCGGAGAAATTTTAGACAGCTTTATAATCACAGGAATCATCTTTTTGGGAAGTAAGTCCGGTAATGAATTGACAAAAAACCTGTTGGCATACTTGTGGAAATCTCTCTGTATCCTTAGATCCAGCTGTTCTTCGGAAAGTGCCGGTTTTAAATCAAGAACAAGCCGGTATTTTTTTTTATTAATATTTCCAAGGTATGAGCTTGCCGATAAAATGATGGGGCCGGAAACACCGAAATGGGTGAAGAGCATTTCACCAAAATCCCTGTATAATTCTTTATTGTTTTCGTCCAGAAGGGAAATGGCCACGTTTTTCAGCGATAATCCCTGCAGTTCCGCTGCCCACCTCTCTTTAACCTCAAGGGGGACTAACGACGGTGTTAAAGGTGTGACCGTATGCCCGCTTTCCCGGGCAAAACGGTAACCATCACCTGTTGAACCCGTCTGGGGATAAGACATGCCTCCCGTGGCCACAATTACGCTTTGGCATAAAAAAATTCTTCCATCCTGAAGAACAACTTTGCTAACAATGTTATTTTGGGCGACAATTTTTTGCACTTCACCTTTTATTATTTGGACATTGTTTTTGTTCAGGTACTTCTTTAAAGCATTGACCACATCCACAGACCGATCTGAAGCGGGAAATACCCTTCCACCGCGTTCCACTTTGGTCTCCAGGCCCAGTTCGTTAAATAATTTAATAAGGTCATAATTGGAAAAAGTATGGAAAGCGCTGTATAAAAATTTGCCGTTTACAGGAATATTGGCGATAAGATCACCGATCTCGCCGACACTGTTGGTGATATTACACCTGCCCTTTCCTGTTATCAAAAGCTTTCTGCCGAGGATGTTGTTTTTTTCGATTAAAAGAACGTCAAGGCCCCGGGACCCGGCAGTTCCTGCGGCAAGCATCCCGGCAGCACCGCCGCCGATGACAATAACCCTTTTAGTATCCGGCAAAAAGTTCACCTTCTGCAAGGCGCCAGGCACCAGTTTATGTGTACTTAACTTCTTCTTGTCTAAGTTTTTACCTCCCCATATTATACCATGATGTCTTGTGATTACCAAAATCTATATCTCCGCCACCAGGTATGCTGCCAGCAGTACTCCCACGGCGGTAAAAGAGCGGCATCTTCCGGGCCTCTGCCCGGTTCTCCCCTCCAGCGCTCATCGGTCCGTTCGAAAGGAGGCCGGTACAGGAAGATTCTTCTTTCCACCTCGCCGGGCGGGCAGTAGTTACCAACCAGAAGACCGCTGGACCGGCAGATTCTCAGAGATACGTGTAAATTACAGGTATCCTGGGGAACCTGCTCCGCGGGAAAGATCTCAGCGACTATATCCTCCTCGGGACAGGAAGGTCCCGGCCTTAAGCCTGATTTGCGGCAAATATTAACCGGGCCGATCAGACCTGTGGGCATGGTAAAATCAGAAGGCGGAAAGGCTTCCAGGATTTGCGGCAGTATGATATTCATAAATGGTATGGTGTCCCTGCTCCCACCGGGAATCCTTCCCATCCTTTGAATATCGTGCCCCATCCAGAAGGAAACCACAATTTCCGGTGTGTAGGTAATTAAATATGCATCCCGGTTATCGCTGGTAGTGCCTGTCTTGGCCGCCAGGGGTCGCCCTGCCTTCAAACCTGATGCTGTTCCCCGCAGGACCACATCCTTCAGCATATCCGAGACCAGGTAAGCTGTCTGGGGGCTGAGAACAGCCTCAGGTTTACGGCGATGTTCATAAAGAACCTTTCCGTTGCGATCCTCAATTCTTTTTATCGTATGCAGGTTTACTTTTATGCCTTCGTTGGCCAGGACGGCATAACTCTGGGCCATATCCCAGGCCGTTACCCCCCTGGTTAAGCCTCCCAGGGTTGCAGCCAGGTTATAGTCGTCGGGGTGAATAGTTGTAAGGCCCATTCTTTTAGCATACTCCAGACCAAGGCGCGGCCCTAGCTGTGCAAATACCTTTACGGCGGGGACATTTAAGGACTTTGCCAGTGATTCCCTTACTGTAACCAGGCCCAAAAAACGCCTGCCGAAATTTTCCGGGGCCCAGTCTCCCCTGTGAAAAGGGGCGTCATCGACAATATAGCCAGGTGTAACAAGGTTTTCTTCCAGGGCCGGAGCGTAGGTAACGATGGGCTTGATGGCAGAACCCGGCTGCCTGGGGCTCAGGTAGCGCAGATCCTGGTTGTCTTTACCGTATTCCCTTCCCCCCACCAGGGCCAGAACTTCACCTGTAGCCGGATCAGCCGCTACAGCAGCAACCTGCGGCTGGGGAATTCCATCCTCCGCAAGGGCTTCCTCAGGATAATGATCATAATTTCCACTATCCAGCAGCTGCTTCAACAGAGCCATATCCACCCGCTGATTTTGGGGATAAAGGCTTTCGTCGCTCAGAGTGTTTTCCATGACGGACTGGATGCCGGCATCCATGGTAGTGTAAATTTTTAAGCCCATATTATAGATGGCCTCATAGACCTCTTTGCGGCTGCCAAACTGGGGCAACCCGCTGAGGATACCGACCAGTTCATTATGAAGGGCGTAATCTATAAAATAAGGAAAGGGATACTCGCGCGTCGGTGGATCGGCGAGGATTATTTCCTGCTCCATGGCTTCCTTTAATTGCTCCTGGCTGATGAAGCCAAGCTCGTTCATCTTTTTTAGGACCAGGGCCTGTCTCTGCAGAGCAGCCTCAAAGTTTACAAAAGGTGAATAAAAGTTGGGTGACCGGGGAATTCCCGCCAGTAAAGCAGCTTCGGCAATAGTCAGTTCGCCGGCTTTTTTTTGAAAATAACTGTTTGCTGCCACCTCGACGCCATAAGCCCCATGAGCAAAGTAGATCTGGTTAAGATACATCTCCAGAATTTCACTTTTGGAAAACTCCCGCTCCATCTTGAGAGCCAGCCATACTTCCTTAACCTTACGGTTCAGAGTTTTTTCCCGGGTAAGATAAGCGTTCTTGATTAATTGCTGTGTTATGGTACTTCCCCCCTGCTCTGTCCAGGAGCGCTGGCGAAAGTTAGCAAGGAAAGCCCTGGCTATGGCCAGGAAGTCAATGCCGATATGTTCATAAAACCTTTCATCTTCCACGGCGATAAAAGCATTTTGCACGTGCAGGGGGACATCCTCCAGGGGGATTTCCAGGCGTTTTTGTTCGCCGTAGAGTGCAGCTATTTCATTGCCGTAACGGTCATAGACACGGGACGAGAAAGAAGAATGCAGCAGCCAGGGGTTGGAATCAGGAGCATCACTAACGTAGGAATAAACAATGGTAAGGGTACCGGCACTGGCGAGAATGGCCATAATTATTACCAGAGACATTGAAGCTTTAAGAGCTTTGAATCTTGGGAGAGGCTTGTCCCGCCCACGGGTTTTTTTCATAAATAAGTACCCCTTAATATGTAATAGTTCCACTGCTTTAAAAATTATGGATAAACCCATTACATAATTTATACTTCTATATTAAGATATTATAAATTTGTCTGTTAATTCAAGTTGAAAATTAAGGTAATCAGGTGAAAGATGAAATAATTGGCAAATAACTTTTTTTTAGTTTCCTCGTCTTAATGATCAAGAAACCATTAAACAATATTTAAACCAAAAGTAAGCGGTTAATTATAACGGGTGCCTCTCTTCTGTAAGAGGCACCCTTTTTTTAACCCATAAAGAGGCCCGGCATGTCAGTAGCACGAGGAATAATCCTCTTCTCCGGCAAAAAAACATGAGAGCGGCACCAGCAGAGGCAACCGCTCTAAAAGTATTTTTCTCCGGGGTTTCTTCTTTACCCTGCCAAAAAAGGTACACATAAAACATCCCCGGGGAATAGTATGTTTGGATCTGTAATCTGCGGATTGGCGGCAATAAGCGCCTCCAGGCTGACGCCAAACATCTGGGCAATAGAGAACATGGTATCACCGGGCTGCACCGTGTAACGACCCTTAAATCCCGGGGGACAGGTCACAGGCTCACGGCTCGGCACACAGAGCACATCGCCCGGGAATAGTACATCAGGGTCAGTAATATGCGGATTGGCGGCAATAAGGGACTCCAAGCTGACACCAAACATCTGGGCAATAGAGAACATGGTATCACCGGGCTGCACCGTGTAACGACCCTGAAATCCCGGGGGACAGGTCACAGGCACACGGCTCGGCACACAGAGCATATCGCCCGGGAATAGTACATCAGGGTCAGTAATATGCGGATTTGCGGCAATAAGGGACTCCAAGCTGACACCAAAACGCCGGGCAATGAAAAACATGGTATCACCCGGCTGCACCGTATAGAGACCCTGAAATCCCGGGGGACAGGTAGCAGGTATACGGCCATCAGCTACCCCCGGCACACATAAAACATCTCCCGGGAAAATAAGGTTGGGGTTAGTAATATGCGGGTTGGCGGCAATAAGGGACTCCAGGCTGACACCAAAACGCCGGGCAATGAAAAACATCGTATCCCCGGAAACAATAGTATAACGAGCCTGAAAACCAGGGGGACAAGTGGACGGGATGCGCGGTTGCATATGCAGCACCTCCTTTCTTTACCAGTACGAAGAAGACAGGAAAGGGAATTTCCCCGGTATACGGAGTTTTTCCTGCTCATTCTGTATATTATATGCGACCATAAAATAATGGGTTAACAAACCACACTCTAAATTTCGGGCATTCCGAGAAGTCAGCAAAAAAAGGCTGTTATCGTTTCTGTCGTATTTTTTTGGATTTCCTGTACTTCCCCTTTTTTTAATTAAAGTATTATGTTACATTAGAGTAGTGAAATTTTTATAAAAGGGGAACCGGAAACAGCGTTATAGAGTTTGGAAAAGCAAAAAGATACTTAGGCGGTGTAAAAATAATGTGTGGAATTAATGGTATTTTCTACTTTGATGGAAGGGCTTTTGACCCCGCTTCTCTTCAATCAATGTGCAAACAGATGTTTCACCGCGGCCCGGACGATGACGGTTTTTTTACGGACCAGGGAGTAGGGCTGAGCTTCAGGCGCCTTTCCATTATAGACCTGGAAGGAGCACGTCAGCCCATTGCCAGTGAAGATAAAAGCATCCAGATGATCTGCAATGGTGAAATATATAACTACCAGTCGTTAAGAAAAGAGCTTCAGGCCAGGGGCCATTCATTCCGCACGGCAGGAGATACCGAAACCATCATTCACCTTTATGAGGAATATGGCAAAGATTGTGTTCATCACTTAAGAGGCATGTTCGCCTTTATCCTCTGGGATAACCGGACAGAAACCTTTTTTGCCGCCCGTGATCATTTTGGCATTAAGCCCCTTTATTACACATACGACCAGGAAAAGCTGGTGTGTTCTTCCGAACTAAAAAGCCTTCTTTTAGCGAGCAATTTTTCGCCGCGTTTAGATATGCAAAGCTTAGTTTACTACCTGACATTTCAGTATGTCCCTGACCCCAGAACGATGCTGGAGGGGGTCTGGAAACTTCCTCCCGCTCACCGCTTGATTGCACAAAACGGCAGCGTTCAGGCCGAGCGTTACTGGTTACCGGAATTTAAACCGGTGGAACAACCTGTTAGCAAGATCAGGGAGGATATCAGGGAGGTTCTGCAGGAATCGGTTCGCCTGCATATGCAGAGCGATGTGCCCGTAGGATGTTTTCTCTCCAGCGGCATAGATTCCACTGCCATTGCGGCGCTGATGCGGAAGCTGCAGCCCATCAAAACATTTTCTGTGGGTTTTGAGGGTAATAACGAGTGCAGCATTGCCAGGCTTACCGCCACCGAACTCCAAACGGAGCATTATGAGTGGTTAATCAGCGAGGAAGAGTATTTTAATGTGGTTAACGGCTGTATCTGGTTTCAGGATGACCCGGTGGCAGATCCCTCTGCCATCGCTCTTTACATAGTAGCGAAAATGGCCGCCCAGCACGTAAAGGTTGTTTTATCGGGCGAAGGGGCTGATGAACTGTTCGGCGGCTACCGGATCTACCAGGAGCCTATTGCTTTAAGCCCGCTGCAGTGGATGCCCCAGCCGTTCAAGAAAACCCTGCACAAGCTTGTCGGCAAAATGCCTGGTTTTCAGGGTAAAAATTACCTGCTCCGGGCCACAACACCCCTGGAAGACCGTTTTATCGGTAACGCCAAGCTTTTTACAGATGAGGTCTATGACGTAATAGACAGGAAAAGACTGCTAAACCGCTCAGACCTCCGCAACGCTTTCCAATGGGCCAGGCAGTATTACGACCAGGTGCAGGGACTGGATGATATCACTAAAATGCAGTACATTGACATCAATTTATGGATGCCCGGAAATATCCTGGCCAAAGCAGATAAAATGACAATGGCACATTCCCTGGAACTGCGCGTCCCTTTCCTGGACAGGGAGGTTTTTGCCGTAGCCGGTTCGATTCCGGCCAGGTATCTTGTAGACAGAACCACCACCAAGCGTGCTTTAAGGGAAGCGATGCAGGGCATCGTGCCGTCTCACGTGATTAATCGCCCCAAGCTGGGCTTCCCCGTACCTATAAGGGATTGGCTGCGGGGAAAACGGGGTGATGCCTGCCTGTCGTTAATACAATCCAGCGGTCTTTGCCAATTTCTCAATAAGGATTATATAACCGGGCTCCTACGCCAGCACCAGTCCGGAGCAGCGGATTATTCCCGCAAGATATGGAGTATCTATGTCCTGGCGCAGTGGTATAACTTTTTCGTGGAGGATCTGGAGCCTGCTTACCTGACAGGCACTTCCTCACGATAGCTCCGGGAGGAAAGCATGGTGCGGGTAAAAATAAAAGGGTGAAAAACCTATTTAAGTAAACCGGCCGGAGGTACGCTCATTTCAATGAGAAGCATGGTAAAGCCTGATTTTAGTACTGTAGACAGGAGGGCCCTATACCTGGCCCTGGCCCTGATCCTGGCAGGTATAATGATTTACCCCTATTTTATTTATGCCCCCCATCTGGATTTGCCCCCCTTTCCCCCTCTCGGACCCCATGATCGCATTCTTGTATTGGCACCCCACCCAGATGATGAGGTGCTGGGCGCCGGGGGACTCTTGCTCGAAGCCAGGGAAAAAGGCGCAGAAACGATGGTAGTGATTGCCACTACCGGTGATGGGTATCCCTGGGCGGCCCGTTTTTGCATGTACAAATTCGCCGTATCCAGCAAGGACCTTATCGCCCTGGGCAAATTACGCATGGAAGAATCCAGATCGGGTATGAAAATACTGGGTGTTCCTGAAGAGCAGCTCATTTTTCTCGGTTATCCCGACCAGGGGCTGATGCCGATATGGCTGAAGTTCTGGGATCAACCTTTTACCAGCCGTTATACGAGACGCTCCCAGACCCCTTACACCGGATTATACAACAATATGGAATTCGTGTACTCCGGCCATCACCTGGTGACAATTTTAGAGGAACTGCTCCTGGAGTTCCGTCCAACTGTTCTTGTTGTCCCTCATCCCCTGGATTCGCATCCTGATCACTGGGCCCTGACCTGCTTCACACTGTATGCCGGTGAATTGGCCAAAGCAAAGGGCTATAAACCCGGGCACATTATGGGTTACCTGGTCCACCGGGGGACCTGGCCGCACCCCAGAGGTTACCGCCCCAGACTCGGCCTGAATCCGCCACGTTCTTTAAATAATCTGGGAATAGAATGGATTTCACTGGACCTTTCACCGGAGGCAACACTGTTAAAAGCCCGGGCTATCAGGGCGCATCGCACACAACGACTGATAATGATGGGCCACCTCGACAGTTTTGCCAGGAAAAACGAACTTTTTTCCGAGGTAAAAGCGGCAGTTCTATTTGATGTTTCCCGGCCGGTGTGGATCTGGCAGGACCCCGGTTCTGATACCCTGGCCCGCCGTTTTCTGCCGTTTGCCGACATTTCCGGAGTTCAACTCAAATGGGATGGTTTAGAACTGCATGTTCTGGTGCATACTTTTGGAAAACAGGCAGGCCCCTCCGAAGGTGAGATCGTGCTGGCTATACCCGGCAGCGATGAGTCCCATCCACAAACCATAAAAATGGAAAGGATCAAAAAAGAAGGAGAAAAAGTCCAGCACAAAGGGGCTGTCAATATAAAGGCCATATTTCCGGAAGACTTAAATTCGATTCTCCTGTTGTGCAGAACCCGTTTGGGATGGTGGAATATCGACAGTACACCGCCAATACTAGTAATACTGGAAGCCAGGGGGGAAAATAATGTTAATACGACAGGTCCGTAAAGAGGAACTCGAACAGGTAGCTGAGATCTTCGCCGAAGTATTTAATGATAGTATTCATTTCTATTTTTCAGGAAAACTGCCGACCCAGGTTATCTCCCTCTGGCTGCTCCTGGCACAATTGGCAGAACCTGAAGCTTTACAGGTTGCCGAAGAAGACCAGTTCATCAGGGGATACGTTTTCAGCCCTTCTGAAACTTCAGGTTTATGGCGAACGGCACTGTCAGGCAGTTTTCTGTCCCATTCCGTTAAAACTCTTATACGTTCCAACCTGCGGCTCCCGCTTTCAACCTTACGGGCTCTCCTTTCCAACAAAATGTGGTTTTGGAGAACCAACCGCCAGCATGGAAGCCCGGCCAGGATCCTTTCCATGGGTGTATCCACCTGTGTCCGGGGACAGGGGTATGGCCGCCGCCTGCTTAAGGCCGGAATTGAGTACCTCCGTCACAAGAAGGGATGTCCGGTCATTACCCTGGAAGTCCGGCCCCATAATATCCCCGCCCGCCGCCTGTATGAAAGCCTGGGGTTTGTCAAGATCGGAGAAACCAGGGATGCCCAGGGACCCTGGCTTATTATGCAGCTCAACAGTTAATAAAAGGCTGTCTAGAAATAAAATCCTACCAGGAATCCCAGTAAAATTCCGGCCAGTACCTGCAGAGGCGTATGCCCCAACAGTTCCTTCAATCTTTTGTCTGTAAGCGATTTATGCTGCATCAATTCATCAATGATAAGATTTAAAACAGCAGCCTGTTTTCCTGACGCCCTGCGTACACCTGTGGCATCATACAGGACAACCAGGGTAAAAACAATGGCAACAGCTACCAGGGGATTACTTATACCAAAATCTTTCCATAAGGCCGTGGTTAAAGCCACCGTTAAGGCTGCATGGGAACTGGGCATTCCTCCAGCCCCTGTAATCCGCTTAAAATTGATCTTTTTGTTTTTAAAGGCCTCGATGATAATTTTTAATACCTGGGCTATAAACCATGCCATAAGAGGTTTAAGCAGATACATAGACAAGCTCCTTTATCTCTGGATTAATTACATTATATCAAATTAAAGTTGCGTCTATAATTTTTACCTGTGGGTATAATAAATGTGGCGGGTGAAAAAATGGGACGCACTAAAAGATTACAGTTACTATCCCAGATTGAAGAAAAATTGAACACGGCTTTAATATGCTATATAACCGGCGACAGGGAAAACCTCAATACAAGAATCGCTCCCGATATTATTCGCGTATTTTACCGTCACCTGGAGTCCATTGGCCAGAGGGAAAAAATCAGCCTGTTTCTCTATACCAGGGGAGGCGATGTGCTTACCCCCTGGAGACTGGTAAATCTTATTCGCGAATACTGCACCCATTTTAGCGCCCTGATCCCTTTTCGTGCTTACAGTGCCGGAACCTTGATCTGCCTGGGAGCTGACGAGATCATGATGGGGAAAATGGGTGAATTGAGCCCCATTGACCCCAGCGTCGCCAACGCTTTTAACCCCAAGGATCCCCATCATAAAACAGCAAGAATACCGGTCAGCGTAGAAGATGTAACCTCTTTTTTTACCCTGGCCCGGGAAATAGCCGGCTTAAAACAAGAAGAGCACCTTGTCAGCGTTTTCCAGCGTCTTTCCCGGACAGTCCATCCTCTATCCCTGGGCAACGTGCACAGAAATTATTTACTGATCCGCTCCATGGGGAAAAAATTGCTGGAGCTGCATTCCAGCAATTCCCCTCCGGAACATATTGAACAAGTGATAAGACATTTAACAGAAGAACTTTACGCACATAATCATATGATTTCCCGTTATGAAGCCAAGAAAAATATTAATCTCAAAATTACAGAACCTTCCCCGGATGTAGAGAAACTAATGTGGGATCTTTATGAAAACTATGAAGCCGATTTGCAATTAAACGACCCCTTTAATCCCGGCCTTTTACTTAAAGATCAGGAACAGCAGGTTGATTTTGAAGCTACCGGCGGGATAATCGAAAGTTTGGGAAAAATAGATGCTTTCGTATTCGAAGGCCGCATTACCCGCCAGCTGAGACCAACCCCGGAAATTCCCCCGGTTAATGTAGAGATCATTCGTCAAAAATGGAAAGTTATTAAATAACCACGATAAGAGGTGAAAAAATGACCGTTAAAAAAAAGAAACTTTACCTCACTCCTTCTTTACCGAAAAAAATTTCCAGGTACCGTAATATCAACAACTCTTCCTCCTATCTTCCCTATATTTATCATCAAACGGCTTCCCCGGTGCATAAACATAATTTAATAATTTTGGATGAACAGGAAGAAAACAGCAGCGGAGAATAAAAAAACCCATAAAAAAACCAGGTTATCGTGAAAACTGTACGTGATACCTGGTTTTTAATATTTTTTTAAACCTTTCTAATGCCCCGGGGGAGGATTATATTGCTGCGGCGGGATATTATAATTTTGCTGCTGCTGCTGTTGCTGCTGCTGCTGTTGCTGCTGCTGCTGTTGCTGCTGTTGCTGCTGGTTTACCTGCAGGCGCCTGCCTGTAACCTTCTTGGGGAAACGGATCATTAACATTCCGTTTTTGACACTGGCTGCAGCATTTTCACGATCGACTTCCAGGGGAACGGAAAGCAAACGGGTGTATCTCTTGTAAAACGGGCGTTCCCGGTACAGGTAATTCAGCTCCTCCGTTTCCAGCCCCATTTCAATCTTGGCGTCAATTTGCAGTGTGCCGTCTCCAACTTCAACATTAACAGTATTAAGCTCTGCCCCTGGAACTTCTAATATGTATATTACTTCTCCCGTAGTTTCCACAACATCCAGTTTAGGAACCTGCTGTATCCCCTCAAAAGGACTGCCCATTTGAAAACCAGGAGAAAAAGCAGCCTGCATATGTTGATACATATAATCACCTCTTAACTTAAAAAATAGGGTGAAAGCAAGGAAATTTTTAAACGGGATTAACCGGTAGCGTTTACTCTAACCCTACGTCTGGCAGCAAGATCAGATTTGGGCAGGCGGCATTCCAGTGTACCGTTGGTATAGCTGACATCAAGATGCTCGGATCTAATATTGGTCGGTAAAGCGACAGTCCTGTGCAGGCTGCTGGCAATACCGCCCATATAGGCCAGAGCAGAAATGCTTAAGGAATCGTCTGTTACTGTGATATAAATATTGTTCGGATCGACATTCGGCAGATCTGCTGTTACGATTACGTCATTGTTGGTTTCCGCCAACTCAACCCTGGGTTGTGCAAAACCGGCAGTTGCTCTAATACCGGTAGTCAGGTTGCCCATATTGAACATATGCTGCTGCATCTGGGGATTAATGTGAGCAAACTGGCCACTAGCCATGGGGTTTAATGCCTGCCAACCCCAGTTGGGGTTAAAACCATAACTAATAGCTCCCTGAGGAATGAAGCTGCCCTGAATGTTTCCTACGGGAGAAAACATCATATTGCTGTAGGGCAGACCCCAGGGGGAAGCAGCTACCGCACCTGTTTGCAGAGGCAGGTTATACCCCTGAACCTGTGGAATGGTCTGGAAAGGTAAGAACGATTGAGCAGCAAAGTATTGTTGGGGAGCAAAACCACTGCTTTGCCAGGGATTAGCTATTGTTGTATACATTGTCTACCTCCTAAAGTTTTACTTCCCTCGCTTTCACCCTTATTAATTTTTCCCGGGACAAACAAAATATACGGGGAGAAAAAAATAAAGAAAAAAATTTCAGGCTTTTTTAAACTGGTACGACTTAGTGTAAGTTGAACTTGGCTGCAGCAGCGGTAACTTTCGGCTATTTTCATACTGAAACAACCATGAAGCTTTAGCTTCACATCAGTTGAATAAGCAAATTCGCCGTGGAATAGTAAATTCCTTTGTGAAGGAGAAGTGCCCCTTCATCGTTCCTGTGTTATAATAAGTTAGGAGTGAAGCATTTACCACGCAACCACTTTTCTCCTGCCTTAAATCTACGTGTTTAGCTGTGCAGTCTAAATATAAAGAAAAAAGCTTCTTAATACCGGTTATTATGGTCCAGACTCCTGTAAAGGAATGATTACATGTATAACACCCTGCTGTTTGATCTCGATGGCACACTGCTGGATATAGATATGGATATATTCCTCCCCAGGTATTTCCAGGTTCTCACACGAAGATTCTCCTACCTGATATCACCGGAAGAGTTTGTCAGGCATCTCCTGCACAGCACCCGGCTGATGATCATGAACAAAGATCCGCAAAAAACCAACGAAGAAGTATTCATGGAGGATTTTATTCCCCGCCTCGGTTTGCCCCGGGAGGAACTCCAGCCTATTCTGACGGATATATATACAAATGATTTCGGCCACCTGGGAAAGTATACCCGCCGGAAACCGCTGGCCAGGACAATCATGAATCTATCCTATAAAAAGGGCCTGGAATTGATCATCGCAACCAACCCGGTGTTTCCCCGCTTGGCTATCGAGCATCGCCTGCGCTGGTCGGGCCTTGAGGATTTACCCTACCGCCTGGTTACTACCTATGAAAATATGCACTTCTGCAAACCGCACCGGGAATACTACGAAGAAGTTCTCTCTGT
Organism: Desulfobacteraceae bacterium; assembly: GCA_003599015.1. Classification (GTDB taxonomy): domain Bacteria; phylum Desulfobacterota; class DSM-4660; order Desulfatiglandales; family Desulfatiglandaceae; genus CG2-30-51-40. The sequence goes on along the minus strand of QZIK01000096.1, from coordinate 17,408 downwards.
GGCGGGGCGAAAACCGGGGGAATGCCTGATGATCGGCAATGATGCCAGAGAGGATCTTGCCGCTGCAGCGGTAGGAATTAAAACTTTTTTGGTCAGGGATCACATTCTTAACGACAATAAAGAAGGACCCTTTACTCCCGATTACGAGGGGTATTTAGCAGACGTGTACCGGTTTATTGAACAATGGCCTCAGAACCTGGACAGGGACAGGGACAGGCTCTGCAGGTAAATTTTCAGATGAAATTAACGGCGGCATTGGCTGGATTATCGTACCACTGCAAATAATTAATCTTAAGGCTCCCGGTTTTAAGGAATTTAGGGGCCCGAAAAAAATAAACTGCCCAACACAAGGAGGGGGGTTTTTCTTTTACTGTATGTGGTATAGTTGATCTGTAGAACTTAATAAGGATTAGCCAAGGGGGATTATCTTGCTGCTGGTAGGTATTTCAGCCAGCCCTCGCCGGGGAGGCAATAGTGAGCAATTGTTAGAGGCTTTTCTCAACGGAGCCGCCAGGGAAGGGTGGCAGACAGAAATGATCCCTTTAAACAGTCTTAACTTCCGTTCCTGCCAGGCCTGTGATCGCTGCGCGACAACGGGGAAGTGTGTCATTAACGACGACATGCAGTTGCTTTACAAAAAAGTGGCCTCCTGCCAGGGCCTGGTTATGGCCACGCCCATTTATTTCGGAACCCTGTCCGCCCAGCTAAAGATGTTTATGGATCGCTTCCAGTGCTGGTGGCATGCCAAATACAGCCTTAAAAAACCCTTTATTTCTCCTGAAGAAGAAAGGCCTGCTTTTTTTATCTGCGTTGGCGCTCTAAAAACCGTGGAGTACTGCCAGAGCGCTGAAAAAGCAGCAAAAGTATTTTTTCATGTTATCAACCTGAAACACAGGGGGAGCCTTTTCTTCCGGGGATTTGACCATAAGGGAAGCATCACTGAAGATCCCGCGAACCTGGAGAAAGCTTTTCAGGAAGGCGTTAACTTTACTGCTCCTAAAAAAACCAGGCCTAAACATTAAAAAGCAATATCCGCTATCTGTTACTTCCTTTTCTTATTTTCTATAGTCCCCCTCTTCCAGGAATTGATTTAACTCTTCAACATTTAACCCGGATATGCCCGGGCGTTCCACCTACAAAAACCAGCGGCAGACCAATAAAACGACGGGTTGCTTCCAACACGATAAGTATAAAAATTATACTCATAAAGATTTCAAAGGCCGTTGCTCCATTAATACCTCTGGTAAGCATTTTAGTGGGTACAAACTGCAGATAAAAATAAAGAGCAAAAAATGTGGAACAGGCAATTAAAAATAGATCACCGAAGGTGGCAAACCATTTTTTACTTGCGCCTCATTTAAAATAATGTTAGCATTATTTTAAAATGAATAATACCCCTCAAAAGAATTCTTTATAATAAAAAGGACAAACAGTGCAAAATGAGCTGGTTTGAAATAACGCTTATAGGTTTAGTTGCCGGAACTATGGGAACAGGTATTGGAGGCATTTTAGCCTTTTTGTTCGCAAAGCCCTCCCATAAGGTGCTGGGCATAATGCTGGGGATTTCTGCCGGCATTATGCTTTCCATCGTTTTCATGGAGTTACTGCAAAAAGCAGCAGGCAACAGCTTTCTGCACACCGTTGCAGGCCTGTTGCTGGGCATCCTGGCGTTCGTTTTTCTGGACAACTATTTCCCCCACAGTCATTATGTGAGCGAAGAAGTAGCAGGAGGGGTCTACGTTAAAAAAGGCGTCCTGATCGCTACGGGAATCGCCCTGCATAATTTTCCCGAAGGCATAGCAATCGGTGCGGGATTTGCTTCCTCTATCGGTATGGGAATTACCCTGGCGCTTTTAATTGCCGTACATAACATTCCCGAAGGCATCGCTGTGGCCTTCCCCCTGTATATTGGGGGTATGGGCCGGGTAAAGTCCTTTGCCATTACGCTGATGGCAGGTCTGCCTATGGGCATAGGCGCCTTTTTAGGAGCACTGTCGGGCCATATTTCCCTTTCCTTCCTAAGCCTGTCACTGGGTTTTGCTGCCGGGGCCATGCTTTATATTGTGTGCGACGAACTAATTCCCGATGTATACAGGCTCACCAGCGCCCATATCGCTATCCTGGGCATAACAGCAGGCATTTTAACGGGTATGGTCATGGTTTATTATTTATAATGATACGGCTATAAATTGATGGGGTTGTTCCCAATAATGATTTAGGATCAGCCCCATTCGCTTTAAATTGCTCTTATTACTTTCCTGAGAATATTTTGCACCCGTCAGGTTATTGTTTATACCTGGTTGGCAGGGCCTGATCCCGGCATCAGCCGGGAGGCCGGGAGCACCTCCAGCTGAAAGTGGCCAACCGCTGTCTCGATATTAAGGTCAATTCTCGCAGCAGCTTCTTCATAACCGGGAGAAATATAACGATCACTGACCTGGGCCCAACCCAGCTCTTTCAGGTTGGTGTCCGTAAGGGCTCCTTTATGCGTGACACTAACCCCCGTATCCTCGGGGACCTTGATTCTTATATCGGAAGCCCCGGAACTTATTTTGACGGCAGTATGACTGCCGTTATCCCCCAGTTTAACCTCCAAAGCTCCTGCGCCCAGTTCTATTTTAAGATTACGCAGAGGTATCCCCACAAGGTTTAAATTTCCTTCCACAGCCCCGGCATGCAGGGAAATATCCCACGGTAAATCCGGCGATAAGAACATTTCCCAGTTGTTTATATAATCCCTGCCGGGCCGCCATGTTCTTTGCGGCTGGCGGAGCGCTATTTTAAGCCTTCCCTTTTGTTCTTCCACAGAAGAAGCTGCCCCCGCATGTCCCCGGAAGTCTCCCTCAAACCAATTCCCGGCCGAAGAACCAAGATTTATTCTGCCCCCGCCAAACCTGACAGACAGCTCCCCGGCAGAGAGTTCAGCATATTGAGTATGATCCACTGTAAGGGTTGTCCTCCTGTCCTCTAAAAAAGGATAACGGGATTTAGGGGCCACCAGGGCCAAAGCCACAACTCCGCCCACCAGGATAACAATGAAAGCGAAGGCCAGCCAGCGCGGGATTTTACCGCCCCAGAAAAGGCTGATTCCGATAATGATCAGGATTACGGGCCAATAGCTTAGCACCTGCCCGGAAAACCCCCACCAGCTGTAACCTAATTTTTCCATAAAAAGGACAACACCTGCCAGGATAAACAGAGCTCCTGCCAGAAATGTACTTACTCTCACCGTCCCTCCTCCTTCCCGTTACGCAAAAGAAAAAAGGCACCGAGAGCAATAAACAGCAGCGGCCACAAGTAATGGAAAACAAACCCGAAAACCTGGCGCACCAGGAAAATAACTCCCAGGCCTATCAGTACCAGGCCGGCATTGCGCCGCCTTCTGGCCCTGGCCTGCTGTACCTTTTCGGTTTCTTCTTCTATATTTGCTGCCTCCGGAACACTGCCTGCGTCTTCGGAAGCATCCTCTGCAGGGGCATCTCCTTCAGGCTTTGTTTTACTCCTGTCAATTTTCCTTCCTTTGCCGGAAACCCTTTTTTCTTCCGGTATAATAATCCAGGCGATAATGTAGGCGATCAGCCCGCCGCCGCCGATAAATATAGCCAGCACCCATAATACCCGCACGAGCACTACATCTACGTCAAAATATTCGGCCAGGCCCCCGGCCACTCCACCGATGATCCTGTTTTTCTGAGATCGGTACAAGCGGTTCAATAATCTTCCCTCCCTCGTTCGTTCCAGCTTTCTTTATATTATCATACCATAACATCCTTATTAAAACTATGGAATTAGGGGTATCAGGTGCTAAGAAACAGAAAAAGTTGTAAACTAATACAGACAAAATATTGAAAGATTAAGGCAGAAAAAAACCTACGGCTGTTCAGAGCTGACAGGATAACGAAAGTGCCCCGTTATTTCCCACCTTAAAAGGCAGTCTTCTTCCCTGGTCAGGCCGGCATTGTGAATGACCAGGGGAATGCCGTTTTTTCCGGTACGGTCGCTGACAATGCCGCAGTGGTCACGCCCGTCCGGAAAGCGCCAGTAAACCACATCTCCCCAATGCCACTCATCCAGGTGTCCTTCAACCTCCAGTGTCAGCGGCAGGCCGTGGCGTTCAAAAAAGCGCACCTGGTTGGGAACACGGCGGTGATCAATATTCGGGTCGGGACCGCTCAATCCCCATTTTTGAAGATAAAGACGGAAATTTTCCTTCATATCCTCATGAATCAGCTGCTGCAGATCTACGCCAGCATAACGAAAAGCACGGATTACAACATCGGTACAGGCACCCCGGTCAGGAGAAACATCTCCGCCAGGGTAGCTTAAGACTGCATAGGAGGCATCGTAGAAGGTCCTGTTTTTTACCTCCTGCCGGGCTCCCAGCAGGATTAAATCAGCTGCTGTCAGCTCATCTTCCGGGATCTCTTCCACCGGGGAGTGGGGCTCGCCAATACCCGGTGGAATTTTTATTTCCATATTTTGAATTATATCGCCGCGCTGCAGCCAGAGATCCTGGGCCACGTCCCCATAAGTTTTTATTACGATAAAGGCGGCGGTAATTAAAAATAAAGGAAAAACAATAAGTAGTATTGTAAAAATAATCTTTTTCATGGCTAGAGCCTCTTTCGCAGCATTTTTTTTAGCATAAAAGCGTTTTTTTTCCTTTTAACACTTTAGACGGAAAAAGCTGGGATCCGGTTCACTCCGGGGAACAAATCTTCTTTTGCCCTTGCACTGCATCCCCTGACAACAGCTGTCCCCTTAACAATTTAACAATATGATTGCTGTTTTTTATCTAACAATATATACTAAGTACAGGTTTTTAAGCTGCGAATAACAGGTTAGCAGGTAAGCTTGCTGCAAAAGGGGGAGTTCCCGATGAAAGCGATGGTTTTAACGAAAACTTTTGCTCTGAAGGAAAAGGCTAACCCGCTGGAACTTCTTGATCTTCCTGTTCCTGAACCGGGGCAAAATGAAATTCTGGTTAAAATTTCTGCCTGTGGTGTCTGTCATACAGAACTGGATGAAATTGAAGGCAGAACTCCGCCCTCCGTTTTCCCTGTCGTCCCTGGTCACCAGGTCGTAGGGCGCGTTGTAAAAAAGGGACCGTTTGCCGGCAGGTTTAAAACCGGTGACAGAGTCGGTGTGGGGTGGATCTATTCCTCATGTGGAACCTGCTCTTGCTGTAATAATGGAAATGAAAATCTCTGCGAAAGCTTCAGGGCTACCGGACGGGATGCAAACGGCGGTTATGCTGAGTACATGATCGTACCTGAAGGCTTTGCCTACAGCATTCCCGAGATCTTTTCAGATACGGAGGCAGCACCCCTCTTATGCGCAGGAAGCATCGGTTACCGCTCCATAAAACTGACAAGCCTCAGGGATGGCCAATCTTTAGGCCTTACCGGGTTTGGAGCATCAGGCCATCTTGTACTTAAAATGGTTAAATATAATTTCCCTGAAGTTAAGGTTTTCGTTTTTGCCAGGAGCCAGAAAGAAAGGGAATTCGCCCTGGAACTGGGCGCTGTCTGGACCGGTGATACGACAGACGAACCCCCTCAAAAGTTAGACTGTATTATCGACACCACACCGGCTTGGAAACCTGTTCTGGAAGCATTAAAAAACCTGCAAAGCGGAGGCCGTCTGGTTATAAATGCCATCCGCAAAGAAGATGCAGATAAAGAATACCTGTTAAAGATCAATTACCAGCAGCATCTGTGGCTGGAAAAAGAAATAAAATCCGTGGCGAATGTGACCCGTAAAGATATCAGTGAATTTTTACTCCTGGCCTCCGAAATACCGATAAAACCCGAAGTACAGGAGTACAGGCTGGAAGAGGCCAACACGGCGCTCCAGGAACTGAAAGCAGGTAAAATCCGCGGGGCCAAGGTACTGGTCATGCAGTAATTTCTGGAAGTTTTCCAGGAAATATTTTTTGCCTTTTACCATGGACATTATCAGCTGAAGCATCCTGATAGGCAATCTTCTGTAGTTTTCTCCTTTGGTTTGAGTAATATCTTGCTGGCCAAATCTTTGCTGCTGTCCACCGGAAAGGCTTAACCCCGATCCTGATAATATCATAGACGGAGCAGAAATAATGAAAATAATGAGAAATTGATTGACACCAATAGTATTATCAGTTATGTTTAAGTTTATAAAAGTTACGGAGGTGATAAGCATAGTTTTTCCTGATTAGGTCTAGCTATTTAAACAATGCTTTTTGGCGGTTGCAGCCACCCGCCTCAACAAAACAAGGAGGTAAAAGCATGGTTAAACATTCCCCAGGAGAAGTATCCCCGGTATTCTTAATCCTGTCCTGTTTCTTTGTAACCTGCCTTCTAATTTCCAACATCGTAGCCGGAAAACTAATCCAAGTATTTGGAATAGTACTCCCTGCGGCAGTAATTCTCTTTCCATTAACTTATATTTTTGGAGATGTATTAACAGAGGTTTACGGCTTTAAGCGCTCCCGGCTCGTAATTTGGATAGGGTTTGCAGCCAACGCTTTTATGGCATTAGTATTTATGCTGGTTCTGCAATTGCCTTACCCTGAATTTTGGATTCATCAAGAGGCTTATGCTGCCGTCTTAGGCATTACCCCAAGGATCGTCATAGCTTCTTTGACAGCCTATTTTGTCGGTGAATTTTCTAATTCAGCTTTGTTATCAAAGATGAAGTTGCTTACCAACGGCCGATGGCTTTGGACCAGAACGATAGGGTCAACTGTTGTCGGTCAAGGCATAGACACTGTAGTTTTTATAAGTATTGTCTTTGCCGGTAAAGTTCCTCTCTCTTTGCTTGTATCCATAATTTTAGCTCAATACGTTTGGAAAGTTGGTTATGAGATAGCAGCAACCCCGCTAACTTACTTGCTGGTAAACTGGGTGAAACGTAAAGAGTCCCTCGATACCTTTGATCACGGTATTAAATACAATCCGTTTAGCTTGGAGGCATAATATTGAGTCAGTTTGATTTTGAAGCTCTTGGCAAGAATGTTCGTAAACCCAGCCGGAACCTAGAAGTTTTTCCAAAACCTCAAGGTGTAGAAAAAGTAGTAATGGAAAGCGATGAGGTCACTAGCCTCTGCCCTGTTACCGGGCAGCCTGACTGGGAAACGGTTGTGATCGAATACGCCCCGGACAACCACTGTCTAGAAAGCAAAAGTCTCAAGCTTTATCTATGGAGCTACCGCAATGAAGGGGTGTTCTGTGAAGCCCTGGCAGCCCAGATTGCTCAAGACATATATGATGCTTGTAAGCCACTCTGGTGCAAGGCAACCGTTATCCAAAAGCCTCGCGGGGGCATTAAAATTACCGCGACAGCCAGCGCAGGAAATCAACCACAGAGCTAATCCGGTATCAAAAGGATACCCATAAATATCTGGCAACTTATGCTTTTAACGGCTCTATTCCTGCAAGATTTGGTTTACTGCTTTTTCAGCTTCATAAATAAAACGAACCTTTCTATCGTCTGAGAAGAGTTCCCCGGCCTCCAGCCCATTTAAAACCGTTTCAAACCATTGCACCAAAAGGCCGTTGATTTGGGAATTTTTTTTCGGTCCATCAACAGGTTCCTGCTCCTTCCCACTCCAGATTCCTGCCATACGGACGAAAATAAAGTTAGTAATTTTTCTCATTATTTCAGCAAGCACTGCAACTTTATGGTCGGTAAAGGCCGTAACACCTTCATATGTTGAAGAAGACAAGATTTCTAACCGCCCTTCCTCGTGAAGCCTTTGATAAGCTGGAGTTCCCTTCAGTATGATTTGGTGGTGGTACAGCACATTGGCCGTAACCGGAAGATGTTGAAGAAGGTTGTTTCTCCGCAGGAACTCAAAGTTGATCCGCACGTCCTCCAACGAGGAGTCCGGTTCAAACATAATAAACCCGATATTGGGCCCTATGCCGTGTTTGCGCAAGATACGAATGGCCCTTTCATTCTCAGCCACGGTGGTCATCTTGTTAATCCGTTTCAGGGAATGGTCTCTTCCGCTCTCAAGCCCGATTAGGATATGACGAAGACCGGCATCCACCAGGGTTTCTATGGTTTCATCGTGGATATCATTGACCCGGGCCTCAATTCCAAACCGGATATGTCTTGGTTTCAAGAGCGATGCCAGGTGCCGCGCCCTTTCCTGGCCTCTTTGCCCTGGACCGAAAAAGTTGGGATCAGTGAAGTAGAAATCTGTTACTCCCCTTTGGCAAATGATCTCATCTATCTCCGCCGCGATATTTTCGGGACTCCGTCCACGCCAGACCGCCCGCTGGCCATAAAAGGGGTTGATATAGCAAAAGGTGCATCCCCCGTAACACCCCCTGCTTCCCTGGATGTTCACCTCAGGAAGGCGAAACATGGCCCCCGTTCTCACAGGAAAAGGGAGACTGTCCAAGTCTTCCACCGGCTTTCGCCTTAAGGCAACGATCTTGCCACTTTCGTCCCTCCAGGTCAGGCCGGGAATATTTCCAGGAGATGCGTTTTGTGCCAGGGCTTCGGCCAGGTCAACAAAAGTCGCCTCCGGCTCTCCTGTGATTACCGCGTCAATAGCAGGACAGGCTGTCAAGATATCCTCAAAAGCGAAAGTGGGATAAAAACCATAAGCGGTTATATAAGGAGAGATCCCCTCATATTTCACCTTTTCCAGGAAACTGAATAATGCCATGTCATTTTTCCAGTGGTAGACCATGTGGACGCCAAGTAAATCGGGTTTTGCGGCACTCACAATCTTTTCAATTTCTGGATAAGACAGCCTGTCCAGATGCCCCTCCACAATTTCCACATGGTGTCCCTTGCTTTTCAGCATACCTGCTGCATAACCCGTTAGAAGACACGAAGAAAGAGGAGTGTTGGCGATGTCGTTACACCGTTCCGGATGGACACTCCGCGGGTGTTCCAATAATAGTATCTTCATATCACTGCCTCACCTCCTGCCACATGAATACATTCTTGCAATGGTGCAGGGTTTCCAACCGGTACCTGAATGTATCAAATGGCCTGGGATTATAATATACCGGATACAATAGGTCTGTTTCAGGCCCGATCACCCCATAGAGCCTGGCCATTTCTTCTACAGGCGTGCCAGGCAAAATCCGAATGTTATTCAACACAACCGTCCCCAGGTTCTTTTTCCTGCCATGCAACTGGAAAAGCCTCTCCAAGAAACGCTCAGCCTTTTGACAGGTCTTTTCCGTTTCCCCAGGCACATTTACCATAAAGTGGTACACAGCGATGGCGTCAGTCCGGGCAATTATCTCCGCCGCTTTTAAAATGTCCGATTCGGAAAGCCTTTTGTCCAGCACATCCAGGGATTCCTGGCAAAGACCGTCAGGGGAAAACGAAAAGCATTCACACCCCGCTTTCTCAAAAAGCGCCGCATTCTTTTCAGTCAGAAAATCTTCTCTGAAAAAACCATCCCACCGGATCTTCAAGCCCCTACGGAGTATTTCCTGACAAATAGCTTCCAAGTGTCCATTGGGAATATTTAAAACCGGGTCGGTAAAGTGAAAACTTTCAATATCATATTCCTTATGAAGAACTTCCATCTCATCCACAACTGCCACAGCAGGGCGGCAGCGCAACCTTTTCCCCTGGAGTTTCGGATAAACACAGTAGGCACATTCAAAAGGGCATCCCCGTTTGGTCTCAATGCCAATGGGCGGAACGTAGTTATTGATTCCCATATAAAGGGAAGGATCCAAAAGGCACCTGGACGGGGGTACGTAAGCTCTCATGTCAAAGTCCGTGAAAGGAGGCACCACCCTTACCCCGTTTTCTTCCCGCCAGCAAAGTCCTTTAAGAGGAGGCGGATTTTCCAGGGACGAAAGGAGGGCTGGAAGAGATCTTTCAGCCTCACCAACAATCCCGTAGCGGATCTCCGGCAGCTCGAGCATTAACCGTTCGGGGAAAAGGGAAAATCCGGTACCCCCTGCAATAAGTATTGCCCTGGGCAGGACAGCGGCAGTCAGGCGAACGGCAGCTATAAAAGGCGGAATAAGAGAGCTGGTCCTGTTGGCCAGGGGATCAATGTTACGAAGTGAAAAACCCACTACCTGGGGCTGGAAGCTTAAAAGGCGCTCTTTCAGTGCCCCAAAGGGATCTTTCTCGATATTCATATCCAGAAGCCCCACTTCATGGCCTCTGGCTTGAATATAAGTGGCCAGTGAAACAATCCCGAGGGGATAAACCTTTTCCGTAGAAGGCCCCTCCACCGAAAGAACCTGGACCAATAAAACACGCATGATTGATCACTCCAGTAGCAACAAGGCCAAATACTTGATAAAATCGTCCTTCTTTTCCAGTGTGCGTAAGGTAATTCCCGCCCGCCGGGCGGTCTCAAATACATCGATGCCCGCCCCCTCCATAGACGGCCTGGTATCGCGGGTATTGCGGCATACCCCGTCGGTTGTGCAGGTGGAACAGATGGCGCAGGGACCGGCCCAATAGGCAAAAGCTTTATAAAAGTTGACCTTAAAGGCTTCTCTTTCAGCCTGCAAGACTCGTTGCTGGAAGGTCCTGGCAGGGGGTTCCCCTTCCAGGAGCAGGGCATTGACATAGTCCCCTAACAGTTCCCTGGTCTTCTGGGGAGGAGGACTGTTGGGTGGGCAATGGTGTTTCCCGTACAGTTTACACCCAAACCGGCAGCGCACGTCGGCCCAATCAACCACATGAATATCCTTTACGGAAAGGGGATATACGTTCCTAAATCCCAAAGCCTTAATCCTGGATATCAAACGGGCTGTGGAGTCCAGGCTAAGCCTTGCTAAAGCATTTTCATTTTGGGAAGCAATGATCACGGCCGTATCCGTCGCCAGGGGTATAAGACCTGTGACACAAAGGCCCAGGCTTTTAAGGTATTCTTCAACCCATTTTCCTGCAAAAACTTTACCATTATAGGTATTGATGAACATGTTCAAATCGAAAAGAGCCGCTTTCTCAGGACGATGCTCCATGAAGAAATCGTGAATAACTAAAAAACCATCCGGTCCAAGGCAGTCCCTGGCCCTGGCCAGAATGCGGATAACCTCTTTTTCCCCATAAGCGTGAATGATATTGGAAAGAATGACTAGTCCAAACAGTCTTTTACCGATAGGCCAGGGTTTCAGGATGTCGGCCGGGCATGTTGTTACCCTGTATCCTAGACCCCTTTCCGCCATTAATTCCCGGGCATACTCCAAGACAGCGGGAAGGTCCATGAGAGTAGCCTTCATAGAAGAAAAACGCTCTAAGAAACCAGCTGCAACGGTTCCCGAGCCAGCCCCCACATCCAGGATCTCCCCCTCCAGCCACATATCCTGGAATATGGCAAGTATCTCCTGTATCTTGGTCCTGGCCACATTGTCCATGGCGCTGATATATCTTCGAATACGAATATTCAACTCCCAGGGCTCCTCCTGGGACGGAGGGAAACTAACCCTTGTACCGGCCTTGAGGCATTTGGCCAGGTCGCGCCAGGAAGAGGAAAGGTATTTTCGCCAGAGGATGGAATTTCCCTGGTAATTTTTCTTGCCCTTAACAAGATATTGAGCGGATATTTTGGTATTGTAAAACACATGGCCGTCGCAGTTCAAAAGGCCCAGGGCACGGAGCGCCTCCAGGAAACGCTTCACCCCTTGGCAATGGCAATCGAGAACGCCGGCAATTTGGCTTGCAGTCATTCCCTCAGGATCAAGAAGGGTAAAAATATCAAGATCAACGGCAGTAAAGAAAACTTCCGAAAACCAGTATCCCGTAGCCAGGTCCTCCAGGTACTGGGGACTGCTTTCCTGGGGATCATAGTTTAAGAATGATAAGAGTTTCATGCCTTCTGTACTCCTCATAAATTTCTGGATACTCCTGCGTCCTCGAAGGTAAGCATCTTTCCTATCACCTGGGCGGCTGCTTCCACCACATTAATGGCCAGAGCCGCTCCAGTCCCTTCTCCCAGGCACAGGTTCAGGTTGAGCAGCGGCTTCAGGCCCAACTTCTCCAGCATGAACCCGTGCCCATACTCTTGAGAACGGTGGGCGGCAATCATATACTGCACCGAGTCAGGCGCTAAATGTTTGGCAAGAAGGGCTCCGGCAGAGGAGATAAATCCATCCACCATCACGGGGACCTGGTGGTAAGCCGCCCCCAGAATAAGCCCGGCAATCCCGCCAATCTCAAACCCGCCTACCTTGGCCAGCACATCGACAGGGTCGCTGGCATCGGGCCTGTTGACATCCAGGGCCTTTTGAATGACCCGGATTTTATTTTCCAATGCTTCATTGCTGATCCCCGTTCCCCTGCCAGTCACCTCACCGACAGGGCGGCCTGATAAAGCAGCAAGAATGGCACTGCTGGATGTTGTATTTCCGATGCCCATGTCCCCCGTAGCCAGGAGATCTGCTCCTTCCTGGACCAGTTTCCCAGCAATATCTATGCCTGCCTCCAGGGCCTTCCGCGCCTGTTCCCGGCTCATGGCAGGACCCTCTGTCATGTTGCGGGTGCCATAGTCCACCTTGTAAGAAAGGACCTTGCCGTTGCTAACCATTTCGTTCAAATCAGCGGCAACCCCCATATCGACTACAATCACTCGGGCGCCGGCTGCCTCTGACAGCACATTGATCGCCGCCCCACCGGACGCAAAATTGGCCACCATCTGGGAGGTCACTTCCCGGGGAAATGCGCTCACTCCCTCTTCGACCACCCCGTGATCTCCAGCCATGGTCACAACTATTTTTCTCTTCACGGAAGGTTTCAAAGTCCTTTTGATAGCTGCCAGTTGTTCCGCAAGAGTGAGAAGTTCCCCCAGGCTTCCCTGGGGAATAGCCAGGTTGTTTAGGTAATCCCTGACCTTCAAACGCCATTCCTGGCTTACCGGCTCGATACCCTCGATTACAGTTTTTAGTGTTAATGCCATCCTTGTTCTGCCTCCTGTATTGAATTCTCCAGCTCTCCCCCGGCTCATTAAACCCCTGTCCTTTAAGCGAGGCCAAAATACTCAGCCGCCACCTGGATAGCACAGCTGCTTCCGCAGAGAGCACACTGGTGCTCACCTTCTCCGTTCCCTAAAACCGCCCTGAATTTCTCGGGGTCAACAGAAAAGGCAACTTGCCTCTCTAAATCCAATGCTACCCGGGCTTGCGCCATCTGCAAATCTCTTTCCCAGGCTTTCTTGTTGCCCCTGGCCAGGTCTGCAGCATGGGCAGCAATCCTGGCAGCTATAACCCCCTCTTTTACATCCTCTTCATTTGGTAATCCCAAATGTTCTGCAGGAGTCACATAGCAGAGGAAGTCAGCACCAATTGTGGCCGCTAATGCTCCGCCAATAGCCGAGGTGATATGGTCATAGCCCGGCGCCACGTCAGTAGCCAGCAATCCCAGGATAAAGTAAGGCGCACCATGGCATAAACGCTTCTGCAAACGGATGGTGGATTCCGCATGGTGCATGGGAACATGGCCAGGGCCTTCTACCATAACCTGCACTCCTGCCGCCTGGGCCCTTACCACCAGTTCACCTGCAATGATCATCCCCTGGAGCTGTGCCCCATCCAGCGAGTCGGCCGTAGATCCCGGGCGGATGGCATCCCCCAGGCTGAGGGTAACGTCATATTCTTTGAGAATGGCCAGGAGCCTGTCAAATTGTTCATAGAGAGGGTTTTCTTTTTGGTTATGAAGCATCCAGCCTATGAGAAAAGCTCCACCCCGGCTGACCACATCTGTTACCCTGCCACTTATCTGCAGGCGTTTGATCACGTCAAAATTCAAGGCGCTGTGAATGGCCATGAAATCCACGCCATCGGCAGCCTGTTTTTCCACAGCTTCAAACATATCGTCTGCAGTCATAGCTACAATACTGCCTCTTTTTTCTATAGCTTCGATGGCAGCCTGATAAATTGGCACACTACCAACAGGTACATTGGCCACTGCCAGCGTATTCTTTCTCATCCCGTCAATGTCTCCACCAGTGCTTAAATCCATAACCGCATCACATCCTGCAGCTTCCGCAATTGCCAGTTTTCTTGTTTCCATTTCCATCAGGTCTCGGCCGCTGGATGTGCCGAAGAGAGCATTTACTTTTATACGAATTCCCTCTCCTATACCGCAGGGCTTTACTACTTTCCGTTTCACATTCCTGGGAATAACGATTTTACCCGCAGCTACTCCCGCCCTGATAAATTCGACATCAACATTTTCACTTTTCGCCACCATTTCCATCTCCGGTGTGATTTTACCGGCACGCGCCGCTAAGACTTGGGTCATTTACCTTCACCCTTTCGTTAATGCTTAACAAGCTTTTTTGGAACCGTCCAAATATTTCGATACTATCTCCATAGCGCAATATTTTCCACACATGGTACATTCCGAAGCGAAATCATCGGTTCTCTCTTTTCTCAAACGTTCAGCCCGCACCGGATCGATAGCCAGGGAGATCTGTTGTTTCCAGTCCAGTTCTTTCCTGGCCCGGGAAAGATCCAGATCCCAATCTGCAGCTCCCGGCAGCTCCTTGGCCAAATCGGCTGCATGAGCAGCGATGCGGGCTGCAACTACTCCCTCTCGTACCTGGTCTATATCCGGAAGACCCAGGTGTTCGGAAGATGTTACATAGCAAAGAAACTCTGCACCGGCCCAGGCACTGATGGCACCGCCAATGGCTGCACTGATATGGTCGTAGCCAGCAGCTAGATCAGTTACAACAGGTCCGAATACAAAGTAAGGAGCTCCTTTACAAAGGCTTTTTTGCAGCGTAATAGTTGCTTTTAGCTGGTTGATGGGGACATGGCCCGGCCCCTTGACCATTACCTGAACACCGGCTTCCCTGGCCCGTCTCACCAGTTCTCCCAGAAGAACCAGTTCCTGCACCTGGGCACCGTCCAGGGAATCGGCCAGGCACCCGGGTCTCATACCATCAGCAAGGCTAATGGTGACATCGTACTTTTTGGCAATGGCAAGAATCCTGTCATACTGTTCATAAAGAGGATTTTCTCTCTGGTTATACAGCATCCACCCGATCAGATGTGATCCCCCGTAACTTACCAGAGGGTCTACCCGCCCTTCCTTTTTGGCACGCTCTACAATACTCATGGTAGTGCCGCAGTGCAGGGCCAAAAAGTCTACCCCATCAGCAGTATGCCGCTCTATGACTTCAAAAAGTTCTTCTACATCCATTTTTAGAGAGAAGCCATATTTTTGGCTTGCTTCGGCCATGGCCTGGTACAGGGGAAGTGTTCCCACGGGCGTAGAAGTGGCAGATAGTGCTTCTTGGCGCATGAAATCAATATCCCCGCTTACGCTCAAATCCATAATTGCATCAGTCCCCGCTCCCACTGCAGAGCGAATCTTTTCAATTTCAGCGCCAATACTGCCCTGTTCACCGTAAATGCCTGCACTGGCACTGACCTTGGTTTTCAGCCCGGCTCCGATTCCGGTGGGGATAATGTTCCGGCGGCCTTTATTGCGGGGTATAACAATGGTTCCGGCAGCCACTCCCTGTCTGATGATCTCCGGTTCAACCCTCTCCCGGTCCGCCACCTGCCGCATTTCGGGGGTGATTTCACCCGCCCTGGCGCTTAATAATTGTGTCATTACTGACCCCTCCTTTAGATTTTATTAATTCCTAGGAAATACAATGTCCTTAAATGTTTATGGCTTTGTATGGACTTTTTGTTTTTACTCCACTTTTGGCTCTCGTAAATGACCGTGACTATGGTGAGGTGTTGTACAAGATTTTACTTGCACTGACACCGTGAGAAATATTACCGCAGTTCCGCTGAGCGAAGTACGGGACGAGGGCCATGGACGGCCCTCGCCGCCACTGAGCCATGGACGGCGAATTGGCGGTGATCCCGGACTAGACAGCAAAGAGCGGCTTTGTCGGTGCGGAGCAGCGACTTAGCTGCTCTTGTACCGGTGATGCCACATATCAGAGTTGTCATCCGGTTGAACAAGGTTAGATTTCTCCGGCGTCAGTGCGGAAAATCAGTACAATAGCTCACCATATTTCATTCCCGGTCATTTCCGAGAGCCTACTGTGTATTCCCAAAAACAAAAAGCCCACACCTTAAACAGTGTGGACTTTTCCATCATCCTTCACCTAAACCGCCTTATTCCCGAGGCGGCAAGATCGTTCCAGGCAGGTCTCCTGACTCAGGGTCATCGCCGACGCTGTCCCTTCCCCCTTTGCGGAGTGGTCTGACAGGCAGCTAACCTTTACAGTGGCGGGTCCGTCCGGGACTTTCACCCGGTTCCCTATTCTCCCATGCGGGCACCTGGAGCAATATACATAATTTGTAAATTCTTTTCTTTTATGTAACTTTTTGTTCTGTTGCTACTAATATTAATACCTGACAAAGACAATGTCAAGACTTTTTTTCACAGACTTTTTTTCACCGCAACACCGTAAACCCGGTGCGCTGTTTCAGAGGAAATCAGGCCATCCAGGACATCTTCAATTACCTTCTGCGGGTCCCTTTCCAGTGGGTTGCCCCAGCCTCCGCCGCCTGAGGATACCAGGGTAACAGTGTCACCCGGCTTTAACCGGCGCGGGCTTTCTTTACTGGCCAGTTTCACCGTCTTGCCTCCGGTGCACAGTTCAGCCCGGTTCAGGCTGCCCGGATGCCCCCCGGCGAGACCGTATGGCGGAATCTTCATACCGTCCCCGAACATGACCATCCCGGGTTCAGGGTCGTAAAAACAGATGGCATACCGGATGCCGGGACCGCCCCGGAACCGGCCAGCTCCGGCAGTATCAGGTTCAAATTCATGATACAGGGTAAGATGCGGATACTGCACCTCATTGGACTCAATATTGGGAGTCCGCACCCCGCCGTAATTGGATATAGGAGCCATAAAGGGGCTGCCGTCCAGGCCCGCCATGGCGCCTCCCGAACCCAGGGCACAAAAGGCGAACCCAACATAAAAGTCATCAGTTCTGGGGTCTGCTCCGAAAAAGGAAGGTCCGCAAAAGCGGCCATACCCGGCCGCTGCCGCTTCAGACGCGCCACGTCCGGATAGACAAGATTGGCGGCGATACTCAGCAGAAAACCGGCAACGACGACAGCGGCGATGGCCATCGACCATTTCTTGACCATTGTTCCCTTCTCCGCAGAAGTGATGTCCCGGCGTACCGGACGGTGGTGAGCATACCCCTTTTTTCCGCCGTTGACCAGGGTGACACGCAGGGGGGGTACTGTTCATCATCTATCCATTATCATTTACTATTCCTGTTGCGATGCAATTTCAGTTTGACATCCCCGGCCAATTCTCCTATAAAGGCCGGCGATTATCGTGTGCAGGTTGTCATCCACCGGCAAAATCTGTGCACCGTAGCAGGAGTGGGGGAGCCCCCGATTAACCGCGAGGAGGTACTTCATGATGAGACGGCGGATTTTCCTCTGGATGGGACTCGGGGTCCTGTTCGTCGCCATGGCGCGAGAAGTGGAGATCGGAAG
>QZIK01000147.1 GCA_003599015.1 Desulfobacteraceae bacterium | reverse complement strand
AGAAGAGCTCCATATAGCTTTCGCTCTCCCTGGTGCTTGCCTACCATAGCAGTTTCTACTAGTATGAGTTTCCATGAAATCGTGCAACCTTTCAGACGAACTTCAAAAAGCTCACTTCAAATGGGATAAAGTCCTTGAGGATCCGCTGGCCCTTTGTTCCCATATAAGTTCAATACTGCAAAGGCACGCTCTAAATGGAAGAATTTTTCCTCCAGGGGCCGCTGACCGGCCGGAGAGCTCGGCAGTGCTTTTCACACTTGGCATGTGTCAGGGGGGGGAGAGCAGCCGGCCTGGAGCATGTCTCATTCTCAACAAGCGTTCTGAGAGAGTCAGGCAGCCCGGGGATCTGTGCTTCCCGGGGGGAGGCATTTCTCCCAGGATTGATCCTGTTATCTCCAGGATCATCTCCCTGCCTCTAATGCCCCTCGGAAGATGGCCCCACTGGGAAGGACTTCTCAGGGAAAGGCCAAACCAGGCAATGAGGCTAAGCCTTCTCCTTGCAACAGGGATAAGGGAGGGGCTTGAAGAGATGGGACTCAACCCCTTGAGAATAAAGTTCCTCGGTCCCCTCCCCTCCCAGGACCTTGTCATGTACAAAAGGACCATATACCCCCTCGCAACTTGGGTAGGAGGCCAGAGGCGATTTTTTCCCAACCGGGAGGTAGAAAAGGTCATCCGGATACCCCTCAAGGATCTGCTAAAGCCTTGTTTTTACAGGAGATGCCGTATGCTGATAAGAGGTTCGACGTCGGATTTTCCATGTTATCTATATAAAGGCACTGACGGCGAAGAGGTCCTCTGGGGGGCAACATTCAGGATTGTGATGGAATTCATAAGAATAGTATTTCAGTTCGAGGCTCCCCATATGAGTAACCTTCCACTTGTTGAAAGGTCCCTATCCAGGGACTACCTCAGGGCGTGAGGCCCGTGCATTTGCCATGGAAACCTTTATCTACGCCATCTTCCTTATTACCTATGCTCTTATTGCCTCCAGAAGACTTTCTCTCCTCCCCATAGGGAGACCGGCCGGCGCCCTCCTGGGGGCGGTCCTTATGGTGGCCTTTGGAGCGCTTTCCCCGGAGGAAAGCTACAGGGCTATAGATCATGACACAATCCTTTTGCTTTTCTGCATGATGGTCTTAACGGTCTATCTCAAGGAAGCCGGATTTTTTGACTGGATTTCCTTTCGCATCATAAGGAGCTGCAAGACCCCTTTTTCGCTTTTATGTCTTACTGCGATAATTTCAGGGGTACTCTCAGCCTTTCTTGTGAACGATACGGTGTGTCTTTTTATGACTCCAATGCTGATAGCAACTTGCACCAGGGCAAATCTTCCCCTGGGACCTTTCCTTATAGCCCTTGCCACCTCTGCAAACATCGGCAGTTCCGCCACACTGGTGGGAAACCCGCAGAACATGATCATAGGAAGCATGAGCAACATGGGTTTTTCATCCT
Source organism: Desulfobacteraceae bacterium (assembly GCA_003599015.1). Lineage (GTDB taxonomy): Bacteria > Desulfobacterota > DSM-4660 > Desulfatiglandales > Desulfatiglandaceae > CG2-30-51-40. The sequence goes on along the minus strand of QZIK01000147.1, from coordinate 56,215 downwards.
TCCTTATGATGGCGGGCCCTGCCGCCGGCATAGGCCTCATTGTGAATATCTTTCTGCTTTGGTTCTACTATGGCCGCTCTATGCCGGCAACTCTTGAGCTGAGGAGAGAAATTAGCAACCCCCCGTCCAACGGGCCTAACCTTTTCCTTGTTCTCTTCGTTACTGGTGGGGTAACAGCAGGCTTTTTTGCAGGGTTTCACATGGGCTATACCACACTTGCAGGAGTGATGGTACTTGTGATCGTTAACAGAAAAGATCCACGCGACGTCTTTTCCAGGGTGGACTGGCCACTCCTTGTATTTTTCTGCTGTCTTTTTATAGTTGTAGCAGGCCTTGCTTCAACAGGCCTGATTGAGAGGGCTTGGAGGCAAAGCGCTCCATACTTTCACCTTTCTGAATCATGGGGATTAACACTTTTCACAGCCCTCCTGACGGCAGGATCCAATCTGGTATCCAATGTGCCAATGGTGCTTCTTGCTGGCCCCCACATCAATGAACTTGGAGCAGGCAACGCCGGCTGGGTGCTCCTTGCCTTTACCACAACCGTTGCCGGCAACTTCACCATACTGGGGTCCGTGGCAAATATCATAGTGGCCGAATGCTCGCGAGATGCCTATCATCTAGGATTTATGGAATATTTTAGATTTGGGATGGTTTCAACAATTGCCGTCCTGGCTATAGGTTGCACCTATCTTTGGGCTGTTATATGAGAACGGAAAAAACCAATTTGTGGAGCAATCTAAATATTCAGGAAATTTTCACCCTGGAGACCCTATGCTACAGTTGCAGAAATTTCTTTATACTTTCAGGCTGATACTAGTTATGATAGGCTTTTACAATGACTGATCAATGGCGGCCGGGTGATCCAAGATTGATTTTAACAAGGAATACAAACCCAGGACATTTAAATGAGGATACAAGCAAATGAACCAGTATAAGCCCACCCGCAAAGAAGCCTTAAATCTTCTTCAAGAATTTACCAAGAATGAAAGCTTGATAAGGCATGCCCTTGCCGTTGAGTCAGTCATGCGCAGGTTTGCCCGCATGAGAGGAGAGCCAGAGGATGATTGGGGCATTATTGGACTTGTCCATGACCTTGATTACGAGCAATTTCCCGGGGAGCATTGTCGCAAGAGCGTTGAAATCCTCAGGGAGAGACTTTGGCCTGAGAATTTCATAAGGGCGGTTGCCAGCCACGGATGGGGGATATGTTCCAGTGTGGAACCCGCCACGGATCTTGAGAAGGTTCTCTATGCGGTTGATGAGCTTACGGGCCTGGTTGCAACCACTGCGCTCGTGCGTCCATCGAGGAGCGTAATGGACCTTACCGCCCAATCTGTTAAGAAGAAATGGAAAGATAAACGATTTGCCGCAGGTGTAGACAGAACTATAATTGAGAGAGGCGCTGAAATGCTTGGCATTGAACTCACAGACCTTATCACGGAAACCATTATGGGCATGAGGGATGCAGCCGATGCCATAGGCCTCAAAGGAGACCTGGATTGCTGAAACAATAAGGCCATGAAGGAGGAAATTATATGAATCTGGCCCTGTTTCCAAGAAGAAGGTACACCCACGGACCTACGCCGATTGAACCGCTCCCCCGGTTTTCAGCCGCAATAGGCGGCCCCGGGGTTTTTATAAAGAGAGACGATCTCCTGGGACTCGCTGCAGGAGGCAATAAGACGCGAAAACTGGAGTTTCTGGTCGCAGACGCACTTGCCGGGGGGGCAGACACCCTCGTTACGTGCGGCGCCATCCAGTCCAACCACTGTAGGCTCACGCTTGCAGCCGCAGCCAGGGAAGGGCTCAGGTGCAGATTTATCCTGGAAGAGAGGATCCCGGGGACCTATGACCCCAATGCAAGCGGAAACAACTTGCTATATCATCTTATGGGCATAGAGGAGATAAGGGTGGTACCCAAAGGCACTCTTCTATCAGCGGAGATGGAAAAAGTTGCCCTTGAACTTGATGCCCAGGGTCGCAAGGCATATCTTATACCGGTTGGCGGCTCAACACCGGTGGGTGCAACAGGCTACGCTGCATGTGCACAGGAAATCCAAACACAGAGCTTTGAGACAGGGATTGCATTTGACCATATCATATGCGCAAGCGGCAGCGCAGGTACTCAAGCCGGCCTTGTTACAGGACTTATAGGCTGCAATATGGAAATTCCGGTTACAGGCATAAACGTAAGCCACGCAAAGGAGCCCCAGGAAGAGCTTGTTTACTCCCTCTGTCTTGAAACTGCGCATCACCTGGGCCTTCGATGTGCGATACCGCGGAACGCAGTAAGATGCCTGGATGGTTATGTGGGAGAAGGCTATGCCATTCCAACCCCTCAGATGGCTGAAGCTGTGAGGCTCCTTGCTAGAACAGAAGGCATTCTCCTTGATCCGGTATATACGGGCAAGGCCATGGCCGGATTGATCGATCTTGCGCGAAGCGGCTTCTTCAAGAAGGATGATGCGGTGCTTTTCATCCACACGGGAGGCTCCCCTGCTTTGTACGCATACAAGGATTACCTCCTGTCACATAAAAACTCCTCCGGGAAGAGATCAGATCCGGCAGAAGGATAAGTTTCCCATTGCCAAAAAAGGAGGTGGAGAATGAAAACGGTCAGAAAAGTCTTCATTATTATGGCTGGGATTTTTGCAGTTTATAGCATTTTAGGCTTTTTTGTTCTTCCACCCGTTGCCAGGTCATTCCTGTCAAAAAACCTTGGAAAAGCACTCAACAGAAAGGTCACTATTCAAGAAATCAAGGCAAATCCATACAAACTTACAATAGAAATCAAAGGGCTCTCTGTGCAGGAGAAGGAGAAACCCATACCCTTTTTCACCTTTCAAGAAATGAAGGTTAACCTAAGCGGTATGTCTTTGTTTAAATTTGCACCGGTCGTTGAAGAATTGATCCTTAAGGGCCCCTACCTGCGAATTGAACACATTGAAAAAGGTGATTTCAACTTCTCCGATATCATCGCCGGAGGGGGAGATAAAAAAGAGGAACAGGAATCTGCGCCCATGACTCCTGGGTTTTCCTTCAGCAATATTCAGATCGAGCAAGGGGTTATTGATTTCATTGATCGCCCGAAAAAGAAAACCCACAAAATGGAAGGGCTTTTATTCAATCTGCCCTTCTTTTCAAATTTTCCTTACCACGCCAGAGTGCATGTCAAGCCGGTCTTCAAGGCCGTTATTGACGGAGCGCCGCTGGATCTGTCCGGTGCATCCCTCCCATTCGTGGAAAACAAGGAGACGTCCTTGAGCCTTGATGTAAGGGGGATTGATCTTGCAAGATATATGGCTTATGTCCCTCTGGACTTGTCCTTCGAGCTGGAAAAAGGCCTGCTTGATATAGCGGTAGCACTGGGCTACGAAATCAAGGCAGGCGGAGGAGCGAAACTGATAGCAAAAGGGGAAATCCATCTCAGGGACACTAAGATTCTCGATCACAAAGGAGAAAGTCTTCTCGCACTTCCGAGCCTTTCAATTTTATTGGCAGAATCGGATCTAATCGCAGGCAATCTCCACTTAGGACGCGTGGCACTGCAATCCCCTGAGCTGAGAGTAGCAAGAGATGCAGAAGGAGCCCTCAATCTTGTCTCCCTTATCCCCAGGAACACATCCTCCGGAAAAGACGGCAAAGAAAAGGACTCATCAGGGAACAATCAAAAGGACAAAGCAGCGACTGCCATTCATATAGATGAGGTAACAATCACCGGCGGGAGGGCAGGATTTCTCGATCAGTTCGTAAAAGGGGGATTTAAAGCATCCATATCAGACCTTGACCTTAAGGTAAGCGGCTACAGCAGCAAACCTGAAAGCCTCTCTGCTGTTGAGCTTTCCTTTAACACTGAGAGCGGAGGGAATTTTAAGACAAAAGGCTCTTTCTGCCTTGACCCGCTGTGGGGCGAGGGGGGAATATCCATCGGGCCTATTCCGATTTCTGACTTTGAACCATACTATAGAGAAAATATCCTTTTTGAAATTTTAAAAGGCAATATCCGGCTCCAGAGCGACTATAAATTTTCTCTTAATGGGGAAAAGAAGGACGTTAGCCTTCTTATCTCAGAGATATCCCTTGATCTGAAGGATATGGCCTTGAGGAAGAAAGGTGAGAAGGAGCTCTTTTTCCAAACCCGGACTCTGGGGATCAGAGGGGCATCATTTGATCTCACAGGTAAAGAACTCATTATTTCTGATTTTTCCACAAAGGACGGAAAAGTTTTTCTTGAAAGAAACAAGGATGGAACAATCAATCTGGGCACACTTCTTCCCAGCACCCCGTCTGGGAATTCATCTCAAGAAAAAAATTTGAAAGGTTCGGAGGCACCATCTCCATGGACCATTTTACTTAAAGGCGCGCTGGTGGACGGGTACTCTGTTGACTTCACAGATCTGTCCAATCCGTCAGCAGTCAAAGTTCCTGTTCATAAATTAAGGATTGAGGCAAAGGATATAACCAACAAAAAGGATTCCTGGGGCAGCCTCGCCCTTTCTTTTGACATGGCTGGACAAGGAGAGGTTTCCATTAAAGGGGATGTGGCCCTAAGCCCTCCTGCAGCAAAACTTGAAACTGATTTGTCAGACATTCATATAAAAAGTTTCCAGCCTTACTGGATGCCATATTTAAACCTGGTTGCCTCAAAGGGCAACCTCTCTCTGAAGGGAAGACTCACCCTTGCTCCCGGACCTTCAGGGGAAACTTCATGGGAATTCAAAGGAAATACCTATCTGAGGGATCTGACCACCATTGAAAAAGACAAGGCAGAGGAGTTCTTCAAGTGGAGATCCCTTGAGGCAAAAGGATTATCCCTGGCCTCACCCCCGCTGGCCGTCTCAGTAGAAGGCATAGATCTTTTTAAACCCTTCTGCAGGATTCACGTGGATAAAGATGGTACATTAAATGTTCAGAAACTTCTAAGATCTAGAGATAGTGAAGATAAAAACAAGCCTTCTGATAAGTCTAATCTTACAATAAATCTTAAAACCATTTCACTTAAGGATGGAATACTGATCTTCAGGGATAGATCTGTTTCGCCTGCATATTCAACAAATCTGTCAGGAATTAATTTGAATTTGAAGGGGCTCACAACAGACAAATTTAAAAAAGCCGACATATTGTTTACTGCCAATCTTGACGGATCCGCTCCCCTCAGGATTACTGGAAAGCTAAACCCATTAATTGAAGATATCTTTGCGGACCTGGAGATCGGATTCAAAGGCATCGCACTGAGCCCTATGACCCCTTATTCAGGGAAGTATATAGGATACGCCATAGAAAAGGGTAATCTCTCGCTGGACCTTAAGTACTCCATTGAAAAAATGAAACTTGAGGCAACCAATAAGATAGTTTTTGATCAATTCACCTTCGGCAAGACCGTCGATAGCCCCCAGGCTACATCTCTGCCCGTGGCGCTTGCTGTCGCACTTCTTAAGAACAGAAGCGGCGTCATCGAACTGGATCTGCCAGTAACCGGTCGTCTGGACGATCCGCAATTCAGCGTAGGCGCAATCATACTTAAGATGATAGTAAATATCCTTGAGAAGGCCATCACATCCCCCTTTGCCCTCTTAGGGGCCGTATTCGGAGGAGGCGAGGAACTGAGTCATTTTGATTTTGGACCGGGTTTGAGTGTGATAGCAGGGGGCAATGCGGCAGCGCTGGACAAATTGATAGACATACTTTACGAGCGGCCTGCCCTGAGACTTGAGATACTCGGATATGTTGACGAAAAATCCGACACTGAGGCCTTGAGACAGCAGCGTTTTCTTAACAAAATAAAATCCTTGAAGATAAAGGAGATGGCCCAGAAAGGTCTCACCATACCGCCTCTGGATGAACTCACAATAGAGCCGCAGGAACGGTTGAGGTACGTCAGCAGGCTATTTGAACAAAATATCCCTGCCAAAGCCGGAGACAAAGAGGCAAAGACCAAAGCGCCCTCTTTGGAAGAAATGGAGAAGGATCTGATTTCCAAAACCGACATATCCGGAGACGATTTGAGGATCCTTGCCCATGAAAGAACTATAAGCGTAAAGGACTACATCCTTAAATCCGGAAAAGTGACACCTGAGAGAATCTTTGTCGTTGGCCCCGGATCCCTTGAACCAGAGAAAAAAGAAGGCCTTATTAAAAGCAGGGTTGACTTTAAGCTCAAATAATGGATAGGTGCAGACCATAATTGGCTGAAGGATAAACCATGTTACACGGTGAAATAAATTTTGATTGCTTAACTTTATATAGACATCATTGGATCAACTCATGAACAAAAAGAAGGAATTAACGGAAAAGCACTTTGGATCACTTTGGTTTCTGCCGGGGGACAACTATGGAAGGTATCCGTTTTGCCACTCCATTTATATAGAAGGGCCTGGAATACTTATTGACCCTGCCTCAAACCGTGAAAGACTTATTGAAATCAAGAAACATTATGGAGTCAGTGAAGTATGGCTCAGCCACAGCCACGAGGATCACTTCATGCATCTGGACCTCTTTGACGGTCTTCCTCTTAGCACCTCTGAGCTGGAGGCCAAGGTCCTTTCGAATATGGACCTTTTCATGGATGCCTACGAGATACCTCCTGGAGAATATCAATACTGGCAACCTCTTTTTGAGGAACAGTTCCATTTCAAACCCAGAGAGGTTTCCAAATTCTTGAAAGGAGGGCAGGTCATTAGCACAGGAGCTGTAACCATCGAGATCATTAACGCACCCGGACACACGCCCGGGCATACGGCATTCTTCTTTCACGAGCCCTCCGTCCTTTTCCTCGGTGACTACGATCTCACCAGATTCGGCCCCTGGTACGGTGACAAATTCTCTTCTCTGGAGGACACAGTAGCCTCCGTAGAGGCATTGAAAAAAATACAGGCCAAGGTATGGATGACGGGGCATGAAACCGGCATTTTTGAGGAAGAGCCGGGTGAACTGTGGGATGAGTATCTGAATGTGATATGGCGAAGAGAGGAGAGGATACTCGAACTGCTCAGTGAACCAAGATCCCTCCAGGACCTGATGTCCTTCTGGATTATTTATGGAAAACCAAAAGAACCAAGAATCTTCTTTGAGCTGGGAGAACGCCTGCATATAGGAAAGCACCTCGAAAGGCTCCTACGGCTGGGAATGGTCACCCTGGATAACGGAAAATACATTAGAGTCTGAAAAGCAGGACCATAAAAAAAAATAAGGGATGCCATAAGTATTTTCCTGCTTCCACAGGTTACATATTTTTTTGGGGCGCAACTTGAATAAGGAAGAAAAAAAGATAATAAAGCTGACCACCTCATCCCACGCTCTGGTGCATCTCTATGAGGGTGTTATACCTCCACTTATTCCTCTTTTGATGCTGGAGTTTTCAACCGACTATTTTCATCTGGGTGTCGTGGTTACAGCCCTTTCCTATGCCTTTGGTTTCGGATCTCTCCCCGCAGGATTTGTATCTGACCGGCTGGGACCCAAAAAATTGATTACCGCATATCTCTTCGGAACAGGCCTGGCTTCACTTCTGATTTTGGGTTCCAGTTCCCTGTTGTTCTATGGAATATTGATGGCTTTAGTAGGGCTCTTCTGCAGCCCGTATCACCCTGCTTCCAACGCCCTCATCTCCCAGGCCATCAAGGAAAAAGGCAGGGTCTTCGGAATACACGGAATTGCCGGAAGTCTTGGGGTAGCCCTTGTACCTGTCGTATCGGCGTGGATTGGAACCTGCTTGGGTTGGCAGGGCCCACACATTCTATATGGAATAATAGGGATACTGCTCGGCTTTTATTCGCTTTCCATCCCAGGGCAGAAGGCGGCAAAGAAATCGCCCGGGGAACTCGAAAAAGACAATGAAGCCGAACAGAGTATTTCCGTCCTCAACCTTGTGATATTTTTCATATCAGCAATGGCTCTGGGCCTAACCTACAAAGGGATAATGACATTTCTTCCAGCATATATGGGAGAAAGTGTCAATATCGGCGGCATGACCGTAAACAGGGTGACCATGGGAGGCACAGTAACTACACTTGCACTTCTTTCAGGCGCTGGGGGTCAATATCTTGCCGGAAGGCTGGTGGACCGTTTTTCAGCAGAGAAGCTTTACCTCGGGTCAATAGTCATAGGAACCGTATTTGTTTTCATCATGGCAGCAACCACCAACCTGATACTTATAGCCGCATCAGTTGTGTATGCTTTTTTTTATTTCTCTACGCAGCCGATACAGAACTACCTCCTCTCCAGGTATTTCCCGCGTCACAGGCTGGGCATGGGATTCGGCATACACTTTTTTGTCACCTTTGGTATAGGATCCACGGCTGCTGCTGTATCAGGATATCTTGCAGATAGTTTCGGCCTTAAATCAGTATTCTATTTCATGGGGTTCTGCTTTCTCCTGTCATGTGCGGCTTCATGGGCGCTCCTGTTGCGAACCGGGGCAAAGAAAACTGCTCCTCCTACTGAAGAAATTACAGTGACAGTATCGAATAGATAGGCCCGGTTATCATCCCGTTTTGAGCGAGGTTCTGAGTTGACTGGTGGCATCAGGATCAACCCGAAGATCATCTCCCCTGAGCACTACCCCGTAATGATCTCTCGCTGCGGCAAGGCTTATATAGCCCTCCCTGACATCTTCCGATACGCACTCGGGGTTTCTTTCCAGGGGACTTCCATATCCCCCGCCTCCGGCTGCATCCATCACCACAATATCCCCCGGATTGAGACGCGTGAGCCCATAGGGATTACCCGGGTTGCCATTTACAAGAAAGCTTGCCTTTGCACCTGCCCATCCTCCAAAGAGACCTTCAGGCGGATATCTGTACCTGCCGGCCTGGATACCCAGATAAACAGGCGGTATAGGGGCGTAGGAATCATCGGGCACCTTAAGGATCATCCTCCTTCCCAGCCCTCCCTTCATACGACCCGGGCCTCCTGAATCCGTCAAAAGCTCCCTTTTTTCAACCAGCAGCGGGGTGTCGCTTTCAAAAATCTCAACAGGCGTGTTGGCGCCGTTTGCAGGAAAAATATAGCAGTATTCCCCGTCACGCCTGGCACTTGCTCCCATACCGCCACCCCTTATTCTGACTGAATGGAAGCGCCTTCCGTCATTTCTCCTGCCGTATAGTACATTCATTGTGGCCGGGGTTCCGCCGCTTCCTGCTATCACCCTGTGGGGAAGCGGCTCTGCCATTGCACGATAAACTATCTCTGTTATAAAATGCCCGATCTGCATCCTAGCTGCAACAGCAGCAGGAAACTTGCAGTTAACCACGCTCCCCTCAGGGGCCTTCATGCTGATGGGCGCCGTACATCCGTCATTGTTGGGGATATCGGGTTCAAACATGCTTTTCATGGCCATAAACACGTAGGCATAAGTAAAGTTGTAAACCACATTTCCGCCCCAGTCGACCTGCGGGGAAGAACCCTCCATATCCACCATAATATCGCTTCCCTTTAGGTGCACCGCTACCTTTATGGTAATATCCTCCTTGCCCTCAATCTGCTCGACAATTCCCTGTGCCCTGTAAATCCCGTCAGGAACCTTTTTAATGGCTTCCCTCATGCTCCTTTCAGTCCTGCCAATAACCTCCTCAGCCAGGTCATCAAGTCCGTCGAGTCCGTACTCATCAAGCATCTGGCCTATCTTGGCAGCGCAGACATGGTTGGCTGCAATCTGGGATCTGATATCCCCCGTTACTTCATCGGGGGTCCGGACATTCCACCGAATCATCTGGATTAAGGCATCGTTGAGGACTCCCCCGTCATAAAGCTTCACAAGCGGAATGAAGAGGCCGTCTTCATAGACGTCATGGTTGTCGGAAGAAACACGCCCGCCTATATCGGAATGGTGAAATACGCATGCGGTAAAGGCCGTGAGTCTGTCTTTGTAAAATATGGGACTAAGAACGCAAACATCGTTTAAATGTCCGGCCAGCGCCCACGGATCGTTGGTAATGAATACATCGCCGGGTTTATATGCTTCGAGTGGCAGAGCCCTTACAAGTTTCTTTATACCCAGGGCCATTGCGCCCGACTGGCCGGGGGTAGCAAAGCTTCCCTGGGCTAGTTCCCTGCCGTGCCTGTCTGTGAACATGCACGTGTAATCATGTGCATCCCTCAGGAGACTTGAAAATGCGGTTCTCGCAACTGTGGTGTCCGCTTCGTCCACTATGGATATGAGCCTTCTCCAAAGTATTTCTATTGTTACAGGATCAAATTTTTGACCCATACTTACCTCCTATAAAAACGGTGAACGCTCGCAGGCTGCAATTAAACGCCGTCCGGCCCGTCAAGCATGCCTGATTTCCACCCAGAGGAACCCGTATTCATCTACGGAAACAGTTCCGTCTTCTCCGACGATGACCGTTGATTCCTTCTCCTCGACAATGGCCGGCCCTGAAAAAGTCGTCCCCGGAAAAAGCCTGTATCGGTCATACACCCTGTGGGGTATAAAATCCTTCACGGCAGCGGAAAAGGCCATTCTTTCTCCCTTAAGAGCCGCTGACCCGGTATCTTTCGAGCCTGCAGCAAGCTTTGGAAGCGCCAGAAGCCTCTCCGGGAGGCTTGCCCTTACCCTGAAATTTATAAATTCAACCGGGGTGTCCGGATATGTTCTTCCGTAGAGTTTCTCGTAAACGGCATCAAAACGCCTTCTGAGCTCATCCCTGCTGATGGTCTTCATGTCGCCCTCAGGGATGGAGATGTTTGTCTCAGATCCCTGGCCGACAAATCGTGCATCAATGGATCTACTGTACTGGATCTGCTTGATCCCGCCTGCATTCTTTAGGGTTCTTGCCCCCTCCGTCTCCATTTCGGAAAAGATCTTCTCAATATCATCAAAATTCGCTTCGTTTAGACCTACCTTGTGACTCCTTACCAGATCAAACGCCCTTGGAGCGGTGAAAAAACCCAGGGCAGATCCAACTCCCGCATTGGGAGGGACCAGGAACCTTGGAGATCCCAGTTTTTTTGCAAGACCATATGCATGTACCGGCCCAGCACCTCCAAAGGCAACAACCGTTGCAACCTTGGGATTCCCCCCCTTTTCGGCAATATGAGTCTTTGCGGCTGCCGCCATAGTCTCATTGATGAGATCATGGATACCCCAGACCGCCTGTATAAAGGAAACCCCGAGGGGGCCTGCTATCTTTTCCTCGACACCGATCCTTGCGGAATCACTATCAAGCTTCATCTCTCCGCCGAGGAAATAATTTTCATCAAGATATCCAAGAAGCAGATCCGCGTCTGTTACACAGGGCATGTTTCCGCCTCTTCCGTAGCATATGGGCCCAGGATCAGCACCAGAGCTTTCGGGCCCGACCTGAAGGGTTCCCATCTTGCTTACCTTGGCGATGCTTCCTCCTCCTGCTCCGATCTCCATAAGGTCCACAACCGGAACCTGTATTGTGAGGCCGCTACCCTTCATAAACCTCTGGACCCTGCCCACCTCGAAGGTCGGAACCACCCCCGCCACACCACCCTGGATAAGGCAGGACTTGGCCGTGGTTCCTCCCATGTCAAAACAGAACATCTCAGGTATCTTGAAGAGCTTCCCGTAGTACTGCCCAGAAATGACCGCAGCCGTGGGGCCTGACTCTATTATCCTTACCGGAAACTCCGCCGCCGTCTCAACCGATGTAATGCCGCCGCTTGAAAGCATTATGAAAAGCCTTCCCCTTACGCCGAGCTCAGCAAGTCTTCCCGACAGCTTGGACAAATATCTCCCTGTAAGGGGCTTGACATATGCGTTGGTGACGGTGGTACTCGTTCTTTCATATTCCCGTATCTGGGGGAGGACCTCGTAGGATATGGAAACCGTCATCTCTGGAGCTTCCTCCAGAATTATCCTCTTTAACAATAGTTCATGACTGGGATTTTCAAAGGAGTTTAAAAGACATACTGCAATGGATTCAACCCCCAGCCCCAGGAGTCGGCGCACGACCTCTCTTGCCTTTCCCGGGTCAAGGGCTTTGAGCACCGTTCCGTCGCTCCTTATCCTTTCCGGCACCTCCAGGCGCAATCTTCTGGGAACAAGAGGCCTTGGGAATTCAGCAAATACGTCGTAGGGCGCATAACGAATCTCTCTTCCCAGCTCCAGAACATCCCGGAAACCTTCAGTGGTTATAAGACCTGTTCTGGCTCCCTTTCTCTCTATAATGGCGTTTATGACCAGGGTCGTGCCATGGATAACCTCTTCCAGCTCAGGCGCCAGATCCCGCACCCTGGCAGCCAGTTCCCTGATCCCCTGCACCACGGCGTCAGATGGATCACTTGGAGTCGTTAGGCATTTGTATACATGTATTTCGCCGGTGGCGTCGTCAAGAAGGACAAAGTCTGTGAAGGTCCCTCCGATATCGCAGCCGAGCCGGTAATGCTTTTCGGTCATTTCTCCTCCTTACTTGTTCCTCTTAAGGGCAGCCAGGATTTTCTCCGGCGTTATGGGCAGATCCGTTATCCTTACTCCTACGGCGTCATAGACGGCATTGGCGATTGCCGGCGCAGTCGGTACAAGCCCGGGTTCTCCCACTCCCTTTGCGCCGAATGGACCCTCCCGGTCAAGGGTCTCAATGCATTCAATATGGATGGGGAAGTTCATATCCGGTGCAGAAAGAATCTTGTAATCAAGAAAGTTGGGGTTAAGATTCCTTCCCTTGGACGTTCTGTATTCCTCTGAAAGGGCATAGCCCACTCCCTGGGCAATCCCGCCGTATATCTGCCCTTTGATGGTCTGCTGATTCAAAACCCTTCCGACATCATGGGCGGCAACAAAGTTAAGGATCTTGATCTCGCCTGTTTCAACATCAACCTCCACCTCTGCCCCCTGCGCTCCAAAGATATATGTGGCTGAAAGATTACCCCTGCATGTCGCCGCATCCAGCATCTGATTACAGGGATCATAGAAGGCCTCTGTCACTATCATTGTCCCCTGCTCTTTAAAGTGGGCCTCCCTGAGGATCTCTTCAAGGGTCACCCGTAAAAGAGGATTTTTGGGCTCTTCCTTGAGGAATAACACATTTTCCTTGAGATCAAATTCCGACGGGTCACAGATTCTCTCCCAGTTAAGATCAGGCATTTCAAAAGAAGGATCTTTTTTCTTCCTGAGCTTTAAGGAAAAATGGACCCTTGGCATGAAGTGCTCCGAAGCAAGTTTAAAGATCTTTTCCCTCGCCTTTTCCGCAGCCAGTATTGCTGCGTTACATGCAGTGAAAGCCCCCCGGCTTGCATGGGTTCCCACATCCCACGGGCAGGTCGCCGTGTCGCCCGTCACAACAGTGACCTTTTCAGGCGTTACTCCTAGTGCCTCAGCGCTAGCAAGGGCAAGGGCCGAAGTAAATCCCTGCCCCATCTCAATGCCTCCTGCTATTACAGAGACGTTCCCAAAGTCATCCAGCTTCATGATGATGCCTGTACCGTCGGATCTATAAACCCTTCCAGAGCCGCCCACATGGAACAGTGATGCCATCCCCACGCCCCTTGCCTTTGCTGCTCCTTTGCCGCGCAACTTCCTCCACTCGAGTCTTTCGGCAACCGCATTGAGGCATTGTTCGTGTCCGCAGGTGGTAATATTAAGCCCCATTGGGGTAATATCATTTGGAATATTTTTGTTTTTCAGCCTTAAATCCAGAGGATCCATGCCTGCCGCTTCAGCCAGTTGATCCATATTGCATTCCAGCGCCCATGCAGCCTGTGGGTTTCCATAGCCTCTCATGGCCTGGCAGTAGGTATTGTTGGTATAAACAATCTTTGTTTCATAAAAAACATTGGGCACACGGTAGATTGAGGAGATGGGAAGCATCATAACACTGGGCGTCGTCGCTCCCCATGATGTATAGGCCCCATTGTCCAAGATCATCCTTACATCCCTGAAGGTCAACCGGCCCTCCCTGTCACACCCCTGGGAGATCCAGGTACGGGTGGGCTGTCTGGGGGAGAGTGAGGCAAATTCCTCTTCGCGGTTTAAAACTATCTTGACTGGCCTGCCTGTCTTATATGCTAGAAGGATCGAGATGTATTCATATCCATGGGTATCAAGGCCGGTGCCGAAGGATCCCCCAAGGGTTGGCACCACAACCCTGGTGTTTTTTCCTTTAAGCCCCATGGCGGCAAGGGCCCTGTTAAAATCATTCTGTGCCAGAAAAGGTATCTGCGTCTTGGTGTGGATCAGAAGATTGTTCTGCAGATCAAACTCAGCGATGCAACCGGCCGTTCCCATGCATGATTGCTGAATGAGCGGGGTCGTGAAATATCCTTCAGCTATGTGTGCAGATTCTGACTTTGCCTTTTCCACGTCTCCCGATACGAACTTCCACGGCACCGGCACTATATTGTCGGTCCTGTGCTTACCCCTGGGGTCTGTTTCATGGATAAGGGGCGCCCCCTCCTTAAGGGCATCCTCGGGATCAAAAACGCCCGGGAGTTCCTCGTATTCAATTTTTATAAGTTCAATGGCCTCTTCGGCAATATCAGGATCCGTTGCAGCAACAGCAGCAACCTCGTCCCTGTACTGCCTGACTTTGCCTTTTTTTAAGGCAAAGTTATCCTTTATGAATCCTATCCGAATTTCAGGGGTATTGTATCCGGTTATCACTGCACGAACCCCTGGGAGTCTTTCAGCCCTGCTTGTGTCAATAGATTTTATGCGTGCGTGGGCAAAACTGCTGAATTTTATCTTGCCGTAAAGCATCCCCGGTCTGACAAGATCATGTATATAAACCGCCTTTCCCGCCACCTTATCCGGGGCGTCAGGCCTTGGTGCCTCGGTACCTATAAAGCGTAATGCGCTCATGTAATACCTCATTTCCTGCTTTTTTAATCGCGGATCAAACGCTTTTCAAACAGAGCCTGGTTACAATCTCTCATTGCTTTATCTCAGCCTGGATCTTTTCTGCCGCACTAAGGACAGAATCAACAATCTGTACATAACCTGTGCAGCGGCATAGATTTCCAGCTAGAGCGTTGCGTACCTCCTGGACCGTTGGCATCGGAGTTTCATCCAAAAGAGCCTTGGAGGACATTATCATGCCCGGAGTACAAAACCCGCACTGAACCCCTCCGTGGGCAACAAAGGCTGCCTGTATGGGATGAAGTACATTTCCCTCCCCAAGGAGACCCTCAATGGTAGTAACAGATTTCCCGTCTACCTCGAATGAAGGGTAGATGCAAGAGTCAACAGGAATGCCGTCCACAAGCACCGTGCATGCCCCGCATTCTCCCTGACCGCATCCCTCTTTGGTACCGGTGAGTTGAAATTCCTCTCTCAATACCTGAAGAAGCATTTTGTGGGACTCAATCTCCGCCGAAACCTCATGCCCATTGAGCACAAAACTTAAAACTTTTTTCATAAACCTTTTCTCCCGAGTTCTGGAAGCTTCAAACCCTATACAACCTCTTCAAAGAGAGGATTTTTACAATACAGTTCTTTAACATCTTAAAAAGTAGAAAATTTAAGGGCGTCCCCCAGAGCACGCTTGGCGAGGACGCCGGCGATGTGACGCCTGTAGTCATCTGTCGAGCGAACATCGGTTATGGGACTTACCTCCCTCGATGCGGTAAGGGCAACCTCTTCCAAAAGATCATGATCAATTCGCCTTCCCTCAACCAGCTTTTCACAGGCCTTAAGCCTCAGGGGCACAGGAGCAACCGCCCCGGCGGAAAGCCTGCATTTCAGGCAGACTTCACCATCCATCACCACCAGCGCAGCCGCGTTTACCTTTGCAATGTCCTGGGAAACCCTCCCCATCTTAAGAAAGGCAGATCCGGTTCCAGGTGTTATTGCAGGTATCGTTATTCCGGTCAGTATCTCAGGCGCTTCGACAAGAGTTGCTCCAGGCCCCTTGAAAAAGCTTTCAATCGGGACATCTCTCTTTCCCCTTGGGCCTTCAAGTGTAATAACGGCATCCATGACCAGAAGCGGAGGGGCGCAGTCTGCGGAAGGGGCTGCGTTACAGAGGTTTCCTCCTATGGTTGCCACATTTCTCACCTGGGGATTGGCAAGCATTGAGACAGCCTGGTGAAGCGCGGGAAAATCTCTGGCTATTACTTCATTTCTTTCAATATCTCTGAAAAGGGCACAGCCTCCTAAGGAAAGAGCGCCATTATGAGCTATATCACCCAGACCCGCTATACCCCTCAGGGAAACCAACGCGTCAACCTTAAGTGCGCGCTGTTTGAGCCTAACGATTACATCCGTTCCTCCCGCAACGTATTTACCCGCCCCTTTTAGATTGCCCATCCGCTCAAATGCCTCGTCCAGCGTTCGGGGCTGATAATATTCAAATCGCTTCATAGAAAATCCTCGTCCTTCTTTCGACCAATGGGTCTGTCTAGAATTCCCTGTTGTCGAAAACACGTCTGCTTTTTCTTTCAGATCTGGGAAGTGAGCCATATTCAACAACCTCGACATCGGAACTGACCAGGATCTGTTTTTTTACAAACGCTGCAATCTTCTTGCACAATTTAGCATCAATGGATCCGTCGAGGCCCCTTGCTCTTTCAACCTTAAGGGTCATGTAATCCCTTCCGTCAGCCTTCCTGTCAAGAATGATCTGATATTCACTTCCTATCTCCGATATACCCGACAATGCATGATCTATCTGCCCCGGGTAGATATTCACCGCCCTGAAGATGAACATGTCATCAGACCTTCCCAGAAGGCGGTCGTGTCTGGGAAGTATCGAGCCGCAAGGGCATGGACCGGGGATAAGGCGCGTAAGATCCCTGGTGCGATATCTTATAAGGGGAGCGGCCTCCTTTTTAAGCGTGGTCACAACCATCTCGCCCGTCTCCCCCGGCGGTACAGGCTCGAGGGTCTCGGGATCAAGGATCTCAAGGATGTAATAATCGGCCCAGTAATGAATTCCCCTGTGATGAACGCAGTCCAGTCCGGTTCCCGGTCCGTACAGTTCAGTCATGCCTGGGATGTCGAACATATGTTCCAGTCCTAAAATTTCTTTGATCCTTGCCCTCATGGCATCGCTGGATCGCTCTGACCCGAAGATCATTTTCCTGAGTTTTATTCTGTCTCTTATCCCTCTTTTTTCAACCTCTTCAGCCATTAAAAGCCCCATGGAGGCTGTACAGCACATCACTGTACTCTCAAGGTCCAAGAGGAACTGGCACTGCATATCAAGATTTCCCGGACCTGCCGGGATGGCCATGGCCCCAAACCTCTCGCACCCCATCTGAAAACTGATACCGGCCGTCCATACACCATACCCAACTGCAATCTGTACCCTGTCCTCACGGGTCAGATCGGCCATTTCATAACAGCGGGCAAAAAAATGGGTCCAGTCGTCTATGTCCTTTTGGGTATAGCATAGCACCTTTCTTTTTCCCGTTGTTCCTGAAGAAGCATGTATTCTGATCACCTTATCCGTGGGCACTGAAAGAAGCGGAAAGGGATAACCTTCCTGCAGATCACTGGCAGTAGTGAAGGGCAATCTTTGGATATCCTCCAATGACTTGATGTTGTCGGGTCTGACCCCAGCCATCTCCAACTTCTTTCTGTAAAAGGACGATCCCAGATATGCATGATTAACTGTCCACCGAAGCCCTTCCAACTGGAGGCCAGCCAATTCCTCGGCCGTTTTCACCTCAGGCATAAACGTCTTTATCATCTTTCAGCTACCTCTTAAGGTTCTTTTCAAATTCATCCGCATACCCACCAAAAGTGAGGTTATTCTGTCTCTGCTCACGGTCTCCCATCAAGGCACGAGATTAGATAGGATCAGAACCGTCCAATACGGCGATAACATAAGGATTATGATAGAGATAATATAAGAAGGGATATAGTAGAGCCCTCCTCTGAAAACCGTCCCGATAGGTATGTCCTTTGCCATCCCTGCCACAACATAACAACAGATCCCTATGGGCGGCATAATCGCACCCATGGTTGTAACTATGCATATTACCTGCCCGAACCAGATGGGATCATACCCCATCTGGGTCACCAGGGGGAAAAAGATGGGCAAAGAAATCAGAAGGAACGCAAGAGCGTCCATGACACACCCTCCTATGATGTAGCAAAGAAGGATACACCACAGAAGCACCCAATTAGGCAGGTCCAGTTGACTGATCAGGGTAGCCGCTTCAAAAGGCAGCCTGGTGAGGGCCAGAAAACGACCAAAAACAGTAGCTCCCGCAACGATCATGAAGACGAGACAGGAGATTCTAAGGGTATCATTGATGGATGCCAGAAACCCTTTCCATGTAAGCTTTTTCCTTATTATACATATGATCAGAGCCAGGGCGCAACTTGCTGCGGCAGCCTCTGTAGCGGTAACCACCCCTGTGAAAAGGGCGAACATAATAATTGCAAAGAGAATAAGGATGTCCACAATCTCCGGCAAGGCCTTAATGCGTTCGGTCCAGGTGCTCTTCGGCCCTTTTGGACCCCATTCCGGGTGGCGAAAGCAGATATAAAAAACGGTCGCCCCGATGAGGATCGTGAGGATGGCGCTTGGGATTACATTACCAAAGAAAAGCTTTCCGATTGACTGTCCTGTATATAGCCCATATACCACCAGCACAATACTTGGGGGAATCAGAACGCCAAGAGTCGCGCCGGCAGCTACAGAGCCCGCATTGAGCTGAGGGTGATAATTGTATTTCTTCATCTCCGGTATGGCAACGCTGCTCATCGTTGCAGCAGTGGCGGTATTGGAACCGCTTATTGCCGAAAAGGCCGCGCAAGCCATGATTGTAGTTATGGCAAGCCCTCCCCTGTAATGGCCAAACCACCTGTATGTGGCATAGTAAAGCCCATTATTATATCCACCGTAGTGGACAAATTCGCCTACCAGTATGAACATTGGAATTACAGTCAGGCCGTAGTTGGAAAAGATGTTCCACAGGTCAGGCCCAAGCATCCCTATTGCAGCCTTGAAAGAAGTTACATAACTTATCCCTAAAAATCCCACGAGCATCATTGTAAAGGCGGCAGGTATCCTGAGGATAAACAAGACAGCAAACATTACAAAGATGCCAATTACCCCAACAATCGGCCCGCTCATAGTTCTATCTGCCCTCCTTCCCCAGCAAAGACTGCAAGAAATCAACAAGGAGGTTTAGCGTCAAAACGAAAAAACCGATTGCCACGCTGAAGATAAAAGGATAGTAAATGACCTTTAACGTTTCAGAAACCTCGCCAGATTCGGCAATTTTCATGCCCCACTCAAATATCTCGATAGAGATGAAGGCAAAGAAAACCATGCACAGGAGATAGCTTACCGCATCTACTATCCTCCTTGCCCTTTCGGAGTACCTGTCAGAAAGCACATCCACTACTATGTGGCTTTTCTTTTTCTGTGTATAGCCAAGAGCAAAAGCAATGGTAATTGCCCCGAGGAAAGATACCACCTCATAAGTCCCTCTGTATGGAGCGCCAAACATCCTCATACAAACATTGCCTGTGGCAAGAGCCATTAAAGCAAGCACAGCTGTCCCGCCCAAGACGGTCATTATCCTGCTCAACCACTCGCTGATTCTATCCAAGAGGTGCATTTCAACCTTCCTTTCCCGCTCCATGGAGCAGTCCTTAACTCCACCAGGAAATCGTTTTAAATACTGCCTTCCCCTGGTCTCCTTGGAGCAGGCAGGACCCTGCCTGCGTCGCTAAGGGATATGAGCGCGCAGACAGGATGATCCTTAAATCAGAGCCCCTTACTTATCGTACTTTGCCTTAAGACTGATTGCGTCCTTTACAATCTGCTCTCCGGGCAGGCCCTGTTCGGTAACCTTTTTCACATAGGCCTTGATGATAGGGTCAAGAATCTTCGGCAACTGTGCCTTCTCTGCGGCTGGCAGCTCAAAAAGCTGAAGGTTGTATTTCTCTTTGGACCACTTAATAGCCTCCTGGACATGATTATCCACATATTCACCTGTCCACTTTGCCTGCTCTATCCTGAGGTCGTCCAGGACTTTTTTCACGTCTGCAGGGAGAGAATCCCATTTTGCCTTGTTCATTACCACCCCAAAGCTGACGACGAAAAGGTTTGTTATGGTAGCGTTGGCGGTGTAGGCTGCGTAATTAAAATCCTTGAGCACCTCCATGGAGGAAACATGCCCTTTAACAACTCCTTTCTGCAGCGCCTCAGGGGTATCCGATTGAGGCATTGCAACAGGAATTCCTCCCAAAAGCTTAATGATATCAGAAGCCGTTCCCGCGCATCTGAGCTCAACACCCTTAAGATCAGCCAGGATTTTAATCGGGGACTTGGTCATTATATTAGCCGGAGGGCACGTGAACATGGTCAATATCTTTACCTTTTCAAATTCCTTTGCCTTATATTTATTAATCAGATCATAGAGGGATAGGCTCGCAGCCCTGGCGCTAGAAAATCCCAAAGGCAGGTCAATCGCCTCTGAAATGGGGAATCGGCCCGGTTGATAGCTCATGGCAAAATTGCCTATATCGGCAGAGCCTGAAATAACCCCATCAAAGATGTTTTTGGCAGGGAGAAGCGTGCCCCCGGGAAAAGTCTGAACCGCAACCTTCCCTTTTGTCCTCTTCTCCACCTCCTGTTTCCATCTCTCCATCTGGACACAGGGGAACGTTGGGGCAGGCGGAAAATTTGCGTACGTGAGTTTAATCTGATCCGCCGCCAAACTGAGCGACGGCGAAGTAACGCCCATAAGGGTTACTGCAAAGACCGCAGCAAGCAAAATAACTAATTTTCGGCTCATCTTCAAGACCTCCTTCTTGGTTGACAGTTGTTTGATCCCCAGAACCGCCTGTTTCCATTCACCTCCTTTCTGCACTATCTTTCCGTTCCGCCGTCCGTTGCCACTCGTGGGCTTTCAGTGCAAAGCTGGGGTACTATTCCAAAGACCTGTGACAACGAACAATACTATACTCTATGTTCACCTTAGAAAATGCTCGGTTCCCTGTGCTCCCCAAAGACTGTCCTGAATACGTCAGCCATTTCTCCAACTGTCGCATATGCCTTGCAGGAATCAACAAGGAACGGCATTATGTTTTTTTTATCCTTTGCAGCCTTTTCAAGTGAAATAAGACCCTCTTTAACAGCGCGGTTATCCCTTCCAGCTTTCAATTCCTTTAGTCGCCTGATCTGCTGTCTGCTCCATTCCTCGTTATATTCATGGAGCTCGACCTCCATGTCCACTCCTTCTGTATATTTGTTGACTCCAACCTTGGTTACCGCTCCATCCTGGAGTTTCTTTTCATATTCATATGCCTGCCTGGCAACCTCCCGTTGAACGTATCCTGACGCCACAGCCTCAACCATGCCGCCTACCTTTTCAATCCTCTCCATCTCCTCCAGAATCTTTTCCTCCATCTGCTTGGTGAGGGTTTCCACAAAGTATGATCCAGCGAGGGGGTCAACCGTATCCCTGAGCCCTATCTCATCCATGAGGATCTGAAAGGTCCTCAGGGAGAGAAGGGCAGCCCTTTCCGTTGGAATGGTATAGGCTTCGTCGAAAGAACAGAGAGCAGTTGTCTGGGCGCCGGAAAGGGCTGCTGCCATTGCATAATAGGCCCCGCGCATGATGTTGTTTTCAGGCTGCTGTTTGGTCATGCCCGAGCCTCCGCCTCCGAATATCCCTCTGAGGAAAAGTGCCTTTTTGTCTTTTACTCCGTATTTGTCCCTTAGCAATTTGGCCCAGAGTTTTCTGGCTGCCCTGAACTTTGCAACGGTCTCCCACATATTGCCGTATACGTTTAGATTAAAGGTAAAGCCCCCGACAAATTCCTCAGCCGTGTAACCCCTTGACACCACATTGTCTATGTAGGCAAAGGCGATCATAAAGGCATAGGATATCTCCTGAGCAGGAGTACAACCCGACTCCCTGATATGATATCCGCACACCGATACCGGATTGCAGCGGGGAAGCTCCTTCATCGCATACTCGATGGTGTCTCCCACGAGTCGGACCGCAGGCTCCACAGGATAGATCCAGGCGCCTCTTCCCACCATCTCCTTTAAAATGTCATTCTGTGGAGTTGCAGATATGACCTTTTTGTCGTATCCGAACTTCTCAGCCACAGACTGATACATAGCGAGCATTACGGAGGCCACTGCATTGATGGTCAGTCCTGAGCCTATCTTATCAAGCCTTATCTCTTTGAAGGCTATTTCGAAATCACGTAAGGAATCCACTGCCATCCCCACTCGGCCCACTTCTCCTTCTGCCATTGGATGATCGGAGTCGTAGCCCATCTGGGTAGGCAGATCAAAGGCCACATTAAGTCCCGTCTGTCCGTGGGAGATCATGAGCTTAAACCGCTCATTGGTCTGCTCAGGGGTACCGAAACCCGTATACTGGCGGGTCGTCCAGTTGCGGCTTCTGTAGCCCAACGGATGGATGCTGCGTGTAAATGGAAATTCCCCAGGATAGGCGAGGTCTTTCTCGTAATCAAAACCGACCGCTGCTAAATCATCTGGAGTGTAGACCGGCTTGATCTTTATGCCGGATTGGAGGATCACCTCCTTGATCGCATCTCTTTCGTCTTTAACATATGTGGCTACTCCCATAGTCCCTTCTCTCCTTCTGTGGATTTCACAGAAATCTAATTTAATTTCCCGGAACGTGCTCCTTGATGAAACCCACAATGTCTTCAAATCTGGATCCCCCGGGAAATACCCCACGGACTCCCAACTGCCGAAGCAAAGCCACATCCCTCTGGGGTATAACCCCTCCGACCATGACCAGTTTATCTTTGAGATCCTTGGTCGTCACAAGGTCCATCAGCTTTCTTGTAATAGGTATATGGGCTCCAGACATGATGGAAAGTCCTATTACATCAACGTCTTCCTGAATAGCCTGATTAACTATTCCGGGGACTGTCTGGTGGAGACCTGTATAAATGACCTCCATCCCGGCCTCCCTTAGGGCATGGGCTACCACCTTTGCTCCCCGGTCATGGCCGTCCAGACCAGGCTTGGCCACCAGAACCCTTATCTTACGATTTGACATGGACCGAATGACCCTCCTCTATCTGTCTGCTTTTCTTGTCAAATTCCACAAGGACCACTTCCTTCCCTTTTGTGAGATGTTCCCTCACCACCCGTTCAACTTTATCAGCCTCCCTGCGCCGCATAAGCTTGAGCATAAGCCTGTGGTCTTCGTTGCTGACTCTCGCCATATCCCCCCTGTTGAGGATAACCCTTCTGAAACGGTAAATCTGGTCTTTCAGATCGTTTATCATCCTTATCAGACGAGGGCTGCGGCTCAATCCGTAAAGCATCTCATGAAAATCCGTATTGATTTCCATGAGTGCCTCGGTATTCCCCATATCAAGACATTCCTGGTATTTTATCACTTTCTGCTCCAGCGGTTCCAGTTCCTCAGGTCTGTGGTGCATGGCAGCGAGCCTTGCGGCATAGCTTTCAAGAACCGTTCTGATGCCAAATGTCTCCTCGATATCCGACCTTTCCAGAGCTGCAACAAAAAAACCGCCCGAGGCGTTTCTGGCAAGAAATCCTTCTCTCTCAAGCTTGTGGATCGCCTCCCTGACCGGAGTCCTGCTGATCCCCATGGTCGTTCCCAGTCTGCTTTCCACAACCCTGGCGCCCGGGTCTATGTCGCCCTTTACAATGGCATTTTTTAGACGCTCATAAACCTGTTGTCCCAGGGATCTTCTCTCCGGCAAAGAATCCAGCATATCGAAACCAAATCCCTCTTTGTCCAACCGCCCGGTCATACCCATCATTTCGTCTTAGAGTCCCACCCATTTTGCAATATTGGGCTGAAGAATCTCATGTGTGCCTCCTCCGTAAAGAAGGAAACGATTGTCTCTGTAATACCTCTGTGCAGAATATTCCATGGAGTACCCGTAGGCACCGAATATTCTTGTCACCTCATCTCCGGCCTTGCAGGCGCCTTCCGTGGCAAAATATTTGGCCATGGATGCCTCCTTAAGACATTGAATCTTATTATCTATCATTTTGGCGGCCTTGTATGTCATAAGCCTCGATGCCTCCAGGTTCACGGCCATGTTTGCGATTTTTGCCTGAATAAGCTGGTAGTTCGCTATGGTCTTTCCGAACTGTGCCCTTTCATGGGCATAACGGATGGAGTCTTCAAGGGCCGCCCTTTGAAGCCCCACAGCCAAAGCTGCGGTCATGGTCCTGATCTCGGATAGGATTGAGAGCAGGTTATCCATCCCCAGCCCCTCCGCTCCCAGCATGTGATGATGCGGAATCTTTACATCGCTGAAAGCGAGCTCCGAAATCAGAGTCGTCCGCGTGCCCAGAAGGTCAAAGGGTTTGCTGACTGAAACACCGGGCGTCTGTCTCGGTATGAAGAAGAAATTGAGTCCTCGGAACTTCTTTTCAGGATCAGTCTGGCAGAGTACTGTATAGAAGTCAGCCACAGGTCCGTTTGTAACCCATGTCTTCATTCCGTTAATCACATAACCGTCAGCTGTCTTTCTGGCAATGGTGCTCACGTTTCCCAGATCCGATCCCGCCTCAGGTTCGGTCAGACAGAAGCATGCGACTTTCTCTCCCTTCATGGCCGGAAGAAAATATCTTTCGCGCATCTCGTCGGTGCCGTAATGAAACAGGAAGTTGGTCCCCATCAGGCACTGCATGGCCGTGATGGCCCCCATGCTCATGAGTCCCCGCGCAATCTCCTCGCAAATGATGCAGAAAAGGGTCGTATTGCCCCCGGAGCCGCCCTTGTTTTTCGGATATCTTATGCCAAAGACCCCCATGTCTCCTATCTTCTTGAACATCTCCATCGGGAACTCTCCTCTGGCATCTATCTCCTGGGCCTTGGGAATGAGTTCCGAATCCACAAATCGCCCGATATTGCTTCTTAAAAGTTCTTCGGCGTTCGACCTGATCATTAATCTCCTCCGCCCCTCTGTTGCTTGTTCCAGGACCCCGTCTTCAGTTGTTTGATGATCTCGGGAACCACCTCGTGCAAATCACCCACTATACCCCAGTCGGCGACCTGAAATATGGGCGCTCTCGGATCTTTGTTAATGGCTGCGACATATCTGGAGTTCATCATTCCCGCCCTGTGCTGTATAGCCCCTGAAATCCCGCAGGCAACATATAGCTCAGGCCGAACGGAATGGCCGGTCTGCCCTACCTGGCGATCCTGGGAGATCCATCCCTCTTCCACCGCAACCCTGGTGCCGGCCAACTCCCCTCCCATAAGTTCCGCCAGTTCCTCCAGAAGGACAAATCCTTTTCTGTCTCCCACACCCCTTCCGCCGGCCACGATTATATTTGACTCAGAAAGGTCCGTCTTTTTTTTCTTTTCCCTGACCAGTTCAAGAACCTTTGTTCCGATTTCCTTTTCTTCCACCTTAAAATCATGACAGACGACCTCGCCCGCTTGGCCGGGAATCTCAGATGTCTTCATCACGCCCGGACGGACCGTGGCCATCTGTGGTCTGGAATATCTGTTGGCTATTGTGGCCATAACATTGCCGCCAAAGGCCGGTCTTGTCTGAAGAAGAATTTTTTCGGTCTTATCTATGGATAGTTCTGTGCAGTCAGCCGTCAGTCCTACCCCGATACGGCGGGAAAGTCTTGGGGCGAGATCCCTTCCCAGATGGGTCGCCCCCATGAGCAGAACCGAGGGTCTGAACTGCTGGACCAGTCTGGCTAGAACCTTTGTATAAGCCGCCGTTCTATAAAGTCTCAGGGATTCATTTTCCACAAGGTGAACCGTATCGGCCCCAAAACGGATCAGTGTATCGCAAAGTCGCTCTATCCCCTTTCCAAGAATAACGGCCGAAACCCCTTGTTCGAGTTCTCCACCAAGTTCCTTTGCCTTCCCTAGAAGTTCCAGAGAAACCCGCAGAAGTTCCCCGTCTCTTTGCTCCGCAAAGACCCATATTCCTTTCCAGTCGCTGAAATCCGGTATGGTTCTGGGGACGGCATCCGTCTTAACGGCTTCCTGTTTGCATACAGATATGCACGATCCGCAGGATGTGCATCGTTCAAGTATAAAAGCCTTTTCCCCCCGCATCTCGATGGCATCATATGGGCATGCCTTGATGCATCGTTTGCATCCGTTGCAAAGGTCAGTCTCGATCCAGACACTCATGTCCATCTCCTCTTAGTTAAACTGTCTCTCGAAGGAGTTTCTTATTCAGAATTTTTCCAATCAAAGAAGCTGCTGCATCCCTTGCACTCCCCTCCAGCATCTCGCTCTGCCGTTTGGACTTTGGGGAGAACGTCCTTACCACGTGCGTGAGAGAGCCTTCCAGTCCTACATCGGCTGTCTTAAACCCCAGATCCGCCGCATTCCAGACCTCAATAGGCGCCTTTTCCCTGCACGCATCAAGTAGGCGGCCCACAAACGGGTATCTGGGCCGGTTCAATTCTCCGACCACGGTCAAGAGGGCTGGAAGCCGCAGTTCCAGACGTTCGATTCCATCTTCAAGACGCCTTTTTACCACAATGGCATCAGGCCTCACCTCATCTATTCCGCAAACATATGTTGCCTGGGTTACATCCAGATATTCCGCCACCTGAGGACCTATCTGCGCCGTATCTCCATCTATTGCCTGTCTTCCGGCAATTATAAGATCAAAATCGCCAAGCTTTTTTATGGCCTTTCCAAGTGTGCCGGACGTCGCCCAGGTATCGGCTCCGGCAAAGGCTCTGTCGGAGAGCAGGATACCCTTGTCTGCACCCATACCCAAAGCCTCTGATACGGCATCTATGGCCTGGGGCGGGCCCATAGAAAGAACTGTTATCTTTGCTCCATACTTCTCCTTGAGGCTCACTGCCGCCTCTACGGCATTACGATCATCGGGATTGACTATGCTTTTAACGCCTTCCCTTATGAGATTTCCCGTTTTAGGATCCAGCCTTACCTCAGTTGTGTCAGGAACCTGCTTTACAAGAACTATAATCTGCATTTGTTTCATAGCTTCAAATCACCTTTTTATCTCTCAAGAGGCGAAGATCGTCCTCAAGGTATCCCAGTATTCCTCCATATATCTCCTGATTGTGCTCTCCGAACCTGGGGGGAAATGAAAGCCTTTTGCCCGACGCTTCAAGAAAAGGAGTCATCTGCGGCGGAGGCGCCAGGGTTAACCTTTGACCGCTTTTAATGTCCTCAGCATAAAGTAAATTCTTTTTTATAAGGCTGTCTGTAATTACCTCCTTTACCCTGTTTATCTTTCCAACCGGAAGGGTTATAGAGTTAAAAAGAGCAATAAGCTCATCAGATGTGTGGTCCATGGTGACATCATTGATCTGGTTGTTGAGTGAATGCACGTCGGCTATGCGGCCCGCGTTTTTTTCATACTGCGGCCTGTCCAGATGTGAGAAAATTGAAAGAGACACCATTGCCTTCCACTGGCGATCATTGCCTACGGCCAGATAAAGGAATCCGTCCCTTGTCCGGAAGACCGACACGGGGCAGAAAAACTCGTGGGTATTACCTCGTCTGGTAATTGTCTTTCCGAATGTAGCAGATAGAGTTATGGGTACAGTGAGCCAGGAGACAGAAGACTGGAACATGGAAAGATTTATGCGTGTCCCGCCGCCTGTCTTCTCCCTTAGATAGAGAGCCTTCATGAGAAGGCCGTAGGCGTGCTCGCTTGTCCCCATGTCGGGAAGCGGAATACCGAGCACCTGAGGCGACCCGCCCTTTTCGCCTGTCAGATCCATGAGTCCTGAACGCGCCTGCAGTATGGGATCATAGGCCGCTTCGTTGCTATCGGGACCGAAGCCCGTAACTCCAAGCCATATGATATGAGGGACAACTGCCCGCATGCTATCGTAGTCTATCCCAAGTTTGGCGTAATTTCGTGGAAGCTGGTTGGTTGCAAAGATATCAACCTTAAGTTTCTTCAAAAGCGAATGAAAGATGGCTTTGCCTTCTTTTTGGCCCAGATCAAGTGTCAGCGCCTTTTTGCCGGCATTTATGCACAAAAAATATGAATTCATCCTTTCTTCACCCAGAACATTATCACCCACCATTCTATTGGGATCACCGTATACTGGATGCTCAAGCCTTATGACATTCATTCCGTCCTGGGCCAAACGATAGGTAAGATAAGGGAGCACTGTTGCCTGCTCTAAGGAAAGTACTGTGAGTCGGTTGAAAGGCTCCATTGGCACCTCCTTGCAAAGGTCGAAGAAAGAAAACTGAGATTGTGTACTGTATACAATAACCCCCTGTCAAGGGTTTTACTCATTTGTCCCTGAACGTTTTTTCTGGTAGACGGAGACAGCCCTGGCATGCTCCTCGTATGTCTTTGAAAATACGTGTGTTCCGTCATTTCTGGAAACAAAAAAAAGATACTCGGTTTCGGGCGGATAAATTACCGCCTTTATAGATTCGATACCCGGGCTGGCTATAGGCCCGGGAGGAAGCCCCTTCTGCCGGTAAGTATTATATGGGGAAGGATTCGCAAGGTCTCTTCTTGTCAGGTTTCCGTCAAAATCATCAATGGCATATATAACCGTCGGGTCGCTCGCAAGCGGCATTTTCTTCTTAAGGCGGTTAAGAAAAACGCTTGCAACAGTAGGTTTTTCCTCTGCCTTTGCCGTCTCCTTTTCTACAATGGAAGCCAGAGTCACAAGTTCTTCCATGCTAAGACCCATAGGATGTTGTTTACCCCTGTAAGGAGCTATCATTTCCATGAATCGTGACACCATTGCGTGGATTACGGTTCTAGCCGGGATGGCCCTTGCAAACCTATAGGTGTCAGGAAATAAAAAGCCCTCAAGTCCGCCGGCGGAGATTCCGTATTCGAATGCAACCATCGGATCCTGGGCAATCCGCAAAAACTCCTCCCTTGCAACTATTCCCTGCCTAGCCAGAACATCGGCAATCTGCCTCAGATTAAACCCCTCCGGAATAGTTACGTCATGCAAGGCGACCTCTCCTTTTCTAAGCACTTCAAGTATGTCCCAAGGTGACATACTGGGAGAAAGTCTGTATTCTCCGGCCTTAACTTTGCCTGAATAACCCTTGTAAATCGCCCAAAGACGGAGACCCGTCGAACTTGGAATGAGCCCTTCCTTTTGAAGATCATCAGCTATTCTTCCAAAGGGCGCGCCCTCCCTAACCTCAAAGACCTTATAATTCTGAACCTTATCCTTTGGGCTTAAAACAAGATAATTGAACAGCACTGTAAACAGGACAGTTAAAGCCATCAGACAGGCAGCGGCAGCAAAAACTGATTTTTTAACGGAAATCGCCATGCCTCATGCTTTCGTCATCTGCTCATCCGGCTTGCTTCTATTTCACACTTGCCTTGATGTTGTCGACCCGTTAATGTAGCATTCATCTCCGGGGCCGGTTTTCAATCGCCCATTCCTTAAGGCCGTTATTATGAATAAATACTACCTCTTATTGAGCCTTATCTCAGTTTTTTTTCTTCTGCTCTTCCCTGGAGGTTGCAGATCGGACGTCGCTATTATTCCAAAACCGCCTTTATTCGCAACAACGGTTCATGCCGACGACATAAGGCATATTAGCACATCTTCCTCACAGAAAGACAGTTCAATAGAGCAGCCCCTTTCACTTCAAAAGGCCTTGGTCCTGGCACTTGCCATAAACCCTGATATCAATGCAGCCAGGGCCAGGATACGCCAGTCGGAAGCCCTATTGGAAGAAGCAAGAGGATCATTCTGGCCCAGGATATCGCTTTTCGGCGAATACATGCAGGGAAACGCACCTTCTGCTTTTCTCTTCAAAAAAATAGACCAGAGAGCCCTGCCTACCGGAACCGACTTCAACCACCCAGGCTGGTTTGAAAACTATGAAGCAGGCATACAGGGAACCATTAACATTTTCAAGGGAGGAAAGGATCTGTATTCGAACAGACTGTCTGAAGCGGCTTTGGCTGCAAAGGAAGCCGAAGCTATGGAACTTGAAAACTCTCTGCTCGCTGCAGTGGTGGATGCATACTACAGCTATCTTGCTGCCGGGCAGTACGGTTTAATTGCTCAGGAATCCGCATCCGCTGTAGAAAATGAACTGCATAAAACAAAAGTGCGTTACAACCTCGGAGGCGCGCTCAGATCCGATGTGCTGACCCTTGAGGTAAGGCTTGCCCATGCAAAAGAGGAGTGCATAAGGGCTGAAAACAGTAAGAGGCTGACTCTGGCAGGCTTGAAAAACATCCTTGGCATGGAGCAGTCCGGCGCCTTGGAACTAAAAGAATCAGAAGAGCTTCAAGTAGATATACCGAAGGACTACGAAGGAGGGACTGCATACGCCCTTGCTCACCGGCCTGAAATGGAAAGGTTGAGAAGGGAAATTGATCAAGCGCGCTTGAGTATTGACATGGCCGATGCCGATTATTTACCTCGCATTGACCTACAGACCAGTTATTACCATGACGGTGCTGATCCGAGCTTTGACTACTCGGACAGGAACTGGACTGCTGCCGTAATCTTGAACTGGGACGTTTTTGAGGGCGGACAGAGACCGGCAAGAATCAAAAAAGCGAAAGCCCTTCTTGATGAACTTCAGGCACTGGAAAGGAAGGTTGTCCAGGCGGTGGAGCTTGAAGTTAAAAGCGCCTACACAAGGCTAGCGGATGCAAGGGAAAGGCTTGAAGTTGCAAGAGCAAGCGTTGAGCAGGCTGAAGAGTCATTAAGGCTGGTCAAGATTCAGTATAATGGAGGCTCGGCCGCCATAACAAGGTATCTCGAGGCCGAAGTTGACAGAAACCGGGCAAGGTTCAGGGCAACGACGGCTTTCTATGACAGGGAAAAGGCACTAGCCTCTGTTGCAAGGGCTCTGGGATTTTGGTCATTATATGCAAGAGGAAAATTCGGAGATGGAAAAAAGAAATAAGAAATTCCTTAGAATGGCGCTTTCACTTGCGACAGGTACCGCAGTTGTAGTTCTCATGCTTCATATGGGAGGCATTTTCACGGCAAACAAGGTAGGCCCAGGCAGCACAGTAACTCCTCCGAAAGAATCATTTGTTAAATTTAAGACTGCAGAGGCGAAAATAGAAACCATTACGGAATTCTACGAAGCAGTCGGGACCGTAAGGCCCCGCACCGAAACCACAGTAGAGGCACAGATAAGCGCAAAAGTGGAGCAAGTCCTGGTGAAACCAGGCCAGAATGTGGTCAGGGGAGAGCCTCTTCTGATCCTTGACAGCCGGGAACTGAGGTCAAGGCTTTCAAGAGCGGAAGAAGGACTTGCTTCGGCCAGTGCCAGACGTGAACAGGCTTTTCAGGGGTTGACTGCCGCCAAGGCAGTCTATTCACAGGCAGAAGCGGCGTATAACCGAATCAGGAAATACCTGGAGGCCCAGGCTGCAACTCTTCAGGACCTTGAAATAGCAGAGGCCGCCTTTCTTCAGGCCAGGGCAAAAGTAAGGCAGGCCGAAGATGCCATAAAGGAGGCTGATGCAGGAGTTAACAAAGCAGAAAAACTTGTTGAAGAGGCAAAGATAGCTCTGGGTTACACATGGATTAAAGCCCATGAACAAGGACAGATTGCAAGGCGTCTCGTGGAACCCGGCGACCTGGCGGTGCCCGGAAAGCCCCTGATCGTGATTCAGACAAGGGGCTCCCTCAGGCTCGAAGCCATGGTCAGAGAAGGTCATGTCCAGAAGGTTCTTCCCGGAGCCGGAGTAAGAGTAGCAATTGACGCTCTTTCGCTTGCATTTGATGCATCTGTGGAAGAGCTTGTACCCTCGGGAGATCCAAGCACAAGAACCTTTGTTGTCAAAACAGGCCTTCCACAGGATGAAAGGATATTTCCAGGCATGTTCGGAAGGCTCCTTGTACCCCTTGAAGAGATAAGGGTTATCACTGTTCCCAGGAAAGCTGTCAACCGGGTGGGTCAACTTGATACCGTGCTGGTTAAAATCGGGGAAGGATGGAACAAGGTGATGGTCAAGACAGGGCGGACCATGGGAGAACGGATTGAGATCCTTTCAGGTCTTTCAGGGGGAGAAATAATTGCTTTTACGGGAGGCGAGGATAATGCCTGACCAAGACGGAAGGTCTGAAGGATTAGTAACGTCGATCGTAAGACTATTCCTTGATTACAGGCTTTCAATTCTGTTTATGGTTTTTGCCCTTGCTACAGGGATGGCAGGTATCCTTGCAACCCCCAGAGAGGAAGACCCCCAGATAACAGTGCCTTTAGCCGATGTATATATCCAGGCTCCAGGCGCCAGTGCCCAGGAAGTTGAAAAACTTGTCGCAACCCCCCTTGAAAGGCTACTGTGGCAGATTGACGGAGTTGAATATGTATATTCCGTATCGCGACGTGATATGGCCATAGTCACTGTACGGTTTTATGTTGGAGAGGACAGGGAGCGCTCCATTGTAAAGCTCCACAACAAAATAACCATGAATATTGACCAGGCCCCGCCGATTGTTCGGGGATGGGTCGTCAAACCTGTTGAGATAGATGACGTACCTGTCGTCACCCTGACCCTCTATTCCGAAAAACACAGCGACTATGATTTAAGGAGAGTGGGTGAAGAGCTTCTGTCGCGTCTGGCAGAGGTTCCGGAGATCTCAAGAACATCCATTGCCGGAGGAAGACAGCGGGAAGTCCGCGTTGAACTACTACCGGAGCGAATGGCAGGCCTTGGGGTATCCTTCATGGATGCAGAGCGCTGCCTCAAAGGGACAGACGTGTCGGTCACAGCCGGATCATTCAGCCGATTGAACCATGAGATTACAGTCACGAGCGATTCCTTCGCGTCATCCTCCAGAGACGTGGAGGCCCTTGTTGTAGGGGTACGTGAGGGACGCCCCGTTTATCTGAGGGATGTTGCACGGATTATGGATGGACCCTGTGAGGCGGAGCAGTATTGCAGGATAGGATTTTCACATTTCTTAAGGAAAGATGCCGGAGCCGAGGGAAGGCCCCTGCAGGCACCGGCTGTAACGCTTGCCCTGGCCAAGAAAAAGGGGGCAAACGCTGTATCGGTTGCAAAGGCAATACTCAGCAAACTGGAAAGTCTCAAGGTAGAGGTGATCCCGGCCGGGATTCATGTTGAGGTTACCCGCAATTACGGCAAGACTGCCCAGGAAAAGGTTGACGATTTATTAACTTCTCTGCTTTTCGCAATAATTATTGTTGTGGCCCTTCTAGCCTTTACGCTGGGAGGGCGGGAAGCTCTTATAGTGGCCTGCGCCGTTCCCTTGAGTTTCTCTCTGGCCCTCTTCGTCAATTACATGTTCGGTTACACAATCAACAGAGTAACCCTTTTTGCCCTTATCCTCTCTCTAGGGCTGGTAGTGGATGACCCGATAACAAACGTGGATAATATTCAGCGCCATATCCTCCTTGGTATTCGAGGCCCTATGGATGCCGCACTCTATGCAGTGCGCGAGGTTCTGCCTCCTGTTATAATGTCAACCCTTGCAATAATTGTATCCTTTACCCCCATGTTTTTCATAACAGGCATGATGGGTCCTTACATGGCCCCTATGGCAGCCAACGTTCCGCTTACAGTATCCTTCTCAACAGTATGTGCATTGACCATAGTTCCATGGCTTTCCTACAATCTTCTCAAGGATCGAATTCCGCATTCATCAAATGGCAGCAGCGGCAAAGGAAGAGATATCGTTCCGCCATGGTTAAGGCACGGATACAGGAGGATTTTGGAGCCGTTCCTGGATTCCAGGCCAAAGAGATATCTTCTGTTAGCCGCAATTATTATCCTTATGGCAGGATCATCGGCCCTTGCCCTTTTCCGCTACGTACCGCTTAAAATGCTCCCTTTTGACAACAAAAACGAGTTCCAGATAGTAATTGACATGCCCGAAGGCACGCCCCTTGAGGCTACCAACAGAGTATTTCTGGATTTTGAGGAATACCTGAGAGGCGTTCCCGAAGTAACCAATTTTGTTTCTTACGTGGGGGTCTCCTCCCCCATGGACTTCAATGGAATGGTTCGTCATTACTATCTCCGGCAGGGTGGCCACATGGGAGACATAAGGGTCAACCTCCAGGAAAAGACAAAAAGAACTCAACAAAGCCATGAAATTGTGCTCAGACTGCGCAGCGACCTTGAAGCCATAGCCGGATCCACCAATGCCTCCATCAAGATCGTGGAGCTGCCGCCGGGACCTCCGGTACTAGCCACCATTGTAGCCGAGATTTACGGTGAACCTGGTAAAAGCCGAGAAGAGCTGTCCGCAGCTTCATCCCGTTTAAGGCAGATAATGGAGA
The DNA here is from genome assembly GCA_003599015.1 of Desulfobacteraceae bacterium. Lineage (GTDB taxonomy): Bacteria > Desulfobacterota > DSM-4660 > Desulfatiglandales > Desulfatiglandaceae > CG2-30-51-40. The sequence goes on along the minus strand of QZIK01000147.1, from coordinate 22,129 downwards.
AAGAGCCGTTTGTCTGCGATATTGACGACACGCTTGAAAAAGAAAGATTCAGAATGGATTTCGAGCTTAATAAGGAAAAGGCAGCCCTTCACGGGGTTTCAGCCCAGATGCTCGCACACACCCTAAAGACGGCCGTAAGTGGTGAAAAACCGGCTACCATACACCTGCCCGGAGAGCGTCAGGCACTTCCGGTAAGACTGGTTCTCCCAAGGGAGAAAAGAAGCAGCACAGCCTCCCTTGAAGAGATAACCCTCAAGACAGCGGACGGCAAGATGATCCCTATTGGAGAACTGGGTGTTTTTATACCTGTAAAAGAAGACCAACCAATTTACCATAAAAACCTTGAGAGGGTAGTCTATGTCTTTGGTGAGACGGCAGGACGCGCCCCTGCGGAGGCTATAGTGGATATGCAGGGTTTATTAAAAAAAGAGCCTCTCCCTGAGGGCATAAGGGTTGAATGGGCAGGCGAGGGAGAATGGCAGATAACAGTGGATGTATTCAGGGATCTTGGTATCGCTTATATGGTGGCGCTTCTAGGTATCTACATACTGCTGGTTATCCAGATGAAATCCTTTTCAATGCCGCTTCTCATAATGGTTGCAATTCCCCTTACCATTATAGGCATAATGCCCGGGTTCTGGCTTTTCAACGCCCTTATTGCAGAGCCTGTCGCAGGATTCCCGAATCCTGTTTTTTTTACGGCAACCAGCATGATAGGAATGATAGCGCTGGGGGGAATAGTCATCCGCAACTCAGTTGTTCTTGTTGAATTTATAGACGATGCAGTTGAACAGGGCTCAAACCTTAAGGAAGCCGTACTTCAAAGCGGGGCAATAAGACTGCGGCCCATACTCCTCACAGCGGCCACAACTGCCCTGGGGGCATGGCCGATCACCCTGGATCCTATTTTTTCAGGTCTTGCCTGGGCATTGATATTCGGATTGACGGCATCAACTGCCTTTACTATGCTGGTGGTACCTGTGACCTATTATGCCATAAAAACTGCACACATGAGGGCTGGCACCTTCAACTCGGCGGATGGGAACTCCCATTTACCTGCAGGCTCAGTCTCTAGCTAATAAAGGGAGGAAATGAACAGATGTATTTCCCTACTGCCGATATAACGGTTTCCCCCTGGATTCCTCCCCTTGTGGCCTTCGTCATCTCCTTTTTCACCTCCATGGGCGGAGTATCCGGAGCATTTTTGATCCTTCCCTTTCAGCTATCCTTTTTGGGATTCACAAATCCGTCTGTAAGCTCAACAAATCAGCTTTACAATATCGTGGCCATACCGAGTGGAGTTTACCGTTACATACGGGAAGGAAGGATGGTCTGGCCCCTCACATGGATAGTCGTAATAGGAACCCTTCCGGGGGTACTGATCGGCGCCGTAGTAAGAGTAAAATATCTTCCTGATCCCCGCAATTTTAAGTTCTTTGCCGGCCTGGTTCTTCTCTACATTGGCATCAGACTTGTTCGGGATCTTTTGAGAAAATCCGGCGTCGACGATAAAAACTCCAGCGAGAAACGATTTCAGGAGCTTGTTCGAAAATACCTACAGGATCACAATAGAGCAAACAAAGGCCATAGACTCCCTGCTGTGACCGGAACAAAAACAGGGCTCGGACGCATCTCCTATGACTTTTACGGGGAACACTTTGATGTGCCGATATGGGGCATCTTTTCTCTTTCATTTGCTGTAGGGATAGTCGGCGGCATCTACGGCATAGGAGGAGGTGCCATAATAGCCCCGTTTTTCGTATCCTTCTTCCGCCTGCCTGTCTATACCGTGGCAGGAGCGGCTCTCATGGGCACGTTTGTGACATCCGTAGCAGGAGTAGGCTTTTATCAGGCAATAGCTCCGTTATATCCCGGGATGTCCGTTGCCCCTGACTGGATTTTGGGAATACTTTTCGGCATAGGAGGTATGGCCGGAATGTATTTAGGGGCAAGGGTTCAGAAGTATGTCCCTGCAAAGGCCATAAAATGGATGCTGGCAGCAATCATCATTTTAACGGCCTCAAAATACATAACGGATTTCCTGCTGAAGTAGCCGGAATCAATTAAAAAGTATTTTTCAGCAATCCTTTCCGACTATCCGGGCAGCTAATCGCTAACGCAGGAGCAAAAAAGCCCATTAACATCAGTCGGTTGCGACTTTTATCAGCGCTTCATATTCCGATGGGGTGTCTATATCCCTGTCTTCAAAAGGCGTATCAGTATCCACCATACATACCCTGTCTTTGTAAAATGCAAATATCCCCCTCGCCCCCTTGTCTCCTTCCAGTCTTGCAATTTCAGGGTAAAGACAACGGCTTAAGATTACAGGGTGAGAACGTCTGCCTCCCGCGTTTACGGCACCCAAGGGAAGACCCGATACCATATAGTTACTGATGAGCCTGTTTATGATACTTCTGCTTATGAAAGGCATATCCGCAAGAAGGATCATTACATGGTCATAATCCCTCTCCACAAAAGCAAGACCCGCCTTGATGGAAGAGCTTAACCCCTTTTCATAATCCTTGTTCAACAAAACTGAAAGCCTTGGATTGGATGCCAGATCCTCCAGTGACGCAGCGATCTCCTCCGCCATGTAGCCCAAAACCACAACTACACTATCCAGCTCAGAGCTCAGGGCCTCATTGAGGACCCGCCCCAGAAGGGTAGTTTTTCCAAATCCGAGAAGCTGTTTAGGACTCCCCATGCGGCTTGAAGCTCCAGCGGCAAGAACAATGCCTGCAACGGCTTCTCTAAGACCTTTTCGCCCCCTGTTCAAAACCCGCCTCAAACACCTTGAGATTGGTCTCCCTGAACCTCTCGGGGCTTATCAATGAAATTGTTTCATGGAGCCCCTCGTGGGAAAACGGCCCTCCGTCCGAAAATGATGAGAAAAACCCCAGCAAGGCCAGATTAGTAGAAAGGGGTGCACCTATTTTCCTTGCTAACATTCCTGCATCCGTAATCCTTGTCTCAACGCCCAGCTTATCCAGGTAGATCTTCACCTCTTCCGCCGGCCCCCCCCCTTCAGGAGCATTGGCAAAAAGAAACCCTCCAGGTGCCAGGAATGGAAGATTTCGGTATGCCTCCCATGGATCAAGCGCCAGAAGAAACCTGGCCTGACCGGAAGACACAAGACTGCTTTTTGCATTTCCCATCCTAAGATGCGACACGACGGAGCCTCCCCTCTGGGCCATACCATGGGTCTCAGCCCCCAATACAGGGATTTTCCTTCTGAGAGCATCTTCTGCAAGCACCTTTGTCATAAAAAGGATACCCTGTCCTCCCAGTCCGCAAAGAACGATATTTATGGTGTCCATTGCCTTGTCCCCCTTCATTGCTCTGAACCCACGGCTACAATGGCCCCTTTGGGACAGACCTCAATACACACGCCGCATCCGGTACAAAGGACTTCATTTATCATGGTATGGTCTGCCTTCTCATCCCTGTAAAGAGCCGGACATTCAAAGCGCTGCATACAAAAACCGCATGATACACACTCATCTGTGACTGTGGGCTTTCTGGGGTTGGGTATGGCCTCCTTTCTGTAAGCGATCACACACGGATGCCGGGCTATAACGACGGCGATCCCGCCGGCAGCATCCTGTACGTAAGAGGTGGCTCTCTTAAGAGTTCCTAACATGGTTGAAAGATCATAAGGATCAACCACCTCCAGAAAATCAATACCGCACCCCCTGACCACCCTTTCAAGAGGAATGGCCACACCGCTTGTTCCGTCTGCACGTATTCCAAGCCCGGGGGTCGGCTGCATCCCTGTCATGGCCGTTATCTGGTTGTCGAGGATGACCAGAATGAATCTCGCCCCGTTATATACTGCGTTGAGCAGCCCCGCAGTACCTGAATGATAAAATGTGGAGTCTCCTATGGTCGCAATAATGGGTTGCCTCGTTCCGTCCTGGCCAAAGGCATGATAGAAGCCCGATGCCATAGTAATAGCCGCACCCATGTCAAGGCATGTATCCACGGAACCAAGGTTGAGACCCAGGGTATAACAGCCTATATCAGAGGTAAAGATCGCCTTGGAGCGTCCTTTTCTAATGGCGAAAAAAGATGCCCTGTGGGGACAGCCGGGGCAAAGGGTCGGCTTTCTCACGGGCAGGGAAAGACCCTTAACCAGCTCATTTACCTCACGGCTGTCGCCGATGGAAAGGACTTCAAGTCCGCAGGTCTCAAGGGCCTTATTGACAGCTCTTGCCACTGCTTCCGGAATAAGCTCTCCCTCCTGAGGCACATGGCCGGACCTTCGGCCCATAACCTTGTCCTTGTCCGAGAGCAGATATTCAATCAGGGTATCAGTCTCCTCCAAAACCAAAACCCTTTCGCATTGTTCCATGAATTGAGATGCAAGACTTTCAGGGAAAGGATAGGGAGCACCCAGCTTGAGGACCGGGATGTCACTCCTTGACTGTTCCGATAATATGTCTTTTACCACTGCATAAGGCACGCCTCCGCAGATGATGCCGAAAGGGTAGGTTTTTCCTTCCTGCAGGTCATGGAAATTGATCTCCGAAAGCCCGTCAAAGAGCCTTCCTATCTCTTTAAGTTTATGGTTCAGTTCCCTGTGAAGGATAAGTCTGAAACGGGGTGTTGCAGCCCACCTGCCCGGGTCTTTTTGGAATGCCGCCCTGGCTTCGTTGCTTCTCAGATCCGCCCATGCCATGCTCTGTCTTGCGTGGCAAACTCGGATAGCGGGTCTCAGTATTACAGGAATCCTAAAACGCTCGGATATCTCAAAGGCAATCCTTGCCATATCCCTGGCCTCCAGGGGACCAGAAGGATCAAGCACAGGAACCTTGGCAATCCTTGCCATAAGGCGGGTGTCCTGCTCGGTCTGAGATGAGTGGGGTCCCGGATCATCGCAGGAAATGATCACAAATCCACCGACAGTTCCCATGTATGCTGCGCTCATGAGTGAATCGGCAGCCACGTTGAGTCCCACCTGCTTCATGCAACAGCAGGACCTCTTTCCTGCAATCGAGGCGGCAAAGGCATTATCCAGGGCTACCTTTTCGTTCGTTGACCACTCAACGTAGGTGTTAAGGCCCTGCGACTTCTTGAGGCGTACCACCTCCGGCAGGATCTCTGAGCTCGGCGTACCAGGATAGGAGGTCACCACCTGGCATCCGGCCTCAAGGAGCCCTAGGGCTATCGCGCCGTTACCCAAAAAAATCTCTTCTTTCATCATATCCTTTCTTGATTCCTTTTTTTTGCCTGCTCAATCAGTTCCAGCAGGGAAACAACCTTGCTCTTAGGAAGATTTTCAAATACCTTATCCCAGTCCTCCGAGGAAAGATCATTCCTGAGATATTCCTCCACCGGAAAATGCTCGAACCAGCAGTCCAGGGTTTTGAAACAGGGAAGCCCCTTATTCTCATATCTGCAATATAGAAAGGAAACATGGTGTCCCAGTCTCGGGCAACGGATTTGGTATTCCCCGTCTGGCGGCGACTTCTTTTCCCCCATCAGTACCCTCCGGGCATGAAAATGCACTCCCGGGGAAGTCAAACTCCCCCGGGTAAAGCCATATTAAAAAGCCCTTGCTAACTCACGGCTTTAACGGCCTGTATTGTCTGGGTTTCGGAAGCGGTTCAATCTCCCTGAGGGCCCTTTGGATCTCTGCTTCAGCCAGGGCATGATCAGCCAGCTTTCCACTCAGATAGGCCTCGTATGCCGCCATGTCCACAAGACCGTGCCCGCTCCAGTTAAAGAGTATGACCTTCTCCTTTCCCTCTTCCCTCGCCTTAATCGCCTCTCTGATGGTGGCGGCCACAGCGTGGTTTGTCTCAGGCGCGCTGATAAAGCCTTCAGTCCGGGCAAACGTGATTCCTGCCTGGAATGTCTCCATCTGCGGTACCGCAAGAGGGGTAATGAGTCCGTCAAGGACAAGCTGGCTAACCAGAGGTGCCATGCCGTGATATCTAAGGCCTCCCGCATGGATAGGCTCAGGCACAAATCCATGCCCCAGGGTGTGCATGGGCAGAAGTGGAGTCATCATGACTGTGTCGCCGAAGTCATAGGCAAAGGGTCCCCTTGTCATGGTGGGACAGGATGCCGGCTCAACCGCTATAATTTCCACCTTCTTGCCGTGGATCTTGTCCCTTACAAAGGGAAATGCACATCCGGCAAAGTTGCTCCCTCCACCGGCACAGCCTATGACCACGTCGGGATAATCTCCTGCAACAGCCAGCTGCTTCTGGGCTTCAAGACCTATTACTGTCTGGTGAAGCATTACATGATTAAGTACGCTTCCCAGGGCGTACTTGGTCTCCTTCCCGGTTACCGCCGCTTCAACCGCCTCGCTGATAGCTATTCCAAGACTCCCTGGGGAATCAGGATTCTGGGCCAGGATGGTCTGGCCTGCCTTGGTCTCTGTACTGGGGCTTGCAACGCAATTGGCTCCCCAGGTCTGCATCATCATGCGCCTATATGGCTTCTGGTTATAGCTGATTTTAACCATGAAGACCTTGCATTCTATACCGAACTGGGAACAGGCAAAGGAAAGGGCGCTTCCCCACTGGCCAGCGCCGGTCTCAGTCGTGATGCGTTTAGTCCCTGAGATCTTGTTATAGTAGGCCTGAGGAACCGCCGTATTGGGCTTGTGGCTTCCGGCAGGGCTGACCCCCTCATTCTTGAAATAGATCCTTGCGGGGGTATTGAGATGCCTCTCCAGACTGTAAGCCCTGTAAAGCGGCGTAGGCCGCCACATAAGGTATCTTTTCATGACCTCGTCGGGGATGTCTATCCAGCGCTCCTGACTTACCTCCTGAAGGATAAGGGGCATGGGAAAGATTGGGGCAAGGTCATCAGGGCCAACAGGCTTACCTGTTCCCGGGTGAAGTGGCGGTTCCATAGGCGTCGGCATGTCTGCTGCCACATTGTACCACTGGCGCGGCACCTCTGATTCGGGCAATACGATCTTCTTTACCTCCATAACTCCTCCTTTGCGTGTTACTAGTTAGGTTAGCGTTTTGGCCGCCAGCAAAAATTGCGGCGGCATAATCAACCCAGTTGCCGTAAGGCTGTTCATCGCTCTGGACCTTCCAAACGGGGGGATGTCCCACAAGCGGTTGCGAACAACCAGCTAAACGCCAGGATATGGATCTGTGCCCCTGAAAGGCACAGAAGGAAAAAAACACACTGCCAGAAAAAAGCGGAGCACACGAAATGTAAACCATGAGTATGCCCGAGGGTGCCCCAGGCTGGATTAAACTAAGCCTGATCCCCGTGAATTTGGCCAGAGCGTAAGGCTTTTCAAAGGTGTTGTCAAATGATATTTGGCTGACCTCCAACCAGATCAACCGTATAGTATTGCTCCCATAAAAAGGTAAATAAGCTTTGCAGCCGTATAGTCACAGTGATGAAGACCTGCAACGGGAGCCAGTTCAACAAGGTCAAATCCTACAATCCGCCTTTGCTTGGCTATTGACATCAAGATATCCAGGGTCATATACCATGAAAGCCCTCCAGGCTCAGGAGTACCTGTAGCAGGCATAATGGATGAGTCAAGCGAGTCTATATCTATGGTAACATAGACATCTTTTGGAAAACCCTCCGGCATCCAGTTTGCCGGAAGACCTGTTTTGTTCAAACCTGGTGCGTCGTAGCAACGTATCTCGTTCGATTCCCTGAAGTATTTCTCATCAGGGGAAAGGCTCCTTACTCCCATCTGGACAAATGGAATTCCCAGGTCGTGGACACGCCGCATTATGCAGGCATGACTTAACCGAGTTCCGTCATAGACATTCCTCAGGTCAGCATGGGCATCCAACTGGATTATCCCGGCATCTGTAAAGCTCTTCCTGACAGCCCTTGCTGCACCCAGGCTTACAGTGTGCTCACCTCCAAGCATCACCGGGATTTTCCCTGAACTGAGGACCAGGGAAATTGTCTTTTCTATCCTGCTGATAACATCCTCCGCCCTTCCAGCGCAGTCAATGGGCCCGTGGGTGAAAATTCCCCTTTCAGCGGGCACACCTTTCCCGTCAAAGATCTCAAGCTGCCATGAGGCTTTTAGTATGGCTGAAGGTCCTTTTTCAGTTCCCTTACCATAGGTTACGGTTTTCTCGTAAGGCACAGGAACTATGTGAAACAAAGATGTCTCAGGATTCTGCGGTCCCAGCTCGGATCCAAGGAATGCCGGGTATTCATGCCTTTTATTCATGACAATCTGTTTTTGAAATCCTCATAATGAAATTGACGGATGATCCTTATATGGTCCTGGGAAGGTCTGCAAACGGCTATGGCAGGCAGCCCTATGCCGTTAAAAGTATTTGTCTTTACCATTGTGTAATGTGCCATGTCCAGAAAAACGACCCTTGTTCCCGGCTCAAGGGGTTCCTCAAAAGAGTAATCTCCAATAACATCACCTGCCAGGCACGAAAGCCCTGCGAGTCTATAGGTGTAACGCCGCTGCCCCGGCAGCCCTGCCCCAAAGACTTCAGGCCTGTATGGCATCTCCAGAACGTCAGGCATGTGAGCGGCAGCCGAGGTATCAAGTATTGCTATATCAATTTCGTTTCTAACTATATCCAGGACTTTGGATACAAGGTATCCGGCATTCAAGGCCACAGCCTCACCCGGCTCAAGGTAGACCACCTTGCCGTACCTCTCCGTGAAGCCGGCAACCAGTTCGCATAACAGATCAACATCATAATCGGATCTTGTTATGTGATGGCCTCCCCCGAAATTTACCCACTCCATCATGGGAATAAGATCCTTGAATTTCGCCTCAAAGGCTTCCAGGGTCCTTTCCAGTGCATCAGAGTTCTGCTCACAAAGTGTATGGAAATGAAGCCCTGATACACCTGAAAGATCCTGGCCCTGGAATTGCTCTCTTCTTATGCCGAGTCTTGAAAAAGGGGCGCAGGGGTCATAAAGCCTTGCAGGTGCTTCAGAATATTCAGGATTGACCCTCAGACCAAGGCTTACATCCTGCACGGCTTCCCGGACCATGGGGCGGAATCGCTTCAGCTGGCTGAAGGAGTTGAAAACAATGTGGTCACAAACCTCAAGCAGCCTGGAAAAGTCTTGCTGGCTGTATGCGGCGGCAAAGGCATGAACCTCTCCCCCAAAACATTCCCTTCCCAGCCTTGCCTCGTGGGGAGAGCTGGCGCACACCCCCCGAAGGGTTTCCCGCAAAAGCGGAAACATCTTCCACATGGCAAAGGCCTTTAAGGCCAGAAGTATCCTGCACCCTGTCCTTTCCTGGATTTTACCCAGAAGTGCGACATTCCTTACAAGGGCGTCCTCATCCACAACAAAACATGGCGTTGGAGCCCCTGAAAGAAGTCTTATCAGAGGGTCTTTACATGCCATGGCAGACCGTAAACCATAAGCTTATCCATGAAAGGATCAGGGTCCATCTGCTCCATGTTGAAAACGCCCTTTTCCCTCCATACCCCCGTAACCATAAGCATTGCTCCAATCATGGCGGGAACGCCTGTGGTATAAGATATGGCCTGGGAACCAACCTCTTCGTAGCAGGACCTGTGGTCGCAGACATTGTATATGTAAATGGTCTTAACCTTTCCTTCTTTAACTCCCCTGATCAGGCAACCGATGCAGGTCTTGCCTCTGGTAAGGGGACCCAGCGATGCGGGATCAGGGAGCAGGACCTTAAGGAATTGCAGAGGAACTATGTCCACTCCCTTGTATTTGACAGGATCTATCCTGGTCATGCCGACATTCTGGAGAACTTCAAGATGTTTTAAATAGTTATCTGAGAAAGTCATCCAGAATCGAGCCTTTTTAATGGATGGGATGTGCTTTACGAGGGATTCCAGCTCCTCGTGGAAGAGCAGATAGAGCCTCTTTCGCCCGATGCCTTCTGGAAAATCGAATTCCATTTTTACTGAGAGAGGTTCGGTCTCCTTCCATTGTCCATTTTCATAATATCTGCCTTTAGCCGTAACCTCTCTAATATTGATTTCAGGGTTGAAATTGGTCGCAAAAGGCCGGCCGTGGTCTCCTGCGTTGCAGTCTATTATGTCCAGCTCATCTATTTGATCAAATTGATGTCTTAGTGCCCAGGCCGTAAACACATTTGTCACCCCCGGGTCAAAACCGCTCCCCAGGAGTGCCATGAGACCCTTACCGCGGAAGCGATCGTGATAATTCCACTGCCAGGAATATGAAAAACGTGCCTCGTCCCTTGGTTCATAGTTTGCGGTATCCAGGTAATTTACTTCTGCCGCAAGACAGGCATCCATGATCGTTAAATCCTGATAAGGAAGTGCAACATTTATGACAACGTCGGGTCTGCATCTTTCAATCAAAGCTGTAAGCTCTTCGGTCTTTTCAGCATCAACCTGGAATGTTTCAATGGGCCTTTTTATCTGTCCGGCAATTTTTATGCACTTTTCAATATTTCTGCTAGCCAGGCATATATCCGTGAAGACATCAGATGCCTGGGCGCATTTGTGGGCCACAACCTGTCCCACGCCTCCAGCCCCGATAATGAGAACTTTTGCCATTGATCCACCTCATCTTTCAAAATAGGTGTAACCACTGAGTCCGGCTTCATATTTCTGAACTATTTCCTTTCTCTCCGCCGGGCTGATATATCCATCCTTCACCGCCTGTTCAGCAATGGAACGGAAATTGGTCATCAGGGTTTTGGGATCGTATTCCACATAGGAAAGAACATCCGCCACCGAATCCCCGTCTATTTCCCTTACAAAATCATACGTGCCATCCTCATAGATGTGGACGCTTACGATATTGGTATCCCCCATTAGGTTGTGGAGATCTCCCAGCGTTTCCTGATATGCTCCCACCAGGAAGACCCCGAGGTAGTACTCCTCGTTTTCCTTTAAATCGTGAAGGGGCAGCGTGTTTCTTACATCGTGAAGATCTATGAACTTATCTATCTTCCCATCACAATCGCACGTTACGTCGGCTATGGTTGCCTGACGGACCGGCTCCTCATTGAGCCTGTGGATAGGCATGATGGGGAAGAGGTGTCCTATGGCCCATGAATCAGGCAGGGATTGAAAAACGCTGAAATTGCAATAATAGATATCCGCCAGCGCCGACTCGATCCCTTCCAGTTCAGGGGGTATTTTGCTCAGTTTATTTCTGTCCCTGTATATTATGTTTATGATATTCCAGAAGATATTTTCGGCAACAGAACGCTCCCTCAGACTGATCTCTCCATGTTTGAAAAGCTGCCTTATCTCATCCCTGTAGTATATGGCATCGTTATAACATTCCTGTATATTTTTGAGGGTTATGCTTTTGAGTACCTCATGGAGATTTTTGATGAGTTCATGGGCGCCTTCCTCGACCTGATCCGGCAGTGGCACCATCTCAAACTTTGTCACATCCAGGACATTTACCAGCAGGATGGATGAATATGCCACTGTTGCCCTTCCCGATTCTGTTACGATGGTTGGATGAGGAATGCCGTTTTCGCCCAGGATTGATATAATTACCTCTATTATATCAACACAGTACTCCTCCAGGGTATAGTTCATGCTGTTTATAAAATTGGTCTTTGAGCCATCATAGTCCACTGCGAGGCCGCCGCCTATGTCGAGGTATCCCATCGGAGCGCCCTCTTTCACCAGCTCCGCATAGTAGCGGCAAGCCTCTGTTACCGCTGAACGGATATCTCTTATGTTGGGGATCTGGGAGCCCAGATGGTAATGAAGCAGCTTGAGGCAGTCCAGCATGCCCCTTTCCCTGAGATAATCCACTGCCTCAATCAACTGGGTAATATTGAGGCCAAAGATGCTGCGGTCTCCTCCTGATTCTGTCCAGTGGCCTCCCGCCTTTGTCGAAAGTTTCAGCCTGACTCCAATGTTGGGCTTAACCCCTATTATCCTGGATCGTTCGACTATCATGGGTAACTCGCTGGGCATCTCAAGAACCAGAAAGCACTTATATCCCATCTTGATGGCATAGAGGCCGAGGTCTATAAATTCCTCGTCCTTGTAGCCATTGCATATGAGGCAGGCCTCCTTGTCGTTCATCATGGAAATTGCCGCAATCAGCTCAGCCTTGCTTCCCACCTCCAGGCCGTGATGCATGGGTCTGCCAAAACGTGTAATCGCCTCTATGACCTGCTGCTGCTGGTTGACTTTGATGGGATATACACCGCGATATTCACCCTGGTAGTTAAAGGTTTGCATTGCGCTCCTGAAACTGTCGTGAAGAAGCGCCAACTGGGTCACCAGAAGGTTTTCTATCCTCAGCAGGACCGGCATGGTCAAACCCCTCTCCCTTATTCCTTCTATTATTGCCTTAAGGCTTATGGCTATATCCGGCCGTTTGGGATTGGGGGTCACCACCACATTTCCATCAGGGTTGATATCAAAATATCCGACACCCCAGTTTCTTATACCATAAAGCTCTCGGGCGTCTTCCACTGTCCAGCGATTCAGGATTTCATTTCTCATGGGTTTATCCATAACCGTTTGATTTCTGTTACATGCCATAAAAAATCGAGGTGCCTCTCATGCCCAAACTACCAGGCCATAAATTTTGCCTAAATTGTTCCTTAGTTTGGCCTTGAGATCAACAGGCAGGCCAAGGGTCATGTTATTAGGGCAGGCAATAAATTAATAATGTTTTTTGATCATGCAAACAACCTGCCTCATTGTCAAGGGTCAACAAATCAACAGTTAAATTCCTAGCCGTGTCTTATTTATTTTCGTTGCGGTGGATATTTTCCGTTCTCATCCATCCGGTCAACCGATTGATGTAAAATGTAAAATCGCTAAATATGCCTTGCTATACAGAAGAATGGGGCATGGTTGGAGGTGAAGACAGGGGCATCTTTTCTGAGGATGTCTCCAACCGCCGGGTGTCTTCTGAAGACCTTGTCAACGAAACGCCTTACCTTTGAGCGATCCCATCCCAGCGGATGAACAAAGTCCTTGTAAAGGATAAGATCGCCATCGTAGAAATCCCTTGTCTCGTATATTTCAGCATCGCTCCCCCAGGCCGGCATGTTGAAGATAGCAAGGTTCAGGAAATCTATGTAATCACTGTGTGCTGCTGTGTATTCCAGGGTCTTAAAAGCGCTTTCCTCCCTCTCCGGGGGAGTGCCGAAGAGAAGATAAATATAGGTTGCGATACCGGCCCCGTGTAGGGCCTTAATGACCCTTGAAGCAACGGCAAGATCAATCCCCTTGTCCAGCTTATCCAGGACGTCCTGATCTCCTGATTCAAGCCCGATCTTGAGCATCACACACCCTGAGTTCCTTAGGGAAAATGCAAAGTCCCTGTCACCAAGTAGATCAGACACCCTTACAAACCCGTACCAAGGAGCCAAGGGTGGACCTTCGGCAAGTTTGTTCAGTAGAGTCGGGCTCATTGTATTGTCAAGGAAGTGAATAAGGGAGGCAGCGGTATCTTTCACAATGCCCTGAAGCTCTGTGATGACTCTGGCATCGGATACGGGTCTGTAGGGATTTTTCTCAGCCTTCTCAGGACAAAACGCACACCTTCGCCAGTAGCAACCGGTGGAGGCGCTGTAAGGGAGAATGAATCCTGGCGAAAGATAGTTACAATTAAGAGCCCAGGTATAATCGGGCTGGCCTTCTACAGAAAAACTGCCGGCATTGCAGGCCTCGAGCAGCCTCTCTTCTCCTGGTCCGCAGACCATCTCATCTACCAGGCCGCCAAAGGGATTGCTCCAACCCGGTCTGCTCATCCAGGATGTGACAAGCCCTCCACCAAGCACGATCGTCAGCCGATTGTAAAGCTTCCTTAAGTGGCCTATCATTGAAAAACACGTAAGTGCCTGGGCGAGATAATTGAGTGAAAAGCCGACCACGGTCGGATGGTCATCTTCAAAAATCTCACTAAATCCCAAGCTGAATGAAGAAAAAAAAGGGTTTTTTTCCGGATGGTCAGCCTCTTTAAGAAGGTCATGACTCCTCAGAGGAGAAAGCTCTTCATGACTGTAATTGGCAAGGGTTATTCTGGAGCTGCCGGCTCTTCCAGCCGCATCGAGAAGTCTGCTTATATCCCTCACTGCCCGGCTATATCTGTCCGGGTTACGGTATGTATATAATTCCCTTATGGACCTCAGATGTCCCGGCAAGTTCGTCCACGCCCTTCTGTTCCACGTATCGGTCAGGTCCGGCTCCTGCCCCAGCAGGCTGAAAAGACAATATAGATTGGCATCAAAGACCTTGCAGTCCACCCTATGCCGTGCAAGAGCTCCGGCAAGCTTAGCCACTCCCGCAGGAGGCTCGCACGGCCTGCTCACGGGAGGATGGACAAGAAGGACTGAAGGCACCTGGCTCACGGCAATAAACCTCAAGATGTTATCTCGTACTATAAATTCTTCGACTACATAAACTGATTATATTAACCCATTTTGATATAAAAGGAAATTCTTAACAAGCCCGGCATGAGCCATATTTCTCCACTGTTGACAAATGACCCCCCACGACTATATTCTATTATACGAATTTAGTCGCGGTTGCCCCAATTGTTTTCCCGACCTCACTTTCATACTTGACTAAAGGAGTCAATGGGACAAAGAGAGTAATCAGGGCATGCTGCTCTCATCCCTGAACATTACATTTACGCCCTTGTTGTAGGAAATTCCCTGTGAGGAAGGTACCGATTCTTGAGGGACTGATGGGGCTTAAGAAAACTTTAACCTTCTGTCTTATAATTGTTATACTGTCCACCATGGACGGAATGATTAATGGTGCATTGGCAGCACGGGGAGTCCCTTAATGAGTCAAAAAGATGTAGTACAGATAAGAGTCTCTGGCCAGACGGTAGGGATCATCGGGATCAAGGATGTGCTCGCCGAAGTTGCAGGATGTTGCGGACGGATGTCAGACAAAGAGGTCCAGGCGGAACTGCTAAAGCGGCTTTCCAAATCCAACTACATTCCCGACAGGGCAACGACCTCTTACGCGGAGGCCTTCCTGAGGGAGTTTAAGAAGGCAATCGGAGCCCCTTATGAGGAAGAACGCCTAAACGGGCTTGATGTCAAGGTGCTGGGCCCCGGGTGCCCCAACTGTGACCGCCTGGAGCAGGAGGTGATGGCTGCTATGGCCGACTTGAACCTTCAGGGAAATGTGGAACACATAAGGGATATAAAGGAGATAGGCAAATACGGTGTAATGGGCAGTCCCGCTCTGCTAATTAACGGCAAGGTCAAGGCCGTCGGCAAGGTTCCCCCTAGGGCTCAACTTAAGAAGTGGCTTAAGTGCACGTAATACGGAAACCTCTCTCCGGCTGACCTACTTGTTCTGGAGCAATCATAATGGGCAATATAAAAAGAAATAGAACTTTTGAATTAATAAAAATCATTGTAATATTACTTTTCATAACAGTAGTGTCTGAAATCCGGTATGAGGTCAGCGCAAAAGCTTCGGAAAGATGGTCTGGCATACCCGCAAAAGGCATGGTTACAATGGTTGACCTGGGAGCCAACAGCTGCGTACCCTGCAAGATGATGGCCCCTATCCTTGAGAAGGTTGAAAAGGACTTTCGAGGCAAGGCAGCAGTAATTGTAATAGACGTATGGAAGGATAGGGATCAGGCAAAACGATTTGGGGTAAGGGCCATACCGACCCAAATCTTTTTTGACAAAGACGGCAGGGAAATATACCGCCATGTGGGATTCATGCCGGAAGCTGAAATCGTTGCGCAGCTTAAAAAGATGGGTGTTGAATAAGCCCGGGGAAGATGCCTGGAGGGAGTAAGTGATGCTGGATTCTTTTTTCTTGACTGTAAACCAGTGGATGTCAGGCGGCCTTGCTGTAGCCGCAGCGGGATGTTTTCTGTGGGGCATAATAAGTGTGCTTTTCAGTCCGTGTCACATTGCCTCCATCCCTCTGGTTGTAGCCTATGTGGGAGGACAGCAAAAGATCCTTAATCCCAGAGAAGCGGTTTCATATGCGGTTGCATTCACTTCAGGGCTTTTCGTCACCATAGCATTGGTTGGAGTAATCTGTGCCCTTCTGGGTCGGATGCTCGGGGACGTGGGAAACTACTGGCAGGTCATGGTCGGAATTATCCTGGTATGGGTTGCCCTGGGCATGCTGGGCGTTGAGAAGTGCAGCATGTCGGGCAGTATCCTTTACCGACTCAACCTCAAGGGACTCTGGGGCGCCTTTGGTCTCGGGCTGGCCTATGGGGTCCTTTCAGGTTCGTGTACATTCGGCTTCATAGCCCCCATACTTGCACTTATTACCCTTCAGAAGCAGGTGGCAAGCGGTATACTCTTCATAGTCCTCTTCGCACTCGGTCATTGCCTGCCAATCGTAATCGCCGGAAGCTCCACTGCAGCAGTAAAAAGAATCCTTGAAAACAGCAGGTGGCAGGGAGCTACCGGCTGGTTCAGGAAGGCAGCAGGGGCTGTAATAATGTGCCTTGCCGCTTATTTTATTGTTAATCCTTTTATAACCGCCTAGATGCCCTGCGAAACGGCCGGAAATCACTCTAACCCGAGAAGATAAAGAAAGATAAATATTTTGCCCGTTAGGCTGCCAGATTTCCCGAAAACCGCCATGTCAGAAGAAAACGGCAGTGAAAACCCATAGCTCTTTTGAAAACAGGGAGTGTGTCACAACAATTAATTCTTTCAAATGGTTAACGTTAAGCCTCTACAGCTTCACATAAAGATATAAGTTGCCTCTGCCGTTACAATTAAGTGCTCATTCCTTGACACTCGGTTATACTGACTTTATATTCCTACCATATTAGTCTAGTTTAAATTCATGAAGAAAGAAGGTTGGGGTATGGCTATGAAACTATTTAAAACCATGGCAATTTTCGGAGCCGCATTCTTGGCGGTTTCAACTTTTAACCAGCAAGACGCAAAGCTGTATTTAACTGCAGAAGCTCTTGGTGCTTCTCAGGCCCCTCAGGTTAAGGTCGGCCAAACTTACTGGATCGGCAACGACTACTATTTTGTTTGTCAATTTGATAAAAAACCCCAGATGGGGACCCTGATCATGAAGATACAGATATTTACAAAAAACGGAAGCCAGGACAGCTCCTTTGAAATCACGGGCAATGCTGATATGCCTTCCATGCGAGGAGCACACGGCACGGGTGATAAGTATTTCAAAGTGAACAAGAAGGGAGATTATCTGCTTCCGATAAGCGTGGTTATGCCCGGGGAATGGGAAGTAGAACTTAAATTTCTCAAGGACAAAAAGTCCGTTTACACAGGAAGCGTAAGGTTCCATGTATAGATTTATCCTGGCCCTTTTTGCCGCAACCCTTTTATCGGCAGCTCCAGCCTCCGGAAAGAGTTATCTTCTTTTTCTTGAGGGACAGGGCGTTGGGGGTTATTCCAGCGAAAAAGACGAGCCCTTATATTATTCTATGAATCCTCTGGACGTGATGCAGAAACCCGGCGTTGGTCTTGACTATCTGCAGCGCCTCTCCAGTGAAACAGGTGACTGGGGAACCCTGGCCCTTCAGATGCGTGTCGCATATAACGAGGAGCACAGGGAAACAGGAGAAGATGAATTCCAGGTACAGCTCTACAATGCCTTTTTCAAGTACAAGGCCGGATTCGCAGATCTCTGGGTCGGGCACAACCGCATAGCCTTCGGACTTGCATCATATCTGGACAGTCATTCTCTTCTGCTTCAACCCCTGGCCATGTACGGTTACGGCTATGACCGGGATTGGGGTATTGGGGCCTCCAGGGATTTTGAGTGGGGGAATTTATCTTTTTCCTACAGCACAGGCTCAGGAATGCCCATTGAATTTGAAGGCAACTACCTCTTGAGTGCAAGGGCCTCCTACGGGGTACTGAGCCGTGATAACTACAACATCGGGTTGTCATCCTCCTACGGGAAGCCCCTAGAAACCATGGGCTATGAGAAGATCCATTCTGATCCCGCCAGGACACTTCTTTTTGGCGGTGATTTTACATACTTTTGGAACAATATAGAGAACCGTTTTGAGATGGCTGCCGGGGAAAAAATGGAGGAGGAAACATACGCGTTTCTATGGAGGGTCGGGATCAATCTGCTGGAGGAAGACAGATTAAAACTGGAGGCCCAGCCTGTATACTGGAAAATAGGAGATGACTGGCGTTACGAAATTTCAGGCGGAGTATCCTATAAGCTGACCTCTGATCTGACACTCAGGGGTATGTACAGTCACGACGGCGAGATGAACGACAACAGAGTAGTTTTTCAGATTTACTGGTATTACAAGTTACTGTGATTGTTTTTCTCGATCCTCCAACTTACCCTGGCGCCTTATTCCGGCATTTTAAGCAATCGGGCCGGCAGTCAGGAGGTATATAATATGAACAAAAAATTCAATATTCTTCTTCTGTTTTTCTGGATTCTCCTGCCGTCACAATTTCTTTATGCCGCGGTGGGATGCGACCTCAATGATCCGGACAGGGATGTAGTCAGGCTCTTTCCCGGCTCAACCGGGTACAAGACCAATTATGTGTCCATTGACCAGCTTGGAGGTCCTGGGCTACTTGCGAGGATTGAAGAACGTCTGGGGGACAAATTTCAGGGGCTTTTTGAAACCATTGACGTTCCTTACACCCTTTACGAGGTTTTCAAGGGCAAGGACAAGATCGGTTACATCCACGGGGTAAATCAAAAAGGACAGTACGGCGGCATCCAGGTCTTTGTCGTTTTGGACCTTGACGGTGTAATCAGGAACTTCTACTTCCAGAAACTGACTTCCCGTTACGGCAAGGAGCTTCGTGCACCCAAGTTCGGCCAACAGTTTGTGGGTATGACCCTTGAGGATTTTTACAGATATGACGTAAAGACAGGCAAAACAACCGGCCAAAGCGGTGTGGCTAAAATCGTAAATCCTGTACCTGAGGCTGAATTCGACTTCAGGGCAGCTCTCAGGGGAACAAAGAAAAACCTCATACTCGTGGATGAATTCATTCTTGGAAACAGGCATTTAAAGTATCACAAATCCGGCGGGGAACAGAAATGATAAACATCTTCAATGTGGCTTATAAAAATCTGCTTCGTAAAAAGGCCCGAAGCGGTCTGACCGTTATAGGGATTTCCCTTGCGGCCTGGGTGCTCGTAAGCCTCCTTGGCTTTAACAGGGGGTATGAGTCTTCGCTCAACAGGGATATAGACAACCTGGGCTTTCAGATGATCGTCACAGCAAAGGGGTGCCCTTACGAAGCAGCCACTTTGATGCTGAAAGGAGGCACCGGTCTCAGATATATGCCCCAAAGCATCACAGAGCAAATCACCAGAGAGCCTGAGGTGGAAAGAATAACTGCCATGCTCATGCAGGCAGTCTTTGACCCTAACAAGGGCGAGAGCGGAGGCTACAGCGCTTACCTGGGGGTTGATCCTGCCACCTTTCCCCAGATGAAAAGCTTTCTGGAGTTCAAACAGGGAAACTGGTTCACCAACCCGGATGCACTGGAGGCTGTGCTGGGATATGAGGCGGCGGAACTGGAACAGCGCGAGGTGGGAGACCTTCTTCTTATTACAGAGAAAAACGTTGAGGTAAAGGTTGTAGGTATCCTCAAGCGAACAGGAACCCAGGACGACGGAACCATCTTCCTGCCTTTGAACGCTGTGCAGAAGATATTTGGGATAAATAATGAGCTTACCGGTATCGGCATCAAGGTGAAAAAGGAAGCGGATATAGCGCGGTTCGAGGAAAAAATGTACAAGCTTCCGGACGTGCAGGTGGTAAGTCTTTCGCAGGTAAAGCAGACTATCATGACCCTGGTTTCCACCGCCAAGGTTATGGTCTTCTCCATAGCCCTTATCGCCATCCTGATTTCCGTGGTCGGCGTCATAAACACAATCCTCATGTCAGTAATGGAAAGACTTCAGGAAATAGGCATACTTAAGTCCATGGGCGCCACAGCATGGGACATCTTTAAATTAATCTGGCTTGAAACCCTGATGCTTTGCATCAGCGGCGGCGTGATAGGATCGGCCCTGGCCATGGCCACCGCCAAACTTACGGAGATCCTGATACGACAGCTCCTGCCGTACTCGCCTAGCGGAGGTCTGGTTCAGATAACCCTGCCGCTCGTCTCTCTGACCTTCGGGGTTGTTATAATCATAGGAATTTTAAGCGGCATCTATCCTTCGTGGAAAGCGGGAAGAGTTCGCCCCCTTGAAGCGATAAGAAGTCAGGTGGAATAATGAACGAGAATGGAAAAAAGGTCCTGGAGGCCGAACATCTGGTAAAGATCTACCGCAGGGGAAGCGAGGAGATTCCAGCAGTCAACGACGTCTCCCTGTCAGTGGAGGTCGGAGAGTTTGTCTCATTCGTTGGGCCTTCAGGCTCAGGGAAGACCACGCTTATAAACATTCTTGGATGTCTTGACAATCCGACCTCAGGCAGGCTTGTTCTTGCGGATAGAACCGTTGTTGATAACGGTGAGGTCTTGTCCGAATCATCCCTTACCAAGATCCGAAGGGAGATCTTCGGCTACATCTTCCAGAAGTTCTATCTCATCCCAACCCTTACTGTTATTGAAAACATAATGCTGCCTTTTACCTTCTACAAAAAACCGGGGGCAGAAAACGAGGTTGCTCGAATCATGAAACTCATGGAGATTGACCACCGCAAGGAACACCTGCCCGGCCAGATCTCCGGAGGAGAAATGCAGCGTGTGGCTATTGCCAGGGCTTTGGTCAACAGACCCAGCATACTTTTGGCTGATGAGCCTACAGGGAACCTGGACACCAGAAGAAGCCAGGAGATCGGAGGCCTGCTCAAGGGGCTGAATGAAAAGGAGGGCATAACCATTATCCTTGTGACCCACAATCCAGCACTGGCAAGCATGGCGGACAGGATCATAGAGATTCGCGACGGGAAAATACATACCAAAGGAATGGCGTTGTCCTGATTTTTGATATGTTATCTTGTAGAGTCAAGCTATAATGCCTCATCTGGAATATCGAGAGCAGAGGTGTCCTCATGTTTGAATGTTACGTGCCTGGAAAACAAATTAACCAGGATGTTCCTGATGAAATAGTGAGAACTGGCCACCTTGCCATGATAAAAGATGCCGTCCGGCGATTCTGGGGTAATCCCTTGGATGTTGTTGCGTGCGATGAGTCCCTGTTCTAGCATGAGATGGCCAAGGCCCACCTCGGCAAAGCATTCCAGAAAGCGGGTGGCTGTCAGGGGAACAAGCCGGGCTTTACCCTCTTTAAGATATTGAGGATAGGCCAAGGCGAACTCCTGCAACATACTTGCAGCCTGGCACAGGAGGTTGGCATCGGCCCCAAATTCATTGTCTGTTTTGTATGTTGAGGCGAAATCCATGACCCCTTGAAGCCAGTTCCGAAATACCCGCCCGCTATCCATAGACAGTTTTCGTCCCACCAGGTCCAAGGCTTGGATATAGCTGGTGCCCTCCCATATGGAGTTGATCTTGCTGTCCCTCAGGTACTGTTCCACTGGAAATTCACTACAAAAGCCGACACCCCCCAGAACCTGAATGGCATCCCGAATGAGATTGAAGCCGAAGTCAGAGCAGTAGGCCTTGACCACCGGCGTAAGCATTTCCACTTGCTGATGGGCCGTTTTTCGTGCGCTTTCGTTTGGATCTCGCTCGGAAATATCGAGAAGCAGCGCCACCTTCAGAACCATGGCGCGCATGGCCTCGGTGCCGGCCTTCAGGTTCATAAGCATGCGCCGCACGTCTTCGTGCTGAATAATAGGAACCCTGTCTCCCTTCGGATGGGTAAAGGGAGGGCCCTGAACCCGCTCCCGGGCATATTGCCTGGCTGCATCATAGGCACTCGCCGCTAGGGCCGTGCCCATGAGACCCGTATGCAGACGAGACTCGTTCATCATCTGGAACATCTTGGTCATTCCTGAATGGGGTTCACCCAGGAGAATGCCCCGGCATTGGCCGTTTTCCCCGAAGCTGAGTGAGCAGGTGGCTGACCCGCGGATGCCCATCTTGTGTTCCACGCCCGTGCAATAGACGTCGTTCGACTTTCCCAGAGACCCGTCTGGGTTTACCCAGATTTTGGGTACGATAAAGAGGCTGACCCCCTTGGTCCCGGACGGGGCACCTTCAATGCGAGCCAGCAACAGGTGGATGATGTTTTCCGTCAGGTCCTGCTCTCCAGATGTAATGAAGCGTTTGGCTCCATCGATCCGGTATATGCGGGGATCTTGGGATTCGGGATCGGGTATG
>QZIK01000133.1 GCA_003599015.1 Desulfobacteraceae bacterium | reverse complement strand
CTGCGCGGAGACAATTATTTCTGTAATTATAATAACCTGGAAAGCCCTTGTTAAGTATTTTGCAATAGAGAACCCCCGTATCGCAGTTGCCGCTCTTAACCCCCATGGGGGAGAAGGGGGGATGTTCGGCTCAGAGGAGACAGAAATAATCGCCCCGGCAGTCGAAGAATGCAGGAAAATGGGAGTCCCGGTTTCGGGTCCATTCCCTGCTGATACACTTTTTTACAGGGCTTACAAGGGCGAATTCGATGCTGTGATTGCCATGTACCACGACCAGGGTCTTATCCCTATTAAATTGATTCATTTTGGGGACGCCGTCAATGTAACCCTTGGCCTTCCGATCATTAGGACTTCTGTGGATCACGGCACAGCTTACGACATAGCAGGAATGGGAGTTGCGGACCCATCCAGCCTCATTTCTGCAATTAAAATGGCATCTCAAATGGCTTCCGCCAGGCAAAAGGACTCTTATCCTGCTGGTGAACTTACCAGACCATGAAACGATGCTTCTTTCAAAATCTAGACGGAATAATATGTCAGAGGGTTTCATTAAAATAAAGGGAGCAAGACAGCACAACCTCAAGAACATCTCCCTCGAGATACCGAGAAATAAGCTCGTAGTCGTGACGGGGATTTCCGGTTCAGGTAAATCATCTCTTGCATTTGACACCATCTACGCAGAGGGACAGAGGCGCTACGTTGAATCCCTGTCAGCCTATGCCAGACAATTTCTCGAACAGATGGAAAAACCGGATGTAGACTCAATAGACGGTCTATCACCCGCAATAGCCATTGAACAGAGAACCGCAACGCGCAATCCACGCTCCACTGTAGGTACGGTTACGGAGATATACGATTATCTGAGGTTACTTTTCGCAAGGATAGGGAGACCATACTGTCCTGACTGCGGCGTTGAGATAAGCTCACAGACCGCACAGGAGATAGTGGATCAGATTTTGGGCTCACAGGAAGGAACCAGATTCCAGATCCTTTCTCCCCTGGTAATAGATCGCAGGGGCGAGTATGCCCATCTTTTTGAAAAACTTCAAAGGGACGGCTTCACCAGGGTCAAAGTGGACGGGAAGAGCTTTATACTTGAGGAAGAGATAAGCATTGAAAAAACGAAGCGTCACTCAATAAGCGTTGTTGTAGACCGAATTTCCGTAAGGAAAGACCTTGTAAAGAGGATCTCCGATTCGGTTGACCTGGCTCTTTCGCTGTCGGACGGATCTCTCATACTGGAGGGAGAGGATCAAAAGGAGGTTTTCTTTAGTACGAAGACAGCCTGCCGCTTATGCGGAAAGAGTCTTCCCCGCCTTACCCCTCAGATGTTTTCCTTTAACAATCCCGCAGGCGCCTGCCGGGACTGTGGTGGTCTCGGAACCAGAAGTTATCTTGATCCGGACAAAATTGTATCAAGGCCTGATCTTTCATTAAGGCAAGGCGCCCTAGCACCACGCCTTTATAGTACATCAGGAGCCGGACAGACCGTACTGGCAGCCGTCTGCAAGCACTTCGGCGCCGATATGGACACACCCTTCAGGGACCTTCCTTCGATTGTCCGGGATGCAATCCTGTTTGGAACAGGAGCAGAAAGGATAAAATTCTCCTTCAACACCGGCAGGGAAAAAGAGAAATTCACAAGATCCTTTGATGGCGTCCTGGCAACCCTTCAAAGACAATACGATGAAACAGAATCGGAGCTACCGAGATCTGAGCTGGAAAAATTCATGACCGTTAGTGACTGCCCTTCTTGCCTTGGCGCGAGGCTAAACAGGGCAAGCCTTTCTGTACGTATAGGAGGAAAAAACATAAAGGAGATGACCGCTCTTCCTATAACCGGATTCCACGTCTTTTTCAGGTCCCTTGACCTTTCGGCCAAAGAAAGAGCTATTGGCTCCAGGATACTCAAGGAAATAGAGGAACGTCTTTATTTCCTTATAAATGTCGGATTGGGGTATCTTACGCTTGAAAGATCTTCAGCGACCCTTTCAGGAGGTGAATCTCAGAGGATAAGGCTTGCAACTCAAATTAGCTCAGGCCTTGCCGGCGTTCTTTACGTTCTGGATGAGCCAAGCATAGGACTTCACCAGCGGGACAATCTCAGGCTGCTTGAAAATCTAATAAGACTAAGGGAACTCGGAAACACAGTCATTGTAGTCGAACACGATCATGAGACAATAACCGCAGCCGACCAGGTAATTGACATGGGACCTGGCGCGGGCGAATTGGGAGGGGAAATAGTTTTCCAGGGAACCCCCAGAGATCTACTGGCTGATCCATTCTCCGTTACCGGCAAATACCTTTCAGGAAAAATGATTATCCCTGTTCCCGCTTCTAGAAGAAAGGGAACAGGAAACAGAATGGTCATACATGGTGCAAGAGAGAATAACCTCAAAAACATAACCGTCGAGATACCTCTGGGAACCTTAACCTGTATCACGGGGGTATCCGGTTCAGGAAAGAGCAGCCTTATAAACGGCATCCTCTACCCTGCCCTCTGCAACACCCTTAACGGATCACACCATAAGGTCGGAGAAGTTGACAGTATAAGCGGGATTGAAGGCATCACAAGGGTTATAAATGTTGACCAAAGCCCTATTGGAAGGACACCAAGGTCCAACCCGGCCACATATACTGGGATCTTTTTCCACATAAGGGAGCTCTTTGCCATGCTTCCTGAATCCAGGTCAAGAGGATACAGGGCAGGGAGGTTCAGCTTCAACGTGGCAGGGGGAAGATGCGAGAGATGCAAAGGAGATGGAATAATAAAGATAGAGATGCATTTTCTGCCTGATGTCTACGTTACATGCGAGGCATGCGGCGGACTTAGGTACAACAGAGATACGCTGGAGGTACGATACAGGGGGTATACAATTGCGGATCTGCTGAATATGACGGTGAGGGAGGCATCCAGTTTCTTCGAAAAGATCCCTGCCCTTCGCTCAAAGCTAACAACACTGATGGATGTCGGTCTTGGTTATGTAAGATTGGGCCAGCAGGCAACCACTCTTTCAGGCGGAGAGGCACAGAGGATAAAGCTCGCCAGGGAACTCAGCAAAAAGACAAGCGGAGGGGCCGTTTATTTGCTGGATGAACCCACAACAGGGCTTCATTTTGAAGACATTAAGAAGCTTCTGGAGGTGCTGGATCATCTTGTCGCCCTAAAAAATACTGTCTTGGTTATTGAACATAACCTTGACGTAATCAAGACAGCAGACTACGTTATAGATCTGGGGCCTGAGGGGGGAGAAGATGGCGGTTACGTGGTTGCTGCCGGAACTCCGGAGCAGCTAGCATCCTGCAAGGCATCATATACCGGGAGTTACCTGCAGGATAAGCTTTTGAGCAGGGTAACAGGGCAATAGGCATACCGTGCGTCACCCTGGAACAACAGATGCCGTGCCTCGAACTACTTATGAGGTTTGGCGCCACGCAACCTTGTCAGATGATATGCGAGATTCTCCAGCTTAACGCCCAGATCCACGTGTTCAACAAAGCATGAGGCCGGCGCCCGCACCTGCAAGGGAGCAAAATTAAGCAATGACTTTACACCTGCATCAGTGAGAAGATCGGCCACCCTCTGTGCATCCTCCTGCGGAGTCGTTATGACACCTATGTCAACGTTAAGCCGTCCAACCAGTTCTTTTATTTTCGCGATAGGCTCAATAGCAAGTCCGCATCGAAGCCTTTCGCCCACCTTTCTGTTGTCCACATCAAATGCTGCAGCAAAAAGATATCCTCGTTTCTTGAAGTTTTCGTTCTCAACCAATGCCCTTCCCAGATTACCCATTCCTACTATGCAGAGGTGCCATACGCGGTCGGTGGCCAGGATGGTCCTTATGGCCCTCAGAAGTTCTCTAACCTCATATCCCAGCCCCCTCACTCCGAACTCCCCGAAATAGGCCAGATCCTTTCTCACCTGGGCAGGATTAACGCCACAAAGAATTGCAAGCCTTTCAGAGGAGACAACCGGGGTTCCGGATTCAAGAAGGTCCTCAAGCGGTCTTGAATAGATCGCAAGCCTTTCAATGGTTGGAGCAGGAACCTTGCCTGATTCACTCATCATAAGTACCGATTTGACTCCGTTTAAAAAGCCTTTCAGATTGTGAAAAAATGCACATTCACTGGTAAAAAATAGGGGCCCTTTGGGAGCCCCTATTTTTTGATTCAGCCTTTTATTTTCCGACTATAAGATTAAACAGTGCACCCATGTCCGGAATCTTAAAGACAAGAATAAAGCAGATAACAAGGGCGTAGATACAAAGTGACTCGATCAGGGCCAGACCAATGATCATAGTGGTCATGATCTTTCCGCCCGCCTCAGGGTTTCTTGCCGTACCCTGAAGGGCGCCGTTAATGGCGTTACCCATGCCCAGGCCGGTACCGAGAGCCGCCACGCCTATGCCGAAACCGCAGGCAATAGCGATACCGAAGAACACCCAGAGTCCTGCTGCATGAACCTGGGGGTCTCCTGCGGCAAATGACATGGATGCCGATCCCAACAAAAGACCTGCCGACATGATACTAACCAAACTCTTCCTAGACATACAAACCTCCTTCTCTTTATTGATTTTTATGGCCTTCCTCCATAAACTCATTACAAAAAAACATTCCTGCCAACTTCCTTAATGTGCGTGCTCCATGGAACCCACAAAATACATTATTGAAAGCAGCATGAAGACAAGCGCCTGAATGAAGCTCACGAGAATACCCAGGAAAAGAATCGGAAGCGGAGCCAGGTAAAGCCCGGCAAGTGCGAAAAGTATGGAAAGAACCATTTCCTTTCCGAATATATTTCCGAAAAGCCTCACACTTAGAGACATTATACGGGCAAAGTGCCCTATCAACTCAATGGGAAGCATGAGGGGAGCCAGCCACCACACAGGCCCCAGAAAATGCTTCACGTATTTTACCCCGTGAAACTTGATCCCTATTATATGGGTGTAAATAAAAGTGCAAAGAGCCATTGACAGGGTCGTATTAAGGTTGGCGGTGGGCGAGTTGAACCCGGGAACAAGTCCAATCAGATTGGACACAAGTATGTACAGAAATACTGTTCCGATGAATGGAAAAAAGAATCTTCCCTCTGGTCCCGTAATCTCAACCATGAACTTCTCCAGTCCTTCAACAAGGACCTCGAAGAAATTTTGTCCCTTGGTTGGAATAAGCTGTATCCCTCTTACAAAAAGAAGGGCGCTGACAACCAAAATAAGCATTACCAGCCAGGAATGGGTCACATGGGAAAAGAATGAAGCGTTATGAAATCCTATGGCCTCAAGAAAGGAATCTATGAAAAAAATAGGATGATGCATGTGTTAAGTAGCCTCCCGTGACGATAAATTACACGCTTTACTAATTCCTAACACAATGATGTTTAGGACTACTATCGAAAGCCCAAAGGCGAGTCCCACAGGGCTCACCCATGAGCTGCCAATCAAGACGCAAATGAGAATTCCCATTGCCGCAAGTCTTAGATAGTATTTGAATACTATGGCGACCTTGCTCGCCTTGCTCACTCCGAACGCACCAAAGGCGGAAATCACACTGCGGCTGAGGACTGCAAAGTTGGCTATACTGATTATTCCGCCTAGGACCAAGCCGAGTGTGAAAGAAGGAGCCATGCTGAGGCAGCTTGCAACCGCAAGGATAAGCAGGGAAATCCAGTTGAATATTCTCAATTTCCTTGAAAGCTGTTGCCAGTCGCTCACAGGTCCTTTGCCTTTTTGTAAAGTATATACAGATTCCTGAAGGCCGCAGCTATCCCCAGCCCTAAAAAACCATAGGTCAGCCACGGGCCTGTCCCGAAATAGTTGTCCAGATAATACCCTATAGCGGCACCAATGGCCACGGACAGGGCCATGGACATGCCCACCGTACTCAAGTAACCTAAAGCCTTTATGGTTTTTTTCAGGTCTTCGTCCATGCACCCACCGGGCACTGTCAGCGGCCCCTAGGCTTTAAAACCAGATTGTGTCTCTATCACAGCACTTCCAGGCAAGTCAACAGATTTCTGCCGCCAGGAAGCGAAAAGCCTCTTTGGCTGAATTAATTGTTTTTTCAATGAGTTGTTGACTATGAGCAAGAGACACAAAACTGGCCTCAAAGGCCGATGGAGCCAGGTAAATTCCGCCTCTGAGCATTTGCCCGTAATATTCCCTGAAAATCCTTGTGCTGGCCCGTGCGGCAGATTCAAAATCCTTGACCGGTCCTTTGGTGAAAAACACAGACCCCATAGAACCGATACTGTTTACCGTGACGCTTACTCCGGATGACTCTGCGGCCTCCTTGAGTCCGGAAAAAAGCATTTTTCCTTTTTCTTTCAAATCGTTGTACAAACTGCCATCTCTCAAAATCTTAAGGGTGGCAAGGCCGGCTGCCATGGCAACGGGGTTTCCTGAAAGGGTCCCCGCCTGATAAATATCCCCCTGGGGTGCCACTCTTTCCATTATATCGCGCCTTCCACCGTAAGCCCCGACAGGAAGCCCTCCTCCTATGATCTTTCCAAGACATGTAAGGTCCGGTCTGATTGAAAAGACCTCCTGAGCGCCTCCGGCTGAAAGCCTGAAACCTGTTATGACCTCATCAAATATCAAAAGTGCTCCGTATCGGCTGGTCATATCACGAAGCCCCTGGAGGAACCCCTCCTCTGGAAGGACCACTCCCATGTTTCCCGCCACAGGCTCGACTATTACAGCAGCCACTTCGGAGCCGAATCTTCTAAAAGCCAGGCCGACTGCCTCCAAATCGTTAAAGGGAAGCGAGACGGTATGACGCGCCAGATCTGCCGGAACCCCCGGACTTCCAGGGATGCCGAGGGTAGCCACCCCCGAGCCGGCGGATACAAGAAGGCTGTCTGCGTGGCCGTGGTAACACCCGTCGAATTTGATTATCTTGTCTCTGCCTGTAAATCCTCTTGCAAGCCTTATGGCGCTCATGGTGGCCTCCGTGCCGGAATTGACCATGCGAACCATTTCCATGGATGGGACCATCGCGCAAATGGTTTCTGCCATCTCCACCTCTATTTCCGTGGGAGCTCCGTAGCTCGTTCCCCTTTCTGCCCAACGTCTTACGGCTTCGATCACCTCACCATGGGCGTGTCCCAGAATCATCGGTCCCCATGAGCAAACATAGTCTATATACTCCCTTCCGTCTGCGTCACGCAGCATCGCGCCTTCTGCATCTGAAATAAAAACCGGCACCGTCCCCACTGCCTTCGCAGCCCTGACAGGGCTGTTCACGCCGCCAGGGATACATCTGAGGGCTCTTTCAAAAAGCTCTTTCGATCTATTGACCATCTCAAAAATACTCCATGCTCGTTTTCTTGAATTCCTCAACACTGAAAAGAAGGACATATTTTTTAACGCCCACCTTCTCCGACATTTCTTCCGCAAGTTCCCTGCACTGGTCTTCGCTCTTTCCATGAAGCATGGTATAAAGGCTGAAAGGCCATTGAGGGTGGGGCCTTCGCTGATAGCAGTGGGTTACCTCTCTGAACCCTGCAAGGGTGCTTCCCACCTCCTCAATCCTATCCTCCTCAACCTGCCATGCCGCCATGGCGTTAGCGCTGAAACCCGCCTCCTGGTGCCGCAGGGTTGCTCCGAACCTTCTTATTACGCCCTTTTCCTTGAGAGTGAGGATGCGACTTATGAAGACATCTTCGCTTATACCAGCCTTCCTGGCCAGGACCGAGAAAGGTCTCTCAACCAAGGGAATGTCTCCCTGAATAAGGCTTATAACCTTCCTGTCCGTTTCATCAACCATAGATAAAGCCATGCCTCCGGCCACCCTGATATTACAAGCTTATTATCCAGTTAAGCTTCTTGGGAATATCGGATGATCATGTTATTGTCAAGCGCCATTAGTCCTTCTTGAGACGAACCCCTCGGACTAGATATGAAATCAGGCGTCCCCAAAAAAAGCTTGCAAGGATCTAACAGATTTAATATTAGTGAAAAATTGATTTTTGACCGGAGCTCAACTTGTTAGGTTTCGAAAAAATAGCTGAAAAAAAGATAAGCGAAGCCATTGAAAAGGGAGAATTCGATAATCTCCCCGGTGCCGGCGAACCTCTTGTTTTGGAAGACGACAGTAACGTCCCTGAAGATCTAAGAATTGCTTACAAGATACTTAGGAATGCAGATTGTCTGCCGCCGGAGCTTCAGCTCAGAAGAGAAATCAGACAGATGGAGGATCTACTTTCAGCCATGCAGGATGAAAGAGATAGATACCGCTTGATAAAGAGGATTAACTTCCGGATACTCAAGCTCAACATGACAGGAAAGAAATCGCCTCTTTTGGAGGAAACCGAGATTTACTATACCAAGGTCCTTGAAAGGATGTGGAACGGTGAAGAAGGCTCCGGTTCCAGCAGCCAAGGATTCATTTAAGAACAGGAGAATAAGCAAACTGCCATGGACATGAAGAGGGACTATTATGAGGACATTCAGCTACTGGACAGCAAGGTCCTCTGGTTTTGGTTCTTGATGTTGATCGCCGCCCTTGTTACATTTCCTTTCCTTGCGCCCAGTTATTACATTTACATGGCCAATTACATGGCCATCAACATCATAGTCACCATTGGCCTTAACATTCTAGTGGGCTACACCGGACAGATATCCCTCGGTCACGCAGGCTTTTTTGCCATAGGCGCATACGGAACCGTACTTTTGATGAAGGCATTCCATTTTCCATTTCTATTCGCCCTTGTAGCTGCTGCCTTCATTGCCGCTTTTTTCGGATTCGTACTTGGCTTGCCTGCATTGAGGCTTGAGGGGCCTTACCTTGCAATAGCCACGTTGGGATTCGGAATGGCCATCACCCAGGTCATCGGAAGATGGGAAGTATTCGGGGGAAGGATGGGTGTAGAGGCGCCTGCCTTGTCGTTATTTGGAATATCAATAACAACTGACCTGGGGCGCTACTTCATTACAGTGACCATAGCCTTTCTTATGGTTCTGGGAGCACGCAACCTCATGAAAACCAGAGTCGGAAGGGCCTTTATCGCAATAAGGGATAGCGATATAGCAGCTGAAACCATGGGAGTAAACCTAGTTTACTACAAAACCCTCGCCTTTGCCGTAAGCGCGTTCTACACGGGTGTTGCAGGGGGACTTTTTGCATTTCTCCTTGGATTCATAAGCCCGAGTACGTTCAACTTCATACTTTCCATCTATTTCCTGGCCTTTGTAATAGTAGGAGGTCTTGGCTCCATCTTCGGCTCCATCATGGGAGGCATCGTAATGACCTGGCTGATGCTGGAACTGGACAAAATCCAGGAGCTTCCCTATCTGGGCGGGTTGCTCATAGGATTTTCAGAAAAGTTCATGACCGTTGCAGGCCTTCCCAATATAGCAAGTATTATTTTCGGGCTCATAATAATCCTCCTTGTGGTCTTTGAGCCTCTGGGGCTTTACGGCTTTTGGATAAGAACAAAGATCTACTGGAAGACATGGCCTTTTTAGCGATTACTTTAACCGGTGCGTGTCCACAGGCAGGCACAGGTTGTATTTTATGGTAAGGAGCGGACAACCTTATGTTTCTTCAACTGCTGTTAAGCGGTCTGTCGTTCGGAAGCCTTTATGCTCTAATAGCGCTGGCAATGGTCATTATCTACAAGACTTCAGAGGTCCCGAACTTCGGCCAGGGCGAAATGGCCATGCTGTCTACCTTTGTGGCATTTACCCTGCTTGTGACCTACGGACATTCATTTGCAATATCATTTATAGGCGCCCTTTTGTTCGCCGCCCTGCTGGGGGCATTTCTGGAGTTTGTTTTCCTTAGGAGGGCGAAGGACCCCAACATCCTGAGTCTCATACTGATTACCCTCGGCTTTGAAATGGTTCTTTACGGAGTGGCCAGCTGGAAATGGGGTGCGGATCAGAGAGACCTGCCTTTTCCTGTCTCAGACTTCGACCTTGTAAACCTTGGACCTGCTGTCATAAGCTATCTGAACCTGGCGACTCTCCTGGTAACGCTGGCACTGATGTTATTGCTCTTTCTTTTCTTCCGCTATACCAAAGTAGGGATTGCCATGAAGGCCACACAACAAAATCCAATGGCTGCAAGGGTAAACGGTATTCGTGTTAATCGCATATTATCGGTTACATGGGCTATGAGCTCAACCATTGGAGCTGTGGCCGGCATTATGCTTGCCCCCGTAGCTACGCTGGACCCCAATCTGATGCTTGAACCGCTTTTGAAAGGATTTGCATCCGCGGTGCTGGGTGGAATGACCACCCTGGTGGGTTCAGCTCTTGGCGGTTACATACTCGGAATTATAGAAAACCTGTTCGGGGGTTATGTATCACTTGAGTTTAAATCCATAGTAGCCTTCGGCATTATTGTGCTTGTGTTGTGCTTTAAGCCAAGCGGACTTTTTGCCAAACATTACATAAAGAAAGTATAAAAGCATAAAAGAGAGGCGGTTTATAACCGGACAATGAGCGACGTCTTCTTTTCAGTGGATAAACTGTGTATAAGCTTTGGCGGTCTAATGGCGGTTGACGGGGTAAGCTTTACTGTGGCCAAGGGAACCATCTTCTCCATTATAGGACCTAACGGGGCGGGAAAAACGACCATCTTTAATTGCATAAGCGGACTTTACAAACCCAGCAGCGGAAGTATCGTATTCCAGGGAGAAGAAATAACAGGACTCAAACCCCACAAGATAGCCCAAAAGGGGATTGCCAGAACCTTCCAGAACATAGAACTTTTCTCCCGCATGACGACCATGGAAAACCTTATGCTTGGCCGCCATGTCCACATGAAAACCGGAGTTTTAAGCGGTGCAACATTTTTCAGGAGAGGTTCCAGGGCGGCCAGGGAAGAGATACTCCACCGTGAGAGAGTGGAAAAAATAATCGATCTCCTGGATCTTCAGTCTGCTCGTAATCACTTCGTAGGCAATCTTCCGTATGGAACTCAGAAGCTTGTTGAGCTTGGAAGAGCCCTTGCCCTTGAGCCCAAAATGCTCCTGCTGGACGAGCCTTCGGCGGGAATGAACTCAGAGGAAAAACAGGATCTGATTTTCTGGATAAAGGACATACAGGACGAACTGGGGGTCACCATACTCCTTATAGAGCACGATATGAAAATGGTCATGGATATATCCGACAGGGTCCTGGCCATAAACTTTGGCAGGCCCATCGTGGAAGGCATGCCTGATGAGGTACAAAGGCATCCGGATGTACTGAAGGCCTACCTTGGAGAGGAAGAAATCATTGGGAACGCTGCTTGAAATTAAAAACATAGAAACATTCTATGGTCTTATCTATGCCCTGAGAGGTGTTTCTCTCACTGTAGAAGATAACACCATAACGGCCGTGCTTGGAAACAACGGAGCGGGAAAATCAACCATACTCAAGACGGTTATGGGACTTCTGGACGATCAGCCAGACAAGGGGACAATTGAGTTCCTGGGAAGAAGAATAGATGGTAAAGACCCGGAGGTAATAGTTCGCATGGGGCTTTCCTATGTCCCCGAAGGTAGAGAGGTCTTCGATGAATTGACGGTTAAGGAAAACCTCCTGATGGGGGCCTACATCAGACGGGACCGGGGAGGAATAAAAAGTGATTTCGACAGGATATATGGTTATTTCCCCATTCTTAAACAAAGGGAGAACCAGTGGGCCGGCACGCTTTCAGGCGGAGAACAGCAGATGCTTGCCATAGGCAGGGCCCTGATGAACAGGCCAAAGCTATTGTTTCTAGATGAACCTTCCCTGGGGCTCTCCCCTCTCCTGGTCAAAGAGATATTTAGGATCATAGTTGAGATATCAAGGCAGGGAGTTTCCATTCTACTGGTGGAACAAAATGCCCGCATGGCCCTCAGTATCTCTCATGTGGGCCTTATACTTGAAAACGGCAGGTTCGTTATGAAGGGTAAATCGAACGAGCTTATGCAGGATAAGGACGTTCAGGAATTTTACATGGGTGTGCGCTCGGAGGAATCCGCCAAAGGGTTTCAGCGATGGAAGAGAAAAAAGCGGTGGCGTTAGAGGACCATGCGCACATGATCAGTTTCAAATCGGAGTTTTTCAGATTATGAACAACAATATCGGTGCGGTACCAGCTATATTCAAAAGCACGGTCGAAAAGTATGGAGACCGTGCCGCAATGCGAAAGAAGGAATTCGGACTTTGGCATGACATCACCTGGAAGGACTACTACAGACTCGCATCACAGGTAGGGGCAGCCCTCATTTCAATGGGTCTTGAAAAAGGTGATTGCGTCTCAATAATAGGAGACAACTGCCCTGAATGGGTTATTGCCGACATGGGAATTCAGTGTGCCGGGGGAGTTGCAGTGGGGGTCTATTCCACCAATGCATGGCCTCAGGTGGAGTATGTGATACAGAACTCCGAATCCAAGTTCTTTTTTGTGGAAAACGAAGAACAGCTTGATAAGTGGTTTCAATTCAGAGACAACGTTCCCTTTCTTAAAAAAGTCATAGTCTGGGACCTGGAAGGTCTGAGGCATTTCAAGGATCCCATGGTTATCACCTTCGATGAGCTTTTGGATTCGGGAAAAAGCGCCTTAGAAAAGAATCCGGCCCTTGTTGAAGAAAAAGCCGGGGAGATTACGCCGGAGGATCTTTCTGTGCTTATCTATACCTCCGGAACAACCGGCCCACCAAAGGGGGCCATGCTTACCCACAGGAATGTAACCTGGATGTCCCATGCCATTACCTCTGATAATCGCATTTATGATACCGACGAGGTGATGAGTTTTTTGCCTCTATGTCATATATTCGAGAGACTTTTCTCGGTTTTTGCCCATATAACTCATGGATATACAGTTAATTTTATTGAAAACCTGGATACTGTTACCGACAACATGCGCGAGATATCCCCTACCGTCGGTTATGCTGTGCCCAGGATCTGGGAGAAGTATCTTTCAACAGTATATATCAAGATGTCGGATGCAACCTGGTTTAAAAAGATGGTATTTGGCCTTGCCCTCAAGATAGGCAAGCAGAGGGCCTCATTGATGATGAGCTTCAAGCCTGTACCTTTATACCTGGAGGGGCTTTACAAGCTTGCCTACCTGTCTGTATTTAGAAAATTAAAAGAGCGGCTCGGCTTTGACAGGCTCAGGGTCGCTTATTCAGGGGCGGCACCCATAAGCCCTGATGTGCTTCTTTTTTTTCAATCCATAGGCGTAAATCTCATAGAAGGATACGGTCAAACAGAAGGAACAGGCGTAACCTGCGTTTCAAGAATAGGAAAAGTTAAACTCGGCACGGTGGGGCCCCCCTTGACCGGAACGGATGTAAAGATAGCAGATGACGGCGAGATTCTCGTGAAGGCACCAAGCGTTTTCAAGGGCTATTATAAAAACCCTGAAGCCACAGAAGAGACACTGAAGGACGGATGGCTCTGTTCCGGAGATGTCGGAGAGCTTGACAATGACGGCTATCTCAAGATAACCGACAGGAAAAAGGATATTATAGTAACAGCCGGCGGGAAGAATATCACTCCTCAATATATTGAAAACAAGCTTAAATTCAGTCCCTATATAAACGATGCAATAGTTATAGGAGACAAGAGGAAATTTATAAGCGCCCTAATCGCCATTGATGAGGACAATGTCGTTAAGTATGCTCAGGATAACAAAATCCAGTTTTCAACCTATAAGGATCTTACCCAGAGTCCTGAGATTATAAGTCTGATCCAGGTAGAAGTGGATAAGGTCAACGAAACCCTGTCTAGAGTGGAACAGGTCAAAAAATTTAAGATTATTCCCAAGAAACTCTATGAGGAAGATGGAGAGGTGACCCCCACCATGAAGGTAAAGAGAAAGTACGTAAATGAGGCCTTCAGGGATCTCATTGAGGCCATGTACAAGAAATAGGGACCAAATTAATGGTCCGGCCGGAGCAGGTGTTTATTGAAACCTTCATTCAAAAGGAACAGAGGAGGAAAAGTATGAAAAAGTATGCGTTGATGGGTTTGTGTTTACTGGTTTTATTGCTGGGTACAGTTCCGATAGTGTCTGCTGAAAGAGGCGTAACCGATACTGAGATTCGAATAGGTCAATGGGGGCCCCAGACCGGCCCGGCCGCTCTTTGGGGCGCTGTGGCAAGAGGAACAGGATGCTACTTTGATATGATCAACGACGAAGGCGGCATACACGGCCGCAAAATAAACTACTTCCTGAGGGATGACGGTTACATGCCGCCCCGCACCAAGGCCATTGCAAAGGAATTGATCGAAGACAAGCAGGTATTCGCATTTGCAAGCGGTGTCGGCACCGCGCCCGGTATGGCGGTCAAAAAATATCTCGACAGCAACAAGGTCCCATGGGTTGGCCCCGCTACAGGTTCAACACACTGGGCTTTTCCACCCAGCAAGTATCTTTTTGCAAATTATCCCCTGTACATTGATGAAGCTGCCATACTTGTCAACTATGCTGTAAAGAAGATGGGCAAAAAAAGGATCGCCTTCTTTTATCAAAACGACGATTACGGTAAGGAAGGTCTTGCAGGCGCTGAATACGCGCTTGAAAAGATGGGCATGAAACTTGTCGCCTCGGTATCCGTTGAACCGCTTGACACAGATCTTAGTTCCCACTGCATGAAACTCAAGGCGGCCGAACCTGACTGCGTTCTCATGTGGCTCTTACCAAAACACGGGGCCATAATCCTCGGAACGGCGGCAAAACTGGGTTTTTCACCACAGTGGATGACCACAAGTACGTTGAGCGATACAGATATCATGTATAAAATTACCAAGGGCCTTTTCAAAGATGTAATATATGTTTCGTTCGGTGAACTTATTGATTCAAAGAGCCCTCTTATGATTAAGTATAAGAAAGCCCAGGAGAAATTCGCGGCACAGGACCGGTGGGGCATCTTCTTTTATGCCGGATTTCTCTTTGTTGAACCAATGGTTGAGGCCCTCCAGAGGGCAGGCAGGGATCTCACTGCGGACAGTTTCGTAAAGGCCATGGAATCCTTGAAAGATTTCCAGGGAATCGGGCCCAAATTGACTTATGGACCAACCCAGAGACAAGGAGCCCGATCCTCATTCCTTGCAAAGGTTGAAGAGGGAGGAAAGGCCGTTCAAATATCAGACTGGATGAGCTCCGATGTGGACCTGGATGTCGTCCTTAAAAAACTGGGACGCATCTAGGTTTTCATGCTGAGCATTAGATGGAATATTTTGAGGAGGATTAAAATGATTAGAAAAACGAATCATATCAAAACGATTTTTTTGGCTTTAGCGGTAACTTCGCTGGCCTTTGTTTTCAGTTGTGCATCTGCTCCAAGGGACTTCGACCCTAATTTAAAAGGAGCCCAGTTGATAGTGGATCCTGAGTGCATAAGCCTTGGTGTTGCAAGAGTCCTGGGGACACCCATTTCTTTTAAAGGCAAGGGATTTAAACCTGGAGACTCCGTGTTCATAAGCCTTTTGGGTGTTGAAAAGGGCGGCAAGAAAGTCGACGTTCCCCTTGCTGACGCAGCGGTAGACAAAGACGGGAGCTTTGTGGCCAAGGTTGCCACCCTCTCCAAGGTAACAGAGATTCTAAGGGCCGATATGGGTTCAAACGCCAAGAATGAAAACATAGTAATTATAAGCAAACCGCCAATTCCAGAGGGCACATACACTGCCAGGGCAGTGAGCATGGAAAGCGACATAAAGGCTGATACAACATTCACCGTAAAGGGACCCTCTGTGGGGGATGGAATAAAAGACTGGCTCGGCGGACTTACGGGCAAGATAGTTAAGAAATAATCATTCGGTTGAAACTGCATAAGAGGCCTCCCGACTTAGAGGGAGACCTCTTTTTAGTATCCTTTTTATCTGTTGACACAAAGAAACTTTTTTCTTAACTTTGCTAAACTGTAGGGTAGGTCCCTTTTTCCCGTTTCTCGTCTTTTTTCTTACAACCCAAAAATTTCTTAAGGAGGAAGGCATGAGTAAGAGTAATTCAGGCAGTCAGAAGAACTCGGATCAGGTCAAGGCCCAGAAGGGGATGTCCCGGCGCAAGTTTCTGGCTTCAGCACTTGCAGCGGGCGGAGCAGCAGCAACCATGGGGTTCCCGGCCATTGTTAAGGCTCAGGGGCCTATTTCAATGCGCTGGCAGAGCACGTGGCCAACAAAGGACATTTTCCACGAATACGCCCTTGACTTTGCAAAAAAGGTCAATGACATGACCGGTGGAGATCTCAAAATTGAGGTCCTTCCTGCCGGAGCGGTGGTGCCGGCGTTTAACCTGCTTGACGCGGTAAGCAAGGGAACGCTGGACGGCGGCCACGGAGTGCTTGTATACCATTACGGCAAGCAAAACGCCCTTGCTCTTTGGGGATCAAGCCCTGCCTTCGGCATGGATGCCAACATGC
The DNA here is from genome assembly GCA_003599015.1 of Desulfobacteraceae bacterium. GTDB lineage: Bacteria > Desulfobacterota > DSM-4660 > Desulfatiglandales > Desulfatiglandaceae > CG2-30-51-40. The sequence goes on along the minus strand of QZIK01000133.1, from coordinate 47,071 downwards.
TGCTCTCCTGGCATAAATACGGCGGCGGCAAGGCGCTTCTGCAAAAGATCTATGACTCCATCGGCGCAAACGTGGTTTCCTTCCCCTATGGCCCAATGCCGACCCAGCCCCTGGGATGGTTCAAAAAACCGATCAGCAAACCGGATGATTTCAAGGGCCTGAAATTCCGAACGGTTGGAATCTCTATTGACCTCTTCACGGGACTGGGTGCAGCGGTCAATGCATTGCCCGGAGGTGAAATTGTGCCGGCTCTGGATAGAGGGCTGCTTGACGGGGCGGAGTTCAACAACGCCTCATCCGACCGCCTGCTAGGCTTCCCGGATGTCTCCAAGGTTTACATGCTGCAAAGTTTCCATCAGAGTGCAGAACAGTTCGAGGTCATGTTCAACAAGGATAAGTTCAATGCACTCCCCGACAAGGTAAAAGCCATCATCGAAAACGCCGTGGAGGCAGCTTCCGCGGATATGTCATGGAAAGCTATTGACCGTTACTCCAAAGACTACATCGAGCTGCAGACCAAAGATAAGGTCAAGGTATACAAGACACCTGATTCCGTGCTCCAGAAGCAGCTTGAAATCTTCGACGAGGTTATAAAGAAATATTCCGAAAAGAACCCTCTTTTCAAGGAGGTCCTTGACTCGCAATATGCATTCGCCAAACGCGCCGTAGCCTGGGATATGGATACCAATGTGAATCGGCGCATGGCATATAACCACTACTTCGGGGCCAAGAAAGCCCCGGCAAAAAAGAAGTAAGATCTCCAAACGCAACATTCTTCAGCCATCCGGTTTCCCCATGGTTTCCGGGTGGCTGATTGCCTAAAAAGGATCGAGTATGCAGAAGTTACTGCTTACTATCGACAAGATAAGCACCTTTGTGGGAAAGACATTTTCATGGCTGATACTCACGCTTACCTTTCTCGTTACTTATGAGGTGTTTTCGCGTTACGCTCTCAGCGCTCCCCATGCCTGGGCATTTGATGCCATGATAATGATGTACGGAAGCCTTTTCATGATGGCCGGAGCCTACACGCTATCAAAGAACGGTCATGTCCGTGGAGACGTACTTTACGGCTTCTTCCCTCCAAGGCTGCAGGCTGCGATTGACTTGACCTTATTTATCGTGTTCTTTCTTCCGGGCGTTACCGCCCTGTGCTATGCCGGCTTTATATATGCCGGAGAGTCATGGGCTATCAGAGAGCACTCTAATATCACTGTTGATGGCCCGCCTATTTATCCCTTCAAGGCCGTCATTCCCGTTGCAGGCTTTTTTCTCCTTTTACAGGGCATTGTAGAGATCATCCGCTGCATCAGATGCCTTAAGGACGGGCAGTGGCCCTCGCGCCAGGAGGACGTGGAGGAAGTGGACGTGGACAAGCTGAAGGAAGTCCTGCATGTCAAGGACGAGGATATTGCAAAACTTGATGAGATGGTGGCGGCCAAGGAAAGGGGGGCACGTTGAGAAAAGAAGCCTGGTTCGGACTCTCCATGATGGCCATTGTGGTGGGACTTATCTTCTGGATCCTGCCGGCGCCCTCACAGATGACCAACGGACACCTGGGCCTGCTCATGCTGGCAATGATAGTTGTCGCGATCATGCTGGGTTTTCCTACAGCATTCACGCTTATGGGTTTGGGTACGATGTTCGCATGGTTTGCCTATCGCAGCCAGAATCCCGATACAGCAGTGGCTCAGACCCTTGACCTTATGGCACTGCGAGCCTATGCGGTGATGAACAACGATGTACTCATCTCGGTTCCCCTGTTCGTCTTTATGGGGTACCTGGTGGAACGTTCCAACCTGATCGAGAAGCTTTTCAAGGGACTTCACCTTGCCACGGCAAGCATACCCGGCTCACTGGCCGTTGCAACGATTGTTACCTGTGCGATATTTTCCACGGCATCAGGAATCATCGGTGCAGTTGTGACTGTCATGGGTCTTCTTGCATTTCCAGCCATGCTCAAGGCCGGGTACGGAGTCAAACTTGCGGCCGGATCAGTGACTGCAGGAGGTACCTTGGGTATACTTATCCCTCCGTCGGTCCTCCTTATACTTTATGGCGCCACAGCCGGGGTATCAGTTGTGCAGCTTTACGCAGGCGCTTTTTTCCCCGGAATAATGCTGGCCGGTCTATATGTAGTCTACGTCATTGTATGCGCAAAGCTCTGGCCAAGCGCTGCCCCGCAGCTTTCCGAAGAAGACCGGCGAGTGCATCTTCCCAGATTTGCAGAGATAATCTCAAGGACTAAAAGCAAAAACGTTCTGGCTGGTATTATCCTTGCCATCAAAGGTAAGCGCAACGCTGACGTGCCGATGCGCACCCTACTCACCAACCTTTTCATTGCGCTTTTGCCGGCCCTTGCAACCGCAATGCTCATGGGCTCGCTCTATCTGGTTGCCACTGCACCCGAAGAAGAACTGCCCGAGGGAGTGCAGGCAATGGGGTTGGCTGCAATGGCAGAGGAACCCCAGTCTGAAGAAGGGTTACAGGAACCAGAAGGCTCTGAAAAGCGGGAAGCAAATTTTTCCCCAGCAACCAATTCGCAGGAAACAGCTGTAAGTGAAGAAACCTCCCAGGCTGGCGAAAGGAAACCCGTACCCAGATGGTGGTGGATCACTTTGTGTGTTTTTATTGCCATACTTGCAATTATCTACGCGGTTTTCACCTTTGTCCGTCTAGAAATCTTCAAGATGCTGCTTGGATCCTTCTTTCCCCTTGCGCTGATAATCCTTGGGGTGCTTGGAACCATAATCGTCGGGCTGGCTACACCGGCCGAGGCGGCGGCCATGGGGGCCTTCGGCGGATTCGTGCTCGCAGCGGCATACAAGCAGCTTAACTGGCGCGTATTAAAGGAGGCGGTCTTTCTCTGCGCAAAAACAAGTGCCATGGTATGCTGGCTCTTTGTGGGATCGAGCATTTTTGCAGCAGCCTTTGCGTTGCTGGGCGGCCAGGAAATAGTAAACGATTGGGTAAAATCCCTTGATATGACCCCGGTTCAATTCATGATCCTGGCCCAGGTCATTATTTTTCTGCTCGGATGGCCACTGGAGTGGACCGAGATAATCGTCATATTCATGCCGATCTTTATCCCGCTGCTGTCTCACTTCGACATCAATCCGCTCTTCTTCGGCCTCCTTGTGGCGCTCAACCTTCAGACCGCCTTTCTTTCGCCGCCCGTGGCTATGGCAGCCTTTTATCTGAAAGGTGTCTCACCTCCACACGTTACTCTGAACCAGATCTTTCTGGGGATGATGCCTTACATGGTTATACAAGTGTTTGCTATTTTTCTGCTCTACATGTTCCCCGGGATAGGGTTATGGCTGCCCTCTTTGGTATACAGCAACTGACGGCGCAATCGCAGATCAATCAAACATAAATCCCCTCCGCACCCCCTAATTGAATGGATCAAAGGGGGGCGCTTATTTCAGCTTCTCCTGGAATTCTTTTTTGTGCTTTTCCCACTTGGGACCAAATTTGGCGCTGTAATATGCCTCAGCCCAACCCATGAAAGGCATCCAGGTGCTTTTTCCCTTTTCCTTTGCATCAAAGATATCGGCAAGGAGGGCCGGCAGTTCGACCATCTTATCTTTGGGCACATAGAAAGCAGCCCCTCCTTTAAAGGACTTCATGGTATCCTCAGGACTGAAGGCATGCGCCGTAAGCATAACAGCGATAACCTTTTTGCCTACCGCCAGTTCCAGAAGCTTGTAACCATTGACTCCCATTATGTCCAGGAGTGCCATATCAAAAGATTGTGTCCCCAGTTTTCTGCTGGCGTCTTCAAAGGTCCTGGCTTTGACTACCTCGCACATGGAAAGTAAATCCTCCAGCGTATCCAGCACATCCGGATCATCATCTACTATGAGTATCTTCCTTCCCTTTAACCTTTCCTCTTTTGCGTCCATGACACCTCCTCTGGTTCGCCGGGTACATATTTACGGCTATGTATCATCTCTTTTAGTGAATCCACAGCCTGCTGATGCTCCTGGTTCATGGCAACCAGTTAAAGATCTTGGGTAAATGCCTTTATGCCACCCGATCGGGGGGTTCCCTGCCTGCGAAGAATGCGTCCAGGTTTTCCAGGGCGCGGAATCCCATGGCATCACGTGTCTCTTTTGTGGCACTTCCGATATGGGGCATCAAGAATGTATTCTGCAACGCCCTGTATTCCGGGTGAATGACAGGCTCCCCATTGTATACGTCAAGTCCTGCGGCAGCTATTTTGCCTGATTTCAAGGCAGCTGTCAGCGCATCGTCGTCAACAACGGTCCCACGGCTTGCGTTTACCACAATGGCGCCATCCGGCAGAAGTGCGATCCTGTCGGCATTGAGCATGCGATAGGTCTCAGGTGACGATATGCAATGCAAGGCCAGAAAGTCACAGTGCGGCATAAGATCTTCCGGTGTCGGATGAAAAACAGCTCCTTCTTCCAGATCGGGCGGGAGACGACGGCGGTTATGATAGTGGATGATCATGTCAAATCCTCTTGCTCTTCGGGCAGTAACCCGGCCCACGCGCCCCAGCCCGACAATGCCAAGCCGTTTGCCGGTCATCTGGGTCCCCACCATAAAACTTGGACTCCAATCCCTCCAGGTCCCGGTCCTAACCATTCGTTCCCCTTCTCCGGCCCGACGGGCCGCCCCAAGCATGAGCATTATGGTCACTTCAGCCGTGGCATCGGAAAGGACATCTGGAGTATTAGTCACAACAAGGCCACGACTCCTCGCGGCCTCAACATCCACGTGATCGAATCCGACCGAGTAGTTTGCAATAATTCGAACACTGACGGGCAGCCTTTGGATTACCTGGGCAGTAAAGCGTTCAGTGTGACATGGAAGGATCGCATCGGCACCGGAGGCACTCTCAATCAGTTCATCACTTGAATACAGGTGATCATCAGGGTTAAGCCTGGGCATGTAATCCCTTAGAAGCCGTTCTTCGACAGCTTCCGGCAATTTGCGGGTAACCAAAATCACCGGTTTCATTGCCAGCCTCCCGGGCTACCGCCTATAAGTAACTGATTCAAATGCATAGTCATTCCCAATATGCTCCATGTCTGAAAATTTGCAACGACTCCTTAGCGTTACCTTTTAACGACATAATTTAATTGAAAAAAACTTCATTTCATGGTTCTTCACATGTCCCTGAATAGAGGCACGTTCAGTTGAAAGGAACTTTCTCAGTAAAACTGCCTTGTTAAAACTCCACTTCAGTTATTTAATGAGGGATTGATCATCTCCCAGTACGAGACTGAGAACCAGCACCCTGGGCTGTAGATCCTGTAGATGTCGTTCCGCTGCCTGTGGTCCCCTGATTCTTATCGCCTCCGGCGAAAGCAATTCCTGAACTCAGCACTACAATCAAAAGGCCTGTTATTAGCTTTTTCATAAAATATTCTCCTTAGCTTCCGTGAGTGTTTGAGTGAAGTTACTCAATTATCATTGCTGGTCGGGCCTAAGTCAAGCGGCAAAACCATACCTCCCTAAGCCGCAATCATTATCATCTTATCTTGACTTTGTGATGTTGATCTAGCAAGTTTCTCTAAAAGATCTTTCCTGGATTAAGTGCCGCTAATGCATCCGTTCAGGAAACAGCCGGCCGGGATTTCCTGACTTAATACCACGCAGTTCCCTATCATGTTGACCGCAAGGTCCGTCTCATCTAATAATTAAATGTGAGATACAAGACTAAGAAGCACCTTTCCCCAATTTACCTTCGGAGGGTCTTTATATGGGAACAAAAGTAAAAATAGCAACAGGCGTTAGATATCTTGATAAGATTCTGGGAGGTCTTTTTATAGGAGATAACGTAGTATGGCACGACGATGCAGGGAGCCTTGCATCAGTCTTCTGCCTTAATTTTATAAAGGCATCCCAGGAACAAGGGCGACCTATTATCTATGTTAGTTTTGATCGTTCTCCCCGCAACCTTATTGATAAGCTCGGCGATCTTGCCGACAATAACCTGCTTACAATCCTAGACTGCTTCACATTCGGAAAAGGAGAAGGCTCAGATATATTCCTTAAGTTTTATGATGAAGACCAGTCAGCTTCGGCCTGCCGCATCATCCGCATGGAGGACCCAAGGGACGTCTACAGCTTCACCAAGGCCTTCTATGAACTCCACGCCACTATGAAAGGGGACGTGCGTTTTGTCTTTGAAAGTATAACGGGGATGCAGGAACTCTGGGGCGGCGAAGAAAAAATGGCAAGCTTTTATGCCCATTCTTGCCCCCGCTTATATGAACTCAATACAATAGCCTACTGGATACTGGAAAAAGGGGCTCACAGCCCCAGACTCAAGGCACAGATAAACCAGATAGCCCAGGTTGTAATTGATCTTTCTGTAAAGAGAGGAAGTACAGCCCTTACCCTCGTTAAGGCAGAAAAAAGAGACCTCGACACGTTTAACAGAGCTTTTAGTTATTGGGCCAAGGGCCTTTCAATAGCTTTCGAGGATGAAGGGCGGGGAACTGCGAGAGGAGATCTGGGAGCAAGGCTAAAGGAGCTCAGAACCAAAAGAGGGATTTCTCAGACAGAGCTTGCCAGACTGGTGGGAGTCACCCCCAGTACCATCTCACAGGTGGAGGGCAATCTCATATACCCTTCCCTCCCGGCCCTTCTAAAAATGGCAGAGATATTGTCGGTGGAGGTAAACGCATTTTTTCAGGAAAAAGGTGGAACCAGAAGCCGATTCATCTTCCCGGCAAAGGAGGCAACGGAGATAAAGTTTCAGCATATGCACGAAGACTCAATAATCGGAAAGCTGCTGATACCGGTTGACCTTGAAACCAGAGCAGAGCCATATTTAATTGAGATCCCTCCAAACAAAAACCTTCCTTCCCATTTTTTCATACACAAGGGAGAAGAGTTGGGTTATATGCTTTCTGGAACACTGAGCGTAACACTTGGAAAGGCTTCCCATCGTCTTAAGCAGGGAGATCTTATTTATCTTTCTGCAGAGATACCGTCCGAATGGATTAATGAAGGCAGCGCTACGGCAAGGTTGATTTGGATCAAATTGAAATAACGGATCAAAGCATGATAACACTCCGGCCCCTCAAAACAGGGGCCGGTCGCGGTTGTTATCTCTTCAATCCTTCAAACCGAATACTGCAGGATCAAGAAATATCATGCGTCTATGACAGCAAGGGCCTCGTCCCTGTAAGCATCCATGATATATGGAATGCCCGTTACCTTGGAAGCCTCTTCAGTAAGAGATGCCAGATCCTTCCTGGATATAAGATCAACACGCCATTTCCTGGCCCCGGCCATAAGTTGCTGCAACCCCACCTGGAGCTTTTGTGATGCGCTGTAAATACCTACAGCTCCAAGAGGGAACTTATCAACCTCTTCTCCATATTTTGAGCGCAGCTCTTCATAGCAAACAAATATCTCTTCCTTGGTTGAACCATACTGCTTGACGGTTGAAGGCAATCCACCGTCTTCACCCTTCAGCCACCTGCCGATGTTCTTCCCTACCATGCCGGGGATCATCAAAGCTCTTCCCATGCATACTGCCTTGCAATAAGGAGCACCGAGTGCCAGCGCCTTAAAAATATGATCTTCAGAGGAAAAGCCGCCGGCAAATGCAATGTCAGGCACTCGGGCGCCCTTCTTCGCCAATCTGTCACAGAGCCCGTATGCCATGGAGTGCAGATAAATTGACGGGATACCCCACTCGGACATCATCCGCCACGGACTCATGCCTGTCCCACCAGGAGCACCATCAATGGTGAGGAGGTCTAAACCTGCATCCGACGACCACCTGATGGCCATGGCAAGTTCCCTCATTGGATAGGCGCCTGTTTTGAGGGTAACCCTCTTTGCGCCCATTTTTCTTATCCTTTCCACCTCCTTCATAAACCCTTCCTGGTCTATGAACCCAAGCCTTGAATGTCTCTCAAACTCCTTTATTGCTCCGTGTTTGAATGCATCCTGATTAGATTTAATCTCCGGATCAGGCGTAACTATATATCCCCGGCGCTTAAGTTCGAGGGCCCTATCAAGGGAACTAACCTTTATCTCACCGCCAATACACTTTGCTCCCTGTCCCCATTTTAGCTCGATTGTCTCAACACCAAGTTTCTCGACGACATATTCTGCGACTCCGAGCCTTGTGTCTTCAACATTCATCTGAACTATTATATCACCATATCCACCGTGATACCTGCGGTATTCATCCACCCTCCTTCTCATGTCCGGGGCTTCCACGATCTTTCCATTCTTGTTAAGCTCAAGCCTTGGATCTATGCCACAGACATTCTCGCCGCATACAAGGGTTATCCCTGATATGGCAGCACCCACGGCAAAATGTTCCCAGTTCTTCCTGGCTATCTCTGTGCTCCCGAGCGCCCCTGTGAACATTGGAACCTTCATCTTGACCTTTTGGGATGCTCCATATGATGTTTCTGTGGAGACCGCCGGAAAGGTGGCGTGATCCGGATCGGCCATGGATCCCTCAGCGCCCATGGCATAGCCCATAATATTCAGGTGGGAATAGTCGACTGGATAGTCCTTATCCGCCCCAGCAGTAATCTCACCGAAGGGTTGAGGATAAAGAAGTTCCCTGCCACGGAAGGTGGCGTTGAAAAGGTCGCAGTTGCCTTTACATCCATCTACGCACCGGCTGCAGATGCCTGACTGAGGAGCCACGTCACGTGACCGGTTCTTGGTTTGAAGTGCCTCATTGGAATTGGGGCGATGCAGGTTCATAACTCGTTTCCTCCTTGTTTTGTGTATCCGCATAAATAGTTAACAAAAATAAAAAAGGCGTCTTCTCCTTCACGGAGCAAGACGCCTTTGTCCCTCTCACCATATCGGCCGCACGCCTTTGTGCGGATATTATTGCTGCTTCATATTTTTGATATTTTTAAGCTTAACTTAAGGGGTTTGTCAAGTGGTTTCTTTTGAAAATTTTCAGAGATGATTAGAGCTCGTCCGACAGGATTACCGCTTCAGCCACCTGCCTTATTGATTTCCTTGAATCCATACTCCTTTTCTGAATCCATCTGTGGGCCGCGGCGCCGTCCATGTTGCGCCTTCTCATTAATATCTCCTTGGCCCGCTCCACAAGTTTTCTGGTTTCAAGCTCCTCCTGAATAACCCTTGTCTTGACCATGAGTTCCGTATTCAGGATGGCCACTGCCGCCTGGTTTGCCACGGCCTTTATCAGATTGATTTCAGTTTCAGAGAAGATGTATTTTTCAGAAGTAAAGCAGTTTAATACACCTATGACCTTCTGCTCTCTTACCTGAAGCGGAACCCCCAGCATTGAAACCAGCCCCAGCTTTCTAGCCATCTCTTTTTCTTTAAAGCGAGGCTCCTGAAGTACATCTTCAATCATAAGGGGTTCATTGTGGGTTGCGACGTATCCCACCACGCCTTCCTTGAGGGTCAAAGACCTATCCTTTACATATTCCGGATCTATTGCCTGGGTTGCCTTAAGCCTTATCCTGACAGGGTCTTCGCTTTCATCTATCAGCCATAAAGAGCATATCTCAACACCTGTAACCTTGGCCGTAACCATAACAATGAGCTTCAGGATATCTTCAAGATAGCGCTCTGATGTGATGGCGCCGCTTATATCCATAAGGGCTTTAATATATTTCTCGTAGGTGTCGGGGCTAATCTTCTCCATTGATCCTGCAAATCATCCTTATCCCGGGTATGGAAAATTCCTGTGTTATGTAAGTTTAATTTGATAAGGAAATCAATTCAAATAAAATACCTCGTTACCAGGCCTTCTCATCTAATTTGAGACAGCCATTATCTCAAAAAATCTCTTAGGTAAATGGTCAAAGGCTCCGTTGGACATAAAGAGAACTACATCCCCGCTCCTTGCCTCTCCTGTAAGGGTCTTCAACAGCCCGTTTGTATTCTCAAAATAATAGGCACTCAGGCCTTTCTTTCTGAGGTCTTCAACCAGCCTCTCTGATGAAAACCTGTCGGCAGGAGGAATCTTTTCCAAAAGAGAAGGTCTGGGTATCATCACCAGATCCGCACCTGAGAATGACCGGGAGTATTGTTCCTGGAAGACATTTCTCCTGCTTGAATTGGAGCGCGGCTCAAATACGGCAATAATCCTTCTGAGAGGATAGCGTCCCCTTACCGCGGCAACCGTCTCCTTAACAGCGGTCGGATGATGTGCGAAATCATCCAGTACGGTAACGCCCTTTGCCTCTCCAATTAATTCCTGTCTTCTCTTTACTCCCTTAAATTCCATAGCCGCCTCTTTAACGGCTCTGACGGGGACATCAAGGCATTGACTTAACGCCACTACGGAAATGAGATTGGATATATTATGGAGTCCGTAAATATGCGTCGAAAGATCAGTAAAAATCCTTCCATTTCTTAATATCCTTAAGCTGGTGATGCCGTTTTCTGTTACTATGCCGTCTGCTCCCCAGGTAGAATGACCATTCAAGCCATAGGTGTGAACAGGGCATAGGGCGAGCACTGCCTCTTTTTTTAGCCTGGCATAATCGAAATTGGCGATGAGAAAACCGTCTCCGGGAATCAAAGAGATCAGTTTGGCAAAACTGTCACAGACATGATCAATATCGCGGTAAATATCCGCATGGTCATACTCTATACTGGTAATAATGCATCCCCACGGATCGTAGTGAAGGAACTTTGGCCCCTTGTCAAAAAAGGCCGTATCATATTCGTCACCCTCTATAACAAAAAAGGTCCCTGTTCCAAGTCTGAAGTTGACCTGAAAGTTAGCAGGGATCCCTCCAATCATAAATCCGGGATCCATCCCTGCACAATTCAGCATCCAGGCAGCAAGGGACGAGGTTGTGGTCTTTCCATGTGTACCGCTTATGACGACACTTTTCTTTCCTTTGAGTGCGAAGTTCCTGATAGCCTGAGGGAATGAAACATAGGGCAGGTTTTTCGCAACCATAGCCATGGCTTCTGGATTAGCCCTGGTAATCACATTTCCAACAACCACCAGATCAGGAGACGGATTAAGGTTGTCTGAGCCATAACCTTTCATGACCTTTATATTCAGCGATTCCAAAAGATGGCTCATGGGAGGATAAACATCCTGATCGGAGCCTGTTACATGATAACCAATGTTCTGCAGGATTCCGGCCAACGATGCCATTCCTGTACCGCATATGCCCATGAGATGAATGTGATTAATTTTTTCCGGAATGCGGTTAAGAATCGGCGATGGTAAAGGGATTTCCTCGCCAGTGAATATTTCGCGCGGCGCTGTCATATCATTCTCCAAAAAAAATCCTTGCCAAGATTCAAAAGAAAAATTATAAATATTTTTTTATATGCTTCATTTTCATGTGCGGGATCTTCTCACGAAGATAAACTCACAATTAGCATTATACCATTATATAAAGGAGACAAACCAATGGCGAGAGCCTGCGAGATATGTGGAAAAAAACCCCAGCTTGGTAATAAGGTAAGCCATGCCAACAACAAAACACGAACCAGATGGCTTCCAAATCTCAAAAAAGTGCATTGCATTAGTGATGGACAGCCTAAAACCATGAGAGTATGCACCAACTGCATAAAATCAGGAAGAATTGTCAAGATTTAACCAAAAAAATACAACGCCTTAGAGTCTTTCAACTATAAGTACATCCTTCACCTTCTTAATGGCAGCGGTTATCTCCTGGAGTTGAGTGGTGTTTTTTACCTCAATGGTAAAGAAGGAGATTCCCTTTCTGTCCATAGTGGTCTGGATTTCCGCCCTTGCGATATTGGCATCTTTCTGGGTTATCACTGCGCTTACATCCGCAAGCACTCCCTTCCTTTCAACGCTTGTAACCCTGAGAATGACGGGAAAGACCTCATCTCTGGGAGGAACCCAGTTCACTGGAACAAGTCTTTCCGGGACCGAATCTATGATCGCCGGGCAGTTCTCCCGATGCACTGATACGCCCCTGCCCCTGGTAATGAAACCTACTACTCGGTCGCCGGGAACAGGGTGGCAGCATTGGGCGTAGCGCACCAGCATATCGCTTACCCCTGTCACCTCAATACCGGCAGGGTCTCTGCGGCGCCGCCACAGATCCACAACCTTGCTTACAAAGCCGGAGCCCTTTTCCTCCTTTGTCTCTATCTTTGGCCTGATGCGGCTCAGCACCTGCCTGGCCGACGCCCTTCCAAGCCCTATCTGAGCCAGAAGGTCCTCGACGGATCGGAAAGACAACTCCTTTGCCGCTGCAACCAGAACATCACTTTTAAGAATATTTGGGATGGAAAGATGTTCCTGCTGCACATACTTCTCGAGGATCTCCTTTCCCAGCCTTATACTCTCCTCCCTCTCCTGACTCTGAACCCATTGTCTTATCTTGGTTTTGGCCCTTGAGGTTTTGACTAATCCCAGCCAGTCCTTGCTTGGATGTCCCTTGGGGCTGGTTATTATCTCAACTATATCCCCGTTTTTAAGTTTGTATCTCAAAGGAACCATTCTGCCGTTAACCTTTGCACCCGAGCATCTTTCCCCCACCTCAGAATGTATGCTGTATGCAAAGTCCACCGGGGTGGCGCCCATCGGGAACTCCTTTACCTCACCTTTCGGCGTAAACACATAGACATCATTGGGAAATAGATCCATCCGCACAGATTCCAGAAACTGCCCGGGGTCTTTGAGGTTCTGCTGCCATTCCATGAGCTGCCGGACCCATCCCAACTGCTTTTCATCAACAGTTCCGGATACTCCTCCCTCCTTGTATCTCCAGTGGGCGGCAATACCCTCTTCAGCAACCTTGTCCATATCCCAGGTTCTTATCTGAAGTTCCATTCTTTGACCGTAGGGGCCGATAACGGTTGTGTGAAGCGACTGATACATATTCTGCTTGGGTACAGAGATATAGTCCTTGATTCTACCCTGAACCGGTTTCCACATCGAATGGACATGCCCGAGGACCGCATAGCAATCCCTTACCGTATCCACAATGATCCTGAAGGCCAGGACGTCATAGACCTGACTGACATCAAGGTTCTGGTCTTTCATTTTCCTGAATATGCTGTAAAAGTGCTTATGCCTTCCCTTAATTATCGGCTTTATGTCGTGTTCCTTAAGTTTTGCAGACAGTATCTCAATGACATCACTGATGAATCGGTCTCTTTCATCCCTCCTCTGGGCGATTGTGGATTGTATGTTTTCATAGATGTCCGGCTCCAGATAGTAGAGGCAAAGGTCTTCCAGACTTGACTTGATCCAGTGGATACCCATCCTCCCCGCTATCGGCGCATAGATATCCAGGGTTTCCTCCGCGATTCTCCTCTGTTTTTCAGGTGGCTGAAAACCCAGAGTTCTCATGTTGTGAAGCCTGTCAGCCAGCTTTACCAGAATGACCCTTATGTCTGTAGACATGGCAAGGATCATCTTTCTGACATTTTCAGCCTGTCGTTCCTTTGCGCTGTTGAATTTGAGCTTGCTGAGCTTTGTAACCCCGTCAACAATCCTCAGTGCTTCGGCCCCAAACAGCCTCTCTATCTCATCTGGAGTGGCATTTGTATCTTCAATGGTATCATGGAGAAGCCCTGCTGCTATACAGACAACGTCCATCTTCATCTGGGCCAGAATATGTGCAGTTTCCATAACATGGGACAGATAGGGTTCGCCGCTGAGGCGAACCTGCCCTTGATGCACCTTTGCAGAATACACGTAAGCCTTCTCAATAATTTGGATATCTGCCCGGGGATGATAACTCAGGACCAGAGCCGTGATGTCATTTAAGCGAATCATTAAGCGCTGCCAGTTTATTCGTTACACAGGAAGCAGCCTCATGCAGGGCCGCAATGGATCCTCTTTCCTCAGTCCGCAGTTTAATCTCCACGCCTCCTTCCTTAAGGCTTTTTGTCCCCACAGTTACACGAAGAGGTATCCCTATTAAATCAGCGTCGTTAAATTTGACGCCGGGTCTCTCGTCCCTGTCGTCCATAAGAACCTCTACTCCTTTGGAAATGAGTTCTCTGTAAAGATACTCCGCAGCCTCGACAACCCTGGATTCATGCATCTGCAAAGGCAGAAGCGCAACCTGAAACGGGGCAAGCGGCAGAGGAAAAGTTATTCCTTTTTCATCATGGTTCTGTTCTATTGCAGCAGCAAGGGTTCTCCCAACTCCTATTCCGTAGCACCCCATAACAAAAGGCCTCTCCTCACCCCGTTCGTCCAGAAAAAAGGCCTTCATGGCCTTGCTGTATTTTGTGCCCAGCTTGAATATGTGACCGACCTCAATGCCTCTTCTGAACTCTATGGAGGCTCCGCATCTGGGGCACATGTCAAGAGAGGTTATGATCCGCAGATCGCCGAAGGCGCTTATAGCATAATCTCTGCCGTGAGTTACGTTAGCAAGATGCAGATCTTTTTTATTGCCTCCTGTCACATAATTGCTCATGTTCCGTACGGAGTTATCAGCCACAACCTTCACTCTTATTCCTTTCGGTCCTGCAAAGCCCGTCGGCGCCCCTGTCACATCTTCAATTATCTTTGTGGAGGCCATCTCAACCACCTGTGCCCCCAGAAAGACCTTAAGCTTGGCAAGATTGATCTCGTGGTCTCCCCGCACAAGCACCGCCACAGGGGTTCCATCCGCCTCCAGAATAATGGTCTTGACCAGTTTTTCAGGTCCGATAGAAAGAAAGGATGTGACCTCCTCTACAGTTTTTGCGCCTGGAGTGGCAACTTCTTTAAGAGGCAAAAGCTCCCGGGTCCCGGAAGGAGCAACCTGATCTTTCACCTCGGCCTTTTCAAGGTTGGCTGCGTATGCACATGAGGTGCAACTCACCACCTCGTCTTCACCAGTGTCAGCCAGAACCATAAATTCATGCGAGAAGCTTCCCCCTATTGTCCCTGTATCAGCCTCCACAGCACGAAAAGCAAGGCCGCATCGCTCAAATATTCGGCAATAGGCCTCATGCATTCTCATGTAGCTCCTAGCAACACCCTCTTCGCCGGCGTCAAAGCTGTATGCATCCTTCATTATAAATTCTCTTCCCCGCATAAGGCCGAAGCGGGGTCTTATCTCATCCCTGAACTTTGTCTGGATCTGATAAAAATTGACGGGCAGTTGCTTGTAGGACTTGACCTCTCTTCTTACAAGATCGGTTATGACCTCTTCATGAGTGGGCCCAAAGCAGGCGTCTCTGCCGTGTCTGTCCTTTAATCTTAAAAGCTCCTTTCCGTAGTAGTCCCACCTTCCGCTCTCCTGCCAAAGCTCTGCAGGCTGAACCGCAGGCATGACAAGCTCTATGGCCCCTGCCATGTCCATTTCCTCTCTTATTATACGCTCCACCTTTTTAAGGGAGCGAAGACCTAGAGGAAGATAGGTATAGATGCCGGATGTAAGCTTGCGAATCATACCGGCCCTGAGCATCAACTGGTGACTTACAACCTCAGCATCCGACGGCACCTCCTTCTGGGTAGGTATGAAATACTTCGAATATCTCATGAGCTAACTCCAACCTCCTTTAAAGATCTCCGGAATATTCTCCGGCAAGACTCATCACCTCATCCACAAGCGCCCTTGCCAGTTCAGCCTCAGGTATCTTCCTCACAACATGACCCTTCTTAAAAAGAAGCCCATGCCCTCGGCCGCCTGCTATTCCCACATCAGCCTCCTTTGCCTCTCCTGGGCCATTTACTACGCACCCCATGATGGCAATCCGTGGAGAGTGCTCAATACCCGCAAGAGCCTTTTCAACCTCTGCCACCAGGGAAAAAAGATCTATTTCGCAGCGTCCGCATGTGGGGCAGGAGATTATTTCAGGGCCTCTGTGCCTGATATCAAGCGCCCTCAAAATCTCAAAAGCCACCTTGACTTCCTCAACAGGAGGTCGTGTCAAAGACACCCTGAAAGTGTCCCCGATGCCTTTGTAAAGAAGTTGGCCGATTCCTATGGCGCTTTTAACAGTTCCGGAAATCAGGGTACCTGCCTCCGTTACCCCCAGATGCAACGGGTAGTCCACTCGCTCACTCAGCATCTCATAGGATCTAATGGTCGTAATAACATGGGAGGACTTAAGGGACACCTTTATCTGCTCGACGCCCAGGGATTCCAGAAACTCCAGCTGCTTCAGGGCCCCTTCCACAAGGGCCGATGGAGATGGACCGCCATGCTTTTTTAAGATATCCCTGGGCAGAGATCCGGAATTGACGCCGACTCTTATGGGGATCTTCCGGCTAATAGCCGCTTTTGCCACTTTGGCCACAGCGGATTCCCCGGCCATGGTACCTGGGTTGATCCTGAGGCCGTCTGCCCCTTCTTCAATGGATGCCAGGGCAAGACGGTGATCAAAATGAATATCCGCAATGAGAGGTGTTTTTACCCTGCGTCTTATTCTGCCAAAGGCCTCAGCAGCCTCCATATCCGGTACTGCCAGCCTCACCAGCTGGCATCCTGCCTCAACTAATTCCCTGATCTGACATATTGTTGACTCCACATCTCGCGTATCTGTATTGGTCATGGACTGAACCGCTATGGGAGCACCCCCTCCTATAGGGATTCCGCCCACATAAATCCGGCGGGTCAATCTCCTTTTTATCTCTTCACCCATTTATCGCTAAGGCCCCGTCTGCGTCAGTCTGTCGGCCTAAGGGGAGGGAAACCTCTCCAGGTCGCAAGGAAAGCATCATGAAGAAAACCACAAAATAAGACAAGTTATTACGATTACTGCCTCCTGTCTGACCATCTGATGATAATAATGAGAAAAAAGCTAATAGAGAAACATGGGCTTGCCGCTTACATGCATTACCTTAGGACGATACTCCTTTATGTCATAAAGCTCCCTTACATCAACTCTTTTCTGTCCGCTTATCACCGTGCTGAGCGGTATGTCGGTGTATATTCCTCTGCTCAGGGCCACAAGACGGCCGTATATTCCCTTGAGAAAAAGATCTATCGCCATATTGGCATAATTTACTGCAACCATAAGATCCAGTGAATCCGGGGCTCCACTTCTCATGAGATAGGACAGACGTTGGTTGAGCACATCCTCTCCGGTCAATTTTTTGAGCACCGCTCCGGTCTCCTCTCCGATTCCTCCAAGCCTTTTATGCCCGAATGCATCAGGGTCGCCTCCCATAACCATATCTCCCCCAACCATTGTGGCCCCTTCTGATATGGTTATCATAGCGTAGTTTTTGGGATTGGCCTTCTTGTCTTTCATCACAAGTTCAGCCAGTCTCCCCGGATCAAACGGCACCTCTGATATTATTGCACGGTCAACACCGGCAAGATAAGCTGATATTAAGGAAGTTTCTCCGCAATACCTCCCAAAGAGTTCCACCACTGCTATACGCTCGTGGGAGCCTGCACATGTCCTGAGGGCATGAATAAAACCAACACCTCTGGTGACGGCGGTCGAAAAACCTATGCAGTAATCCGTTCCGAAAACGTCGTTATCCATTGTTTTTGGTATCCCTATTACTGGGAAACCTTCCTTGTGGAGCCTAACGGCAAAGCTTAAGGTGTCGTCTCCGCCTATGGGTATTACTGCTTCCACACCCAGAGATTCCAGGTTTTTTATAACATCGGCTGTAAAATCCTTTGTCTTCTCTCCCCCGGCAAAGCTGATCTTCAGATGCTCGGGTACATCCTTGATCTTTGCGGCACTTGGGTTCGTTCGGGAGGTATGCAGATATGTTCCCCCGTAGCGGTCTATGGTCCTTACACTAAGGGGCTGAAGTTCCTCAATGCAGGCCTTACGGGAAGAGCGGTCGTCAGGATTATAGGCCAGTATTCCTCTCCATCCTCTCCTGATGCCGAGCACCCTGATACCTTCACTGACCCCTCTGTAGACAAGGGTCTTTATGCAGGGGTTGAGCCCAGGGACATCTCCCCCGCCTGTCAATATGGCCAGAGTCCTTTTAGGCCCTTTTGGTTTCTTCATAAAGGAATCCCTCCTTATATCGCTTCCGCCATTTAAGACAAGGCATCCACACTAAGGAGCGCAGCAAACAAATTTACACGGCAGATTCCCCGATAGCAATGCAGTCAGGGAGCAACCTGTGCCCCATAACAGCCTTAGCATATCATTTTCCGATATGCCGAATAGGGAACTCTATTGAGCCAGCAGCGCTCCAGCGTCGCAAAAGAAGCCTAAAAGAACCCTCATAAGGTGTCAAGATCAATTACCAAAGGGTTTTTTGTTGACAAGGGCCGTTAAAACCTTATCCTGGAGCCAGGAAAGCATGAAAAGGAGGAAGTCAAATGCCCGCGTCTAAAAAAGTGGAAAGCGCCATCGCAAGATCATCATGGATAAGAAAGATGTTTGAGGAAGGAACCAGGAGAAAAGCACAGTTCGGCGCGGAAAACGTATTTGACTTCAGCCTGGGAAATCCGAACCTGGAACCCCCGACGAGGTTCAGGGAGATTCTCAAGAAGGTTGCGGAGGACACTACGCCAGGGCGTCATGCATACATGTCAAACGCCGGTCTGGAAGCGACGAGGAGTGCTGTGGCAAGGCATCTTAGTTCCTTTAACAATGCGGTCTTTTCTGCCGACGACATTGTCATGACAGTAGGCGCCGGAGGGGCACTCAACGTAGTCCTTAAGACCATCCTTGATCCAGGGGATGAGGTGGTAATTCCCAGTCCTTATTTTGTTGAATATAACTTCTATCTGGACAATCACCAGGGAGTCCCCAGGATAGTACCGACAAGGGATGACTTTTCTTTTGATCTTGATAAAATCAACGAAGCCATATCAGAAAAGACCAGGGCTGTTTTGATTGATTCCCCCAACAACCCCACCGGAAAGGTTTACAGCGATCCGGAGCTCAAAAGTCTAGCCGAATTGCTCTTATACCGAAGCGGGAAACTTGGACGCCCCATCTACCTCATCTCAGACGAACCATATAGAAAGATAATCTATGACGGCGTCAAGGTCCCCAGCATATTTAATATCTACCGTGAAAGCTTTGTGGTGACCTCCTTTTCCAAGGATCTTTCCCTGCCGGGCGAACGTATAGGTTATGCTGCGGTGCACCCTGAAACCCCTGATAAATCGATGCTGGTGCAGGGAATGGTTCTCTGCAACCGTATACTTGGATATGTAAATGCCCCGGCCATTATGCAGCGGGTAGTCGCCGAACTCCTGGACGAAGCGGTTGACGTCAGTATTTACCAAAAGAAAAGGGATATGCTTTGCAATGGCCTGGCATCCTTCGGATACGACTTTATCAAGCCCCGGGGGGCGTTTTATCTCTTTCCCAGAACCCCCGACAAAGACGATGTGGAATTTGTAACAAGACTTCAGGAAGAAAACATTTTAACCGTTCCCGGAAGCGGTTTCGGAGGCCCTGGCCACTTCAGAATAGCATATTGCGTATCCGATGCCGTAATACAAAAGGCCCTTCCAGGATTTGAAAGGGTAATTAAAAGGTACAGGGGGTAGGCTGGTATGTACTCCAAGATGCTGGCGCTGCGCTTCCCCAAGAAGACGGCCAACAAACCTGTGGTAGTGAACCTTGTAAAAAAGTTCGATCTTACCTTCAACATACTCAAGGCAACAATATACCCCAGGGAAGAGGGCTTCATGGTACTTGAGCTAAGCGGCCACAGAAGCAATTTTCAGAGGGGAATCCGTTACCTGAAAAGCCTTGGGGTACAGGTTGACAGCATCGGCCAGGATATTAGGAGGGACGATTTGAAATGCTTCCAATGCGGAGCCTGCACAGCAGTATGCCCGACAGGCGCCCTCCATGTCAAGAGACCGAGGATGGAAGTTGTCTTTGAAAGAGATAAATGCAGCGCCTGCGAATTATGCGTTTCAGCATGCCCGGCAAGGGCAATGGAAGTCAAATTTAACAAGGCTCTCCTGTATTGACTCAGAGATTATCAGGGTTAAGCTTCACGCCCCCTAACATCAACCAGCACCCGGAACCATCAACTGTTGCGGTTGCCATGAGCGGAGGAATAGACAGCGCGGTGGCCGCGCTCCTCCTCTCATCGGCCGGCTGGACAGTCAAGGGTATCCATTTTTTAATGCCTGCCCCTCCTTCCCTGGCCGAGGAAAGACAAAGGCAGGCAACCAGGATTGCCGACTTACTGGGTCTTCCGCTTGAAACCGTTGACCTGAAGGATTCATTTCACAGAAAGGTAATTGTGCCTTTTATCTTGTCCTACAGACTTGGAGAAACGCCCAATCCATGCGTTGTCTGCAATGCTGAGATCAAGTTTAAGCGCCTTTCCGAGTTTGCCCTGGAGCAGGGTATCCGTTTCATAGCCACAGGACATTATGCGATATCTTCCATGAACCACTTGAGAGGAGGCGCTGAGCTTTTCAGAGGGGCGGACCCGTCAAAAGATCAGTCTTATTTCCTGCACAGACTTACCGGCAATATGCTCAAAAGAGTTCTCTTCCCACTGGGCAGACTGACAAAACACCATGTAAGAGAGATTGCTGATGCGGCGGGCATATTGCAAATTCCAAAGGGAGAAAGCAGGGATGTATGTTTTTTGGGCGATGGAGACTACCGCCTCCTGGTTGAAAGAAACAACCATACGGGAGGATACCCTGGAGAGATTGTAGACACCAGTGGAAAGACCCTTGGGATCCATAAAGGGATTCACAGATACACCATCGGCCAAAGGCACGGTCTAGGAATAGCGCACCATTCGCCCCTGTATGTCATTGAACTTCTGCCGGAAAAAAACCAGGTGATGGTTGGTTTAAGAGAAGAGCTTTTGAGGCGTGAGGTCTCAATCCGTGACTGGTCCTGGATTGATGATGATAAACATATGGAAGAGCTTCGTTGCAAGGCCCAGATCCGATACAGACACAGGGAGGCTTCGGGAGTGCTGAAGGCCTTGTCGAAAAAAAGGATGGTCTTTACCTTTGATGATCCCCAGCGGGCTGTAACCCCCGGCCAGGCACTCGTATGTTATCTGGATGGGCGCGTGATAGGTGGGGGATGGATAGAAAGGCCGGCATCATGAAAGACCTCTCTGCCCGATTTTTCAAAATAATAACCCTGGGATGCAAGGTCAATCAGTATGAATCCGCGTTTATAAAGGAATCCCTCCTGAACTCCGGGTTTGCTCAGGCATCTGAACGGGACAGAGCCGACGCTGTCATTATCAACACCTGTACCGTGACAGGCCCTGCATCCCATCAGAGCCGCCAATCAATCAGAAGGGCCATAAGGGAAAACCCAAAGGCATTGATCGCCGTCACGGGATGTTACGTTCAGGCTTACCCGGAGGAGGTATCTTCCATTGGCGGAGTCGGGCTTGTCATAGGAAACAAGTATAAGAAAGATGCGCCGGCTCTTCTAATTGAAGCCCTTCAGCAAGGGATATCTAAAAAGGTTATCAAGGCCTTTTCAAAGCAAGAACTTTTTGAACCAATGCCGGTAAAGACGTATCCTGACAGGGCAAGGGCATTCCTCAAGGTACAGGACGGTTGTGAGTCCTTCTGCAGCTACTGCATAGTACCCCAGGCAAGGGGCCCGTCCAGAAGCCTTGATCCTCTTTCGGTAATAGAGATACTTGAAGAATTGTCCGGTAGGGGATATCGCGAGGTCGTCCTTACAGGTATCCACCTCGGCAGATACGGCATTGATCTGACACCTTCAGTTTCTCTTGGCCGCCTTCTGCGCCTGATCGGGGAAAGGCAATTGCCTCTTCGAATCAGATTGAGCTCCATAGAGCCTAATGAAATAGATAATGAACTCATCTCTCTTGCCGCAAAAGAGCCATGGATATGCAGCCACTTCCATATTCCTCTTCAAAGCGGAGACATGAGAACCTTAAAAGCAATGAACCGTCATTACTCGCCGGAACAATTTGCCGGGCTGGTCGAGGCAATACACGATGCAATACCTTTCGGCTGCATAGGGGTTGATGTCATGTCCGGTTTCCCCGGGGAATCCGAAAGAGGACATGCCAACACGGTATCGCTTTTGGAGGACCTCCCCATATCATACCTGCATGTCTTTCCCTTTTCACCCAGACAAGGAACCCGTGCTGCAACCTTTGCAGGCCGGGTTGAACCGGCCCTGATAAAGGCAAGGGCAGCCGAGCTGAGGCAATTGAGCCGTGAAAAAAGGCTGGCATTTCATCGTCTTTGTCTCGGCAAGGCATTTCAGGTGCTTCCTGAGGAGAGCCTCAGGGAAGAGTCCGGACTGATTACAGGAACCAGCGATAATTACATCCAGTTTTTATTCCCGCACCCATCCGTCAAGAAACATGATTTCATAACGGTCCTGTCACAAAGACTGAAGGGCACAAAGATCCTGGGAAGACCTGTCAGCGACCTTTTCCCCTCCTGAGCCTCCTTGCCTCCTCTTTCCACCCTTTCTGTTTCTTTCCTTTGGGTCTCCTCTCCTGGCCGGGATCCCTTGATAAATCCAGGAAAAAAGACCCTGCAGGCGCGTGGAAACTCCTTTGGGGTTCCCGCATCTTTTCGGGTCTGACAGGGGTATTTTTCTCCTCGAGAAGTTCTTTTGGGAGAGGAGGCCCGGCAATAAATCCTGATGGAATCCAGCCTGAAAGGATCAAGCCCCCAAATGAACTAAAATTTACACCGGCCTTATGTCCTGCCTCCGCCTTTATCTCAAGGATTACCGGGTCAGGATCGCGTCGCCGTCCAATTCTAAGGGCCATCTCTGTTGACGGGGAGAGAATATTGAATCTACCCTTAGCCGGCTTAAGTCCTTCCTGCATTACGACGGAATGTGCCCTCCTTCTAACAGGCGTATAGAGGATCTTTGGCACATTATCAACGTCAGTTCCAGGATCGAATCCCCAGTTCCTCTTAAGAGACCTGATCCGGTTCGCGTCCACCTCGAACTCTTCCCTGTGCTTTCCGTAAAGTATTTCTTTTACATGAGACTCCCTTACATACCCCAGCTCAGGCTCTTCATGCAGGGCCTGAAGAAGCTCCTTGATGGAAACAAATCCTTCCTCGTCCGGAACCAGACCGAACTCATCAGGTCTGATGCCAAGCACATAAGACAGAATGCGCGAAAGGCCTTCCACCCTGAACTCCGCTGACTTCTTCAACGATGAAACCTCCTGAATTTTAAATTTATAATTATTTCGTAAAGCTGAATGAGAGATCCGGAAATTGAGCCATTATCTTTTCATTCACAACAACTTATTAAAGTTCTTGGAAAAATTCAAGGGCTACTGATCTCTTGACCCAAACCAGGTCTTCGAGTAATAAAGGGCATGCCTAACTCGAATTTTTTATATTTTCCACGGCTTTTTTAATTACAGGAGACTATCTATGGTTTGCGGGGTTAATCGGAGACGGGTCGCTGTGACCGGATTAGGAGTAGTTGCAGCAAACGGCATCGGAGTGGATGCCTTCTGGAAGGCCAATCTAAAGGGAGAATCAGGTGCAGGACCAATAACCTGCTTTGACGCTTCCCACTATGATTCCAGAATCGCGGCCGAGGTAAAAGGATTCAATCCGGATCTGTACATGCCGGAGAAAAAGGCAAAACGAGTTGACCGGTTTGTGCATTTCGGGATCGCCTCTGCTGAGATGGCCCTCAAAGACAGCGGGATTGACCTTGAAAAAGAGGATAAAAGCAGAATAGGTGTTCTTGTGGGTTCCGGACTTGGCGGCGCGCTCTTTCATGAGGAGCAAATCGCCATGGCCTATCAGAAGGAAACTTACCGCTTCAATCCTCTCTGTGTTCCCAGGGTCACCCCTAATGCAGTGGCAGCGCATATAGCCATTGAAAAAGGACTCAGAGGGCCCAATATGGTTGTTTCCACTGCATGCGCCTCGGGCAATCACGGTATCGGCGAGGCGCTAAGGAAAATACAGCATGGAGAGGCAGATTTGATGCTGGCGGGCGGAGTTGAGGCACCGCTTACCCAGTTCACATACGGGGCGTACTGTGCCATGAGGAATGTCCTGTCCAAGAGAAACGATTCCCCAAGGGAGGCCAGCAGGCCCTTTGACAGGGACAGGGACGGCTTTGTCATGGGAGAGGGCGGAGCAATGCTTTTGCTCGAAGAACTCGGCCACGCCATTCAACGGGGGGCTAGAATCTACGCAGAGATAGGGGGTTACGGTCTCACCAGCGGCGCCTATCATATCGCAATGCCTCAGCCTGACGGAGAAGATGCGGCGGAGGCGATGGCCCTTGCATTGAGTGATGCGGGCATAACCCCCAAGGACATAGATTATATCAACGCACACGGCACGAGTACCGCGGCAAACGATGCGGCGGAGACAAAGGGAATAAAGAAGCTGTTCGGCAGCGATGCCTACAGGGTTCCCGTATCATCCACCAAATCCATGATAGGGCACTCCATCGGGGCAGCTGGGGCCATAGAGGCCGTAGTCTGCTGTTGTGCAATACTTCATCAGATCATTCCGCCCACGGTCAACTATCATCAAAGGGATCCTGAGTGCGATCTGGATTATGTCCCCAACCAGCCGAGGGATGCCAGGCTGAGGAATGTTCTGTCCAATGCCTTTGGCTTTGGAAGCGTAAACGCTTGTCTAGTTTTCAAGAAGATCATATAAGAAAGGGGATACAATACAACATGGCCTACACAGAGAAAGAGATTACCGAAAAGGTTATCGCCGTACTGGCGGATAAGGGGACTGTGCCGCAGGACCAGATCAGTCTTGACTCCTCCCTTGTGGATGATCTAGGGATGGATTCCCTTGATGCCGTTGAGATGGTTTTTGAGTTCGAAGAACAATATGGCATTCAAATACCTGATGAAGCCATTCAGGGATTCAGGTATGTTAAAGACATTGTCGGCTATCTGTTTAAGATTCTCCCTGAAAAAGGGGGAAAATAGGGAAGGTACACCCGAGCTGGATCCGGATTATGACAGTCCTTACTGCGGAGATTATTTCAAATCATGGCCTGTCAGTCCGAATGCCAGCCGGGCAATCATACGCTCCTCGTCGGTCCTGACCACAAAGATTTTAACCTTGCTCGTTTCAGTGGAGATCATTCCGCTTCTTCCATTTACGGCAATGCGGTTTGCCTCCTTATCCAGAACAAATCCCAGGCTATCCCATCCGCTTATTATCATCTCTCTGAGTTCCCAGGAGTTCTCTCCGACACCCCCTGTGAAAACAAAGGCTTGCGCTCCTGAAAGTGCGAAGAAGTATGCTCCTATATATTTTCTAAGCCTGTGAACGTACATATCAACGGCAAGGGCGGCATCGGAATTGCCTTTTTTTCTTTCGTTCATTATTGAACGCAGATCCCTTCCGCATCCGCCCACGGCCATAAGACCGCTGCCTGTGTTCAATATATCGAGTATTGCACGGCAATCCATTCCAGTGCGATCCTTAAGGTAGGGCAAGACCGCAGGATCTATGTCGCCGCTCCGCGTTCCCATGATAAGACCTTCAAGGGGAGTAAAGCCCATGGAGGTATCAAGTACCCCTCCCCTGTCAAAAGCGGTGATGCTTGCACCATTTCCCAGATGGGCGCTTATGAGCTTAAGACTGGAAAGATTAATCCCCATTTGCTCCGATACCCTTTGGGAGACATACTGGTGGGAAAGCCCATGGAATCCGTATCTCCTCACGCCGTGATCCTGCTGCCACCGGCGGGGCACGGCATAACGATATGATCTTTCAGGCATGCTCTGGAAAAAGGTAGTATCAAAACAGACCACCTGGGGAGTATCAGGCAGTCTCTCCCGGCATTTCTTAAGGACGGATATTGCAGGAGGCATGTGAAGGGGCGCCAGTTCCTTGAGGGCATCTATGTCTTTAAGAACTCTTTCATTAACCAGGGCAGGGGTTTTGAAAATGTCTTTTCCGTGTACGAGACGATGCCCCAAAAGATCAATCTTTTCCCTACCCCTGACAGAGCAGGCCCCCTGCACGTCAATCTCTTTCAAAATAATATCCAGGGCCTGGCCGTGATCCATGCAATCAACGGACTTGCCTTCCGGGCTGCTCGATGAAGGCCTCATGACCAACCTGCATTCCTCGGGCTCTCCTATGTTCTCAACTATGCCGCCGAAGACCTCTATTTCCGACGGCATATCCATCAGTTTGAATTTCAGAGACGAGCTTCCGCTGTTAAATATAAGGACCCGCATGCTGTGGTATAAAACCCTTTCTTCTGCCCAGGTTCCAGTTTTCAGGCTGACAGGTGTCGGTATTTTTCGAGTAATCGCAAAGGCATCTTAAGGGCATCCCTTCTAAAAGGCTCTGCCAGCACCTCCTCTCCACCCTGGATCACTGCGTTTATGACGCTGGGTCTTTGGGATGCCACAGCATCGCGCACCACATCCGCCACTTCTCTGTGATCAGTAAGAAGATATCCTCTGGCTCCCATATCCTCTGCCAGTTTTGCATAATCAGGGTTTTCCCCCAGGTTGGAGCCTACAAAACGGCTTTTGTAATAATCAATCTGATTTTTTTTCTCGGCTCCCCATTCAAAGTTATTGGCCACAATGGCGATAACCGGTATATTTTCGCGAACCGCAGTCATAACCTCCTGAATGCCGCTTATGCCGTAGGCCCCGTCTCCCTGAAAGGCGAAAACTGCCTTTTCGGGTGAACCGATCTTGGCTCCCATGGCCGCACCGTATGCAAATCCGCAGTTGCCCCAGCTCAAGGCGGAGATATGTTGGCGCGGGCCGTTGAATTTGAAGTAGGCATTACACATGGAGGAGTTGTTGCCTATATCGGTTGTTATGATTGAACCGGAAGGAACAGCCTTAGCAAGTTCAGCAAGGAAGCGCCTTGGATGCATTGGGGAAACTGTAGAACTTGACCATCCAACCATTTCATCCGCCCACCTCTTCTTTTCAAAGGCAATCTCCGATAAACGCTCCCTTTGGCATGCGAGGTCAGGCTTCAGTTGTTTGAGCAAAGCAAGCAGGGACTTGGCAAAGGCCTTGGCATCTCCGCAGGAGGCTACCTCCACTCTCCTGCTCAATCCCAATACTGCCGGATTGATGTCAACCTGAATTATCCTGGCGTTTTTTGGCCAGTAATCCATGTCGTACTGGGGAAGGGTTCCGAATGGTCCCAGCCTGCATCCCAGAGCGAGCACCACATCTGCTTTCGAAATGATCCTCATGGCGGCCTTGGATCCGCAATAGCCTATAGGACCCACTGAAAGAGGATGATCTGACGGGAATGTGTCGTTATGAAGATAGGAGTTTACAACAGGGGCAGTAAGGTAATCGGCGAGCGTCCCCAGTTCTGAGACCGCATCGCACTGGCAGACACCTCCTCCCGCTAGTATGACAGGATAGGAAGCTTCGGAAAGAAGTTGAGCAGAACGAATCAGAGCTTCTTCATCGCCGGGACCTCGGTGAATAATGGTCGTTGCATAAATCTCATCAT
This sequence comes from Desulfobacteraceae bacterium, assembly GCA_003599015.1. Classification (GTDB taxonomy): domain Bacteria; phylum Desulfobacterota; class DSM-4660; order Desulfatiglandales; family Desulfatiglandaceae; genus CG2-30-51-40. The sequence continues at coordinate 19,796 of QZIK01000133.1, read as the reverse complement.
CGCAGGTTCCGTAGAAATAGTCCCTTGGAATATTAAGTTGTGCCGGTCCATTGAAATTGTTGGCCATAAAAAAGGCCCTTCTTGCAAGTTCGGCCATGCGCTCGGGCCGGCTGACCCGAACCTGATAAACGGTCTGTCTTTCAAACATAGGCATCTGGTCCAGTTCCTGGAAGCCTCCTGTCCCCATTCCCATGCTCCCTGTTTCAGGCGTTATGGCGACAACGGGAGAATGGGCCCAAAAGGCTGCAGCCATGGCTGATACAAAATTAGCCGCTCCAGGCCCATTCTGTGCGATACATACCTGCGCTCGCCCTGTCACCCTGGCTAGACCGTCCGCTGCATGGCAGGCGGCCTGTTCATGGGCAACGGGGATGAACCTTATACCCGCTGCGGGAAAAAGATCAAGTGCATCCATGTATGCACTGCCCACAATACCGAAGACAGTGTTCACCTTTTCTGCAACGAGGGTTTCCACCAGTGCCTCTGACGGTGTCATTTTCGGCATAGCATATCTCCTTTAACTATGTTCAATAATTATATTTTTGAGCAAACTATCATTAAAGATTCTATCTTTCCAGTTCCGAACGCATGGATTTGATCATCAGGTATTCATAAAGGCTGGGAGAAATCTTATTTATGAAACGTCCAAGATGCCCTATTCTGCTAAGTATAAGAAGTTTGCGATTTTTCTCTGCTGCCCGGAAGATCTGATCTGCCACATGTTCAGGTTTTGAAGGCCTTCCCGCAGTTGACTGAGGATGTCTTGTTATGGCTCCGTCTCCGTCAAGGGCTGAAATGCCTATGGCGGTGGCGGTAAAACCCGGACAAACGATCAGAAAGTCTAATCCGGTCCTCCTAAACTCGCTTCGAAGAGTGTCAAAAAGACCGTGAAGAGCGTGTTTGCTGGCCGAATAAGCAGAACGGCCAAGAAGAGGAGAAAAACCTGCAAGAGAGCTTATGGTTATGACCAGGCCCTTTCTTTCCAGAAGGCTTTCAAGGCATGCCTTGGTGCAATAAAGGGCACCGAAGAAATTCACTCCCATGACCCTGTGGAAGACCTCCAGCCTGGTCGCAGCAAAGGCTGCCCTTGCACTGATACCTGCGTTATTGATGAGGACATCCACTCCGCCCAGATCTTTGATTACCTCCTCCATGGCACCTGCCACGCAGTGAGGATCTGATACGTCGCATTCAACATGCATGGTTCTGATACCCATATTTGCCAGCCTTGATGAAGCTTCAGTCAAGGCATCCTTGTTTATATCTAACATAGCCATAGTTGACCCTGCCTGACCAAAACGTCTTGCCAGGGCAAGCCCTATTCCAGAAGCAGCCCCTGTTACGACCACTGCCTTTCCTCTAAAGTCTCTTCTATGTGCCATACCTACCTGACAGCTGACGGCCTTCGAGACCAGAAAAGAGAAACACTGAGCCCTGATATAATATGCCAGATACCCCACCACCCCGCGATTATTGCCATACCGCCGAGACCTCCGAAGAATTGAAATATCAATACCAGGGCAAGGGCCGAGTTCTGTATGCCCACCTCAATTGAAACCGCCCTTCGGTCTCTTTCCTCAAGGGAAAAAAGACGGGCTGAGCTGTATCCCAGGAAAAGAGCCAGGGCATTATGAATGAAAACACCGAAGGCTACCAGTCCTATTGCCCTGAGAAAGTTTTGCCAGTTGGCTCCAAGCGCTGCGGCCACAAAAAGACAGAAGATGACAACGGATATCGTCTTGAAAGGTTTCCTGATCCTGTCGGCCAGTCTGGGATAAAACCTCGACGTTGATATTCCCAGCGCAAGGGGGATACCCAGTATAAGCACGATTGTCTGAAAAACATCCAGCGGATCAAGCGATACCTTTCTCAGAATATCATGGGTTGCCGGATTCATGGCCCCCCATATTGAAAGATTAAGCGGGGTCATGATAATGGCGACCGCAGTTGAAACAGCGGTCATGCTTACGGAAAGGGCGGTATTGCCGTTTGCAAGATATGTCAGCACATTTGAAAGGTTTCCGCCGGGACATGCAGCAACCAGGATCATGCCCAGAGCCATTGACGGAGTAACAGGAAGAACAAGGGTCAAAAAAAATGTAAAAAGAGGAAGAAGCACGAATTGAGCGCCCAGGCCTATGGCCGGTCCTTTTGGAGATAGAATGACCCGTTTGAAATCCTCCAATTTCATATCAAGGGCCATGCCATACATCATCAGACCTATTACAGCATTCAGGGCCAGGAGTCCGCCTTTATTGAAATTAAGACTTATCTGATCTATAGCCGTCGCATCCATGAATCCCCTCCTTATCCGGGCTAGTTTTTTGCTACCTTGCATTTGCCGGAATTCACACACCTTCAAATGCCAGCCTCAATCACCTCCCGTCTTGAATCACGCCAATCATTAAGATTCCCCTTAGTCGGATCGTGAAACGGTTTTACATTGTAGACATTGGAAAGCCCTCTCCACACAAGCTGAAGAGATATTTGAATACGGAACCTGATTTCTTAAGGAATGCACCTTCAGACACGACCCATCAAAAGCAAGAATGACCGGCCGCTCGCCAAAGTATTCCAGGGCCTTATCTGCTGTCAATGCATTTTTAGCCTGGACCTTTTGAACTTGCCATGGCAAAAATATCCTCTATTTTAACTATACAAAACGAATGATTTTCTGAGGATAAAATGGTTTTCTATAAGGTCTTGGACAAAACTTTCTCTATCCTCTTATTATTCCTTGAAAACGCTTCAAGGCAAGGATAATATTTTATATGAATGAGGTTAAAATTCTTATTCCAATGGATCATCGTCTACCCTGTTTGCTAAATTTTTAAGACCCAGACTAAACCAGACCCAGATATTCTTTGAAAGCGTGCCTTTACAGATTTGAGATATGAAAGGAGGTTATATCCATGAAATTCTATAGAGCGTTGTGGATGATTACGGTGGTCCTTACAGTTTTTCTGCCCCTTGAGGCCTCGGCTATAGGCATTGAAGGAGCCTTGGGAATCTGGAACATGAAACAGCAGGGGGACATGTCTTATAACGGTCCTGATCTCAATCTGGAAGAAGACCTTCAACTGGGTTACGATACGGCGGTATTCGGCAGGATCAAGGCTGATATGCCGCTGCTGATACCCAACATCTACTTTATGTTTACGAGGGAAAAAAACGAAGGAACAGGTACCAAGGCAGAAGACTTTGTTTTCGGAGACAGAACCTTTTCCAAAAATGCACCTTTTTCTTCAAAACTGGAGCTCAATACATACGATCTGGCTCTTTATTATGGAATACCCTTTCTAAAGACAGCAACATTGGGAAAGCTTAACGTGGATGCTGGGCTGAATATAAAGCTGGTCGATCTTGATGTAGTCCTGACCCAGAACAATGTGTCCGAGTCCAAAGAATACACAACCCCTGTCCCCATGGTATTTTTGGCTGTACAATTTACGCCCGTCAAGCGTCTTGCCATTGAAGCCGAGTTACGGGCAATATCGCTTGGCTCCGCAGACCATTATTATGACCTTCTGGGAAGATTAAAGTATATGGTTATAGGTCCGGCCTTTCTCTGCGCTGGATACCGCCATGAAGACGTGAAGATGGACAGAAAAAGCCTGCGCCTTAACAGACGGGCTGGAGGACCCTTTTTCGAAATAGGAGTTGCCTTCTGATGCACGCCCTGTCTTATTGAAAACGTTCATCTCAATATGGGGTGCTTTTCATCCATTATTTTTGAAGGGCGCGAAGGCTGTTAATCCGTTGAAATCATGGATCAGACCTCTCGCACCAATTTAAGGCCAAGTTTCAACTTAAGGGGTGAGTGATGGTGGATGAGGCTGTTTATCTGCAGTATCTTTCCGGACTTCTGGCAGGAGATCGTACCAGATGCATGGAGACGGTCTCTCTTCTCCTTGAAAAAGGGACAAAACCTGAGCACCTGTACACGGTTTTTCAGCGCGCACTATACAGCATAGGGGAACTGTGGGAGCAGAACAGGATATCAGTAGCAGTCGAGCACCTCGCAACCGCCATAACAGAGACTCTTCTGGCTGCCGTATATCCCATTATCCTTTCAGGTCGGTCGAAAATTGACAAAAAAGTTATAGTATCATGTTCGGTAAACGAATACCACCAGGTTGGCGCCAGGATGGTGGCCGATATAATGGAAAGCCATGGATGGGACGCATGGTTTCTTGGTGCAAATACACCAGCCGAGGATCTGCTTCTATTGATCCAGGAAAAGAAACCTGACATGCTGGCACTTTCTATAAGCATATACTTCAACATGGCCTCCCTTGGAAAGCTGATCCAAATCGTAAGATCTAACTATCCTGGCCTGTCTATTATCGTAGGCGGCCAGGCATTTCGCTGGGGCGAAGCAGACGTTATAAAACCCTTTGGAAATGTAACCTATTTCCCCTCGTTGGAAAAACTTATACAGGAGATAAGACTGAAGGGCTAATATGACCGACAGAGGACTTCAAGCTACCGCATGGAGTTATATTTACGAAAATGCGCCGCTGCTTTTTCTCCATATTGATTCTCGCGGTAAGGTGATTGCAGTCAACCGGTTCACAGAGGAACGAATATCTGGAGACTGGAAAAAGAGAGAGTTGAATGAAATCATTCTGTCCTTTTCAGGTGCTCTTGATTTGGAAAAGTTGAGAGGCAAGCCTGATAGTATTCACTTGATGCATGTAGCAACAAAATCAAATCTTCCAGAAACATTCAGAGTCATGTTTTTCCCCCTGGAGGATGATACTCTGATATTCGGCAGTTTGGACGCTGATGAAACAGCTCATCTGCGGAGGGAAATGATAGAGCTTAACAATCAACTCAGCGTCCTTACGCGAGAGCTGCAGAAAAAAAACCACGAGCTTGAAGATCTCAACAGGCTCAAAAACCAGTTTCTAGGGATGGCCGCACATGACCTGCGTAAACCGGTCAGCGCCATTCTTAACTATGCTGAGTTTCTAATGGATGAGGCCAGGTCTTTGCTCAACAAAGAACATTTCGGTTTTTTAAAGACAATCCACGACTCCACGGCCCTTATGCGAGACGTAATTGATGATTTTCTTGATATCTCAATGATAGAATCAGGTTGTTTCGAAATCGGACTTTCCTTTGCAGACATAATGGAACCCGTGGAAAAATGCGTTGACCTGAATCGCCTCTCCGCACAAAAAAAAGGGATAGCCCTCATCGTGATTAGTGACGATAAAATTCCCGCTCTGATGATGGACAGCGTCAAGATCGAGCAGGTACTTAACAACCTCATTTCCAATGCCATTGAACATTCGCCCCCTGATTCCGGGGTGGAGATACGCCTTTCAATAAAACAGGAATGTGCTGTCGTATCTGTGGCTGATACCGGGCCTGGAATTGCCCCGGCTGAAAGGGATAGACTTTTTGCGCCCTTCACCAAGGGAACCGCCCGAAAGTCTCCGGGCGTAAAAAGTACCGGACTGGGACTTGCCATTTCCAAAAAGATAGTGGAAGCACATGGAGGAAGGATCTGGATAGAGGAAGATAATGAAAAGGGAGCTGTTTTTGCTTTTTCCCTCCCGATTAAGCACCTTCAAAAAGGAGGTTGGAAATGACCAGGGAAGAACTGATTTTGTCTGCACAACTATTGACCCCGCCTGCGCTCCAAAGCCTGGAGGAGTTTTCCCAAAAGAGGGAGGAGTTGGCCAGCCAGGTTAACCAGGCGATGAACGCAAGGCCTGATCTTGAAAAATTAGTGGGATCTGACGGAAAACGCATGAGCGAGGACAACAACCGCAATTTTTCTCTATTCATGGAATCACTTTTGACCCATTTTCAACCGGAAGTTCTGGTGGATACAGCCCTGTGGGTCTTCAGGGCATACAGATCCCATGGATTCAATACCATTTACTGGCCCGCTAACCTTGACACATGGATGGAGGCACTAAAACAACGGCTCTCAATGGAAGCATTTATACAGATCAAACCTTTTTATGCCTGGCTGATCACCCATATCCCGATTTTTGTTAAGCTGACGGATGAAGTCAGGGCAGGAACAGGCCAGACTGTACCCATAGAACCACATTAAAAAAGGAAAGCGATATGGAAAAGGGTATTAGCATCCTTGTAGTGGACGATGATCCGGAGATCCTATTCGCAACTGCCAGGGTTTTACAGTCTGCCGGCTATGAGGTTAAAAAAGCTGAAACAGGTGAACAGTGCCTCCTCAACCTTTCAGAAAAGACCTTTGACCTGGTTCTGCTTGATGTGGTTCTGCCGGATATGAGCGGACATGAAGTATGCCGCAAAATCAAAAACAGCGAAGAAATGCGCGGAACATATGTACTCATGGCTTCTGGCATGAAGACATCATCAGACGATCAGTCAGAAGGCCTCGAGACAGGAGCTGACGGTTATTTTACCAGGCCCATCGCTAATCGCGAACTCCTGGCCAGGATTCAGGCAATGGTTCGAATCATCAATGCGGAACGGGAGCGCGATCGTCTTATAAAAGAACTCAAGGATGCCCTTGCTAACGTCAAGACCCTTAGAGGTCTCCTACCTATATGCGCCAGCTGCAAAAAGATCCGTGACGACAGGGGCTACTGGACCCAGGTTGAAGTCTTTATAGGAAACCACTCAGAAGCGGATTTCAGCCATGGCATTTGCCCCGACTGCATGAAAAAACTTTATCCGGATTTTGCTTGAACAAGATTGGAGCCGGCAACGAGATTAGATAGACAAAACAGACTACATTGATTTTAAGGCCCTTGGTTATAAAGGAGATCCCATCATGCATGGAGGACGGTTTAAAAAGCTTCCCCTGGGATCAGCTCCTTCAAGGGCAGGCGATTGAGCTGGTTGAAACCTTTTTCCGGCAACCGAATCTTTTATCTTAAAAACAGGGAGAATAATACCATGGAAAAAGGCTTGACCAGAAGATCATTTCTTAAATCAGGACTTGCTGCTGCGGGAGCTGCCGCAGCGGCCTCCGTTGCCCTGCCGGCCACTGTGAGGGGGGCAGGAAAAAATGAACTTGCAACCCTCATTGACATAAGGAAATGCATAGGCTGTGAGGCATGCGTGGAGGCATGCAGGGAAGTAAACAAAAAAAAGTACCCCGAACCCGTGAAACCCTTTCCAAGGATGTATCCATCTAGCGTCAAGATATCTGATTGGTCCGGAAAAAGAGATGTAACAGACAGGCTAACCCCTTACAATTGGTTATTTATTCAACATGCCACAGTAACTGTGGACGGAAATAAAAAGACATTTTCCTTTCCACGCCGCTGCATGCATTGTCAAAACCCTCCTTGTGCTGACCTTTGCCCGTGGGGAGCCGCAAGAAAGCTGGAAAACGGCATAAGTGTTATTGACCCCGACATATGCCTCGGGGGATCCAAATGCAGAAATGTCTGCCCTTGGAAGATACCCCAGCGCCAGACGGGAGTGGGGCTTTACCTGAAGCTGCTGCCCTCTCTTGCCGGAAACGGTGTCATGTACAAGTGCGACAGATGTCATGAAAGGGTCGCACGCGGTGAGCTTCCTGCCTGCATCGAGATCTGCCCTGAAAAGGTCCAGAAAATCGGTCCCAGAGAGGATATACTCAAGGAGGCCATGGATATCTCACGGAAAATAGGCGGGTATATCTACGGTGCAGATGAGAATGTTGGAACTAATACCATATATATCTCACCCGTGCCTTTTCAAGAACTCAACAGGGCCATCGAGAAGGGAGATGGGAAACCCCACCTTAAGAAGGTTGAAGATTACATGGCCCATGCAGACACCCTCGCCAAAGCCATGTTGATAGCACCTTTTGCAGGGTTGGCCGCAGCTGCCCTGCGGCTGGCAAATGTCTCTCGAAGGACCAAGGAGGACATGAAATGAACACTGCAAAAAAATTGTCCCAAACAAAGTTACCAGAGCAAAAGAGATTTCTCAGGCGTTTATATGTCTCAACTCTTATTGTACTTGCTTTCACAGGATTCGGTCAGATGCCGATTTTCAAACGATACGGAATCTCAAGCATACCCGGCATGGGCTGGAGCGCTGATTTTTACACAACCCACTACATCCATTACATCGGTGCAATTGTCCTTCTGGCGCTCATAACCTATGCCTTAACAGACTTTCTGGTAAGCGGAAGAAAGACCTCAAGGCTGACAATAGCCGCTTATGTTCAGATAATCCTTTTATCAGGAATAGTTATAACAGGTATCTTCAGGGTGCTTAAAAATCTTCCGGACGTGGTATTTTCTCCCGCCTTCACCATGTTCATTGACCTTGCCCATCTGGGCTTAATGATTTTTTACATGGTGACCGCCCTAATATTTCTTCTGACAGGAAGAAAATGGCTCAATCCTCGCCTGCACTAATCCTATTTCTCGGCGGGATCCGGGTATCTTTTTTTCCGGATCCCTCTTCTTGACTTTCCTGATAAAACCTTCATCATGATATTATAAGTGCATTGAATTTAAGAGCATACTCAACATGGGTTTCGGCTTCCATGTTAATACTATTAACCAAGGCGGTTAACCCCTTGCTGCATAATATTTCCTGTCTTTTCTGAAAAGGAGCGTTTGATGACAGTCAAAAGAGTACTTGTACTTTTTAATTTTTCTGCCTTTGACGAAAGAGTGCTTCATTATGTGATAAAGACCTATGCGGGACAAAAAAATATAGAGGTTACTCTTTTCCACGTGTACACCCCTCTTCCTGCAATAGACAGATCAAGCCCAAGGCTTGGCGCATTGCGGAGCACCCTTGCCGGAATGTGGACAGAAATAAGAGAAAAGGCACAGGATCTGAGAACCGTAAAGGATGATCTAATAGAAAACGGGTTTGACGAGAATCAGATTAAAACTGTTTTCAGACCAAGAACAAAGAGCATAGCGGCAGAAATAGTGGATGCGGTCCGGGAAGGCAATTACACAACTGTGGTCATGTCCCGTGAGCCTGGAAAGGCAACGCGTATCTTCACAGCCAACATCCATGATGCGCTGCTTTCAGCCCTTAGGGATATGGAAATAGTAATAATTATATAAAGATTACCAATGTCAGAGCCTACCTCAATTATAAAATAATGGTGAGAGGATTGTGCTATGGATAAAGATGATAAAATAACTATTGATATTTTCAAAATTGTAACTAAAGCTGTTGCTGAATCTGATAATTTCACAATGATGCTAAATCATCTAACTCAATTGCTCGTAGCAACTCTTCAAATAAAAGGGTGCGCAGTAATGGTTCTTAACCCTGAGAAGGAAGAGCTTGAGTTCATTGCCAGCTTTGGCCTGAGTACAAGGTATCTGTCCAAGGGACCAATCAAGGCTGAAAAAAGCGTCGGATGCACACTCAAGGGCGAACCTGTCTTAATCGAAGACATCTCTGATACAGGCAAACTCCAATATCCTGAAGCAGCCAAAAAAGAAGGAATCGCTTCCATAGCTTCAATCCCTATATTTTTCATGAAAGAAGTCATTGGGGTTCTGCGTCTTTATCACAGGGTGCCCTGGAAGGTTTCAGAGCGTGACGTGGAATCTCTAATCATTTTGGGAGAGGCCATTGGATTGGCAATGATGTTCACACGCCTTGCCAATACCTTAAAGGGAATGCGCGAAGCAATCAGGAGCCTGCCCAGGGAGCTTGACCGTTTTTTGGGCAGATAGCGAACCGGTTTTGGGCAAGGACGGATGCGTCTTCCAGTGCAGATCCGTGACAGATTTGAGGTGCCCTCCAAGTTCACAAAGCATTTTCAGCCCCTTGCAAGGGCAAAAGAAAGCACTATTTTTCACTATATGGTTTCAGATATTTTCTGATTTTAACAAGCATATTAACAGGGGAATGACCTATGGCCAGGATAATTCACTGTCACCCTGGAAGGACCACATACGCATATCACATATTTACCGACCTCGATTTCTGGGACGCCAGGAGAATTATAAAAGATCTGGCTTTTGTGAGGAGAAATTTCGGGCAAGATCCTCCGGGCTCTGAATTCCCCACGCAGGTGGTAGCTGAGGACATAAGCAGATCAGACAGGGGCAAGCTGGATAAAAGACTTAAAAAAGCCCTTGTAGCCCCGCCCAGGCACATTGTGGTTGAGGGACTTCTTAAGGATGGATTTTTTGAATTCGATCCCCTTGCTTACTACCCAAGCCATTGGAGCAGGAAAAAAATCTTTCATTTCACCCTGCACCGTCTTCCATTGGATAACGCGGCCCTTAACTCGCCATACCAGACCGTCCTTGTTGAGTGGAAAGGAGATAAAATAAGGATTGAGAAGATCAAGAGAAAGGAGAAATATGATCCTTTAATCAGAACAAAGCAGGATGCCCTTCAAAGAATAAAGGTCCCCGCATGTTTCTAGGCCGGTGTTGCTCTTCAGCAAATATCTTTTTTTGGATTTGCCTTCCTGTCAAACTGCTTGCAGCAGAGTTGTCTATGGACTATCATGGCAACTGAAATCAAGGCAAGAAAGACAGGATAATTTGTCAGGCTTTAGCAGAAGATCCTTTATGAGATTGATGCTCCAGATTACGGGCATCGTTTTTTTTTCGGCTTCACTGGCAGTTGTAGCAAACAGCTTCAGGAAAGACCGCCTGCCTCTGGTGGATCCATTTAACACACAATCGGAGTGCGAATCGGAGACAAATACTGCTCCTTCAGTCTCGGTCGCCCGGGCCTTGAAGCAGGAGAAAGGCGGCAGTGTTATTTTTGTTGATGTGCGCCCTCATAAAGATTTCTCTCAAGCACATATACAGGGGGCCGTCAACCTTCCTTATTCTTTTCTGGAGCCATTTTCAGAAAACGCTCTGGATCAGCTAAGGAAAATGAACACAGTAATTGTCTATGACCTTAAAGGGGCCGGTGCAATAGGCAGGCGAGCCGCAGGTGAGATGAAAGCGGAAGGCGTAAAGGGTGCCGTATACCTGGAAGGAGGTCTTCTTGCGTGGATTGAAGCAGGCGGCAGCCATGTAGGAGAAGGTACGCCGCAGGATGGAATTACTCCTGAAACCGACAGCAAAAGACCCTGAAGGTGATTCTCTTTCTAATAAAAGCGGAGGGCTACCAATTGAAATTAATAGTCGTTACAATTAATATTTTTCTTTATTTTCTTTTTCTGTGTCCCGGGAGTGCATGCGCAGAGGGAGATATCTCTGCCTTACCCGGTGAGATTTTACCCGCAGTGTCCCGATTGAACAAAGCCCAACAGGATGATTTTCTTAATCTTATCAAAGATATAAATAATTACGGAACCTGTGAGGATACTGTTTTTTCCTGTCTCAACAGGCAGCCTCCCGATCGAGTTGCCGTCCGAAATACAACCATCGTTGTATTTCTTATCTCAAACGGCGCCCGTAATGATGATGTAAAAAGAATTCTTGCTGAAAGAGCAAAATTTGCCAAAGAAACGACCAAATTTATTTTCACACTTGATGGAAGGCCCGCCAAGGGCGATCCGAATGCCCGGATAGTGGTTGTTGATTTTGCCGAGTTCAAGTGTCCTTACTGCTGGGATCTTGTGCCCACGTTGAACAAACTGGTTGAGGAGTCCAAGGGCAGGGTAAAGGTGGTCTTCAAGCACTTTCCCCTAAAAAGCCACAAAGGCTCCCTGTTTTCCTCCACTGCTGCGGAAGCCGCCCATCGGCAGGGAAGATTCTGGGAAATGGGGGCGCTCCTATACAGCGACATGAAGAGGCAGGAACGAGAAGACATTGAAAGCCACGCCCGGAAGCTAGGACTTGATATGCAGCTTTTCAAACGAGATATGGAGGAAGTCCGGCTATTGGAAGACATAGAAAGAGATAAATCTGAGGGCGTCCTAGCCGGGGTAAGTGGAACTCCCTCTCTCTTTGTAAACGGTAAGGCATATAAAATGCCGCGGCACGAATCCTTTCTAAAAGACGTGATAAATGATGAGGCCGTTGAATTGGGCTTAGAGCCACCGTTTCCAGACCCATATCATAGCAACTAGAACACTGCATTCAGAGCCTGATGATAAAAGGCCACCTGGCTTATTCAGGAAGTTGAATATCAGAGTCATAGACCAGTTAGAATGGTCAACAGCTAAAGGAGGACATGTGAAATACAAAACATTTCTATTCGGAGGAGCAGCCTTGCTTGTTCTGGCAGGAGGGCTTTTTTTGTATCTTTTAGCCGTAGGCAAAGGTCAAGGAGATGCCCTGGCAACGGTCAACGGAGAAAAAATAACAGCCGATCAGTTCGCTAAGGCCGTTGAAAAAGTCCAGGAACCGGCGAGGACAATGTTTAAGGAGGATCCGGCTCAGTTCCTCGATATTATGATCATAAAGTCCCTAGTACTGCAGGAACTTAAAGCGCAGAATTTCACATCGGAAAAAGGAACAAAAGATGAAGATGAACTCATAGAGGAGTTTCTGGAGAAAAAATTTGCCGATCCTCCCGCTGTAAGCGAGGAGGAGGTCAAGGCATTCTATGAAACCCACAAGGAAAGGATGGAGGGAAAGACACTTGAACAGATTGCTCCCATGATCCAGCAGGTCCTTGGGCAGGGAAAACTCGAAGAGGAATATGCCCGATATCTGGCCGGAATACGCGAAAAGGCTGACGTAAAGATCAATCAGGAGGGTTTACAGTCCGTTTCCACCAAACCGCCCGATTTCAACACCAAAGAAGAGTTCTCTGCGGCACTCAAGAACGGTAAGCCTTTGCTTGTGGACTTTGGCTCCAATTCCTGCATACCATGCAGGCAGCTGAGGCCTATCCTTCAGGAGATAAGCCGTGAGAAGGCCGGGCGGATGGACGTGCTTGTAATAGATGTTTACAGGTACAAGGATCTGGCTCAGGAATATAAAATACAGGTAATTCCGACCATAATCATTTTTGATGCAGCAGGAAAAGAGGTCTTCCGCGGACAAGGCTTTATGCCCAAGGAGGCTATCATGGACCAATTAAAAAAGGTGGAGATTGGCTAGGCGTCGAAGGGGGGAGGTCCTCCGGGTTCAGTGCTTTTTTTCCCCAATTATAGCCATTCCTTGCCTCTTTGCGCACAGGAGTCCAACCACGGTTACAGGAATAAAGTTAACAAGGTGGACGACTGCCGCAAATGAAAGGGCCTGACCGGGGGGTATCATGAACATGGCCAGTGTAAGCTGGCAGAGGTAATGGTAAGTTCCGACGTATCCGGGCGACGAAGGGATAACAACCGCAATAGTGGTTATAACCAGAAGAAGGAGACTGGCAAGCCAGTTGGCATCATAGGTCTCAGTGAAATTGAATGCATACAGCGACAGGTGGAAGACCATGCCATAACAAAACCATATAGCGGCTGAAAGAATCGAGACTGTGACATAATCATACCATCGTCTCAGGGGAACAAGCCCCGAGATAAAGCTTTCGCCTGCCTCGGTTATTTTCTGTCCAAAGCCCCCCGGCAAAAATTTACAAGCCCACGTCAGATAGCGAAGCGAAGGGACGGGATGGAAACGAATTATCGCCAGGAAAAAAATCAGACCCAGGGTTCCGGCCAACATCATATATCCGCTTTGCGTTACCCAGTCAGGGAAAGGGTAAAGAAAGACGGCAAGGAACATAAGGACAAGGAGGGAAAAGATATCTATTATCCTTTCAATAACAACTGTTGCCAGCACCGCACTGACCGGAATTCTCTCTTCTTTTCCAACCAGATAGGCCCTGACAAGCTCCCCCAGATGGGCAGGCGTAACTGAATTGACAACATAGCCTATCATTAGTGCTGAAAAAAGCACCCCCAGTCTTATCATTTTTAAGGCATTCATTATAACCTGCCAGCGAAATGCCCTCAGCAGATGCGCCAAAAGAACCAGCGCAGCACATGGAAAAAGAGGCCAGTAGCTGGCATTGCCGAAGCCGACAAGAAGATCTTGCAGGCTGATCTTTCGGAGGGCCAGATACATGAATAAAAGCCCAACAGCAATTCCAGCCCAGATTCGCAACCTGGCCTTCAATTGGTTAATCTCCAGGAAAAAGCTGTTTACCGCTCAACAGAAATAAACATTGCCTCTTGAAACCAGTCTCCCTTTAGCATAGTATGGAGACAAGGCGCAAGAGTTCCTTAAGCCCTCGGCTCAACTTGGCTGAATCCGTCCCGTCAAAGGGAAAGGAGATAATGTATGACCGATCCCGGATCGGATGAAAGGAAACCAGACTCCCAGCGCATGGAGGCACTTAGAAGCCTTCCCGGGGACCTTGTCGCAAACTTAACCAAAGAAGAACTGGAGGCATTTCTCTTTTCTGATCTTTGGCCGGATTCCCTGGCTGAGAAGCTCAGGGATTATCAGACGTAATTCAACAGAAATGGAGGAAGACCATGCTGGACAAGGGTACCCGTGTTAAGATGACAAAGGGTTACAGGGGCGTAACCGGTATCATAGAGATGAAGACCGATTCCCCATACGAGCTCTATGTTATAGCACTTGATAATGGGATAAGATTAGTAGCAGGCCCCAACGCCTTTGTTGCTTAAACCCTTTTCATGGCTTATCACGAGGACATTCCCATTTTTTTCCTTCGGACCTTATCTTTTATTCTATTGATGTGGCCTCTTCCCAGGCCCTTTACCTCGCAACCCAGCTCAAAGTATCTCTCAATCTTTGTGTCATCAAGAATACCGAAGCAATCAACAACGGCATGGGGACCTCCCACCATATCTACCACCTCATCGGGAGAGATCCCGAGGTAGGGACGGTGCCTGACAGCGAGTACAACCGCATCGGATCCCTTAAGGGCGTCCCCAAGGTCCTTCGTCATACGGAATTCTCCCAGATGCTCCTGGTTCCTGAAAAACCGGGACCAGCTTTGTCCCACCGCGGGATAGGTGTCCTGTTTTTCAAGCTCCCACCAATGATCCACGTAAGGGTCGTGGGCCTTGACCTCAGCCCCCATTTCTGTGAGCTTCCTGACTATTATCTCTGATCCGCTGTAACGGGTGTCGCCTACGTCTTCCCTATAGCTGGCACCGAGCACTGCAACCTGGGATGCCGCAACGATCCGTCCCATGTTCCTTAGGGCGTCGCGCACAAGCTGGGCAGCCCTCAAGGCCCTCGTGTCGTTTATGTTGATAGCCTCAGGGGTGATTCGAAATATGTCATTTTCAAACCCCATAAGATGTTTGTAGGCCCATAGGCCAAGACCGCCATCCTTGGGGAGGCAGTATCCACCTATGCCGGGCCCTGGAAAAATCATGTTATTATGGGTAGGCCTCATCTTTATGGCCTTCATGACCTTTATTAGATCAACCCCGTTTGTCTCGGAGAAGATACTCCATTCATCCATGAAGGCAAGGATCGTTGCCCTGTAGCTGTTTTCGACTATCTTGCAGGTCTCACTCTCAATAGGACGATCCAGTACCGTTAGAGGATACTGTTCCACGTTTATTACATCAGAGAGAAATCTTGTTACCTCTTCCCTTGCTTTATGGTTTATTCCGCTGCAGACCCTCCAGAAATCCCTTATTGATCTAACATAGTCTCTGCCGGGCATAACCCTTTCAAAGCTGTGGGAAAGAAGAGGTTCATCGTCCAGGCCTCTCAGCTTGAAGGCCTTTTTTATTATTGGATAGGCTACATATTCGGTAGTTCCGGGTGGAACCGTTGTCTCAATTAGAACAAGGCAATCAGGTCTTATTTTAGTTCCTATAATCTTGAAGCTCTCCTCAAGTGCGCTGATATCCGCATAGCCGCTTCTGAGGTTGCCGAGATGCTGCTTTAAAAAGTCGCACTGCACGTCCACCACCAGCACGTCCGCAAATCTCAGTGCGTCGTAGGAATATGTCGCCATAAGGGTCTTCTTGTCATTGACGCAGCGGGCGATCATCGGCGCCACCTCAGGGTCTTCCGCCTTGACAGGCGAAATGCCTCTGTTAAAAAGCGGAATCTTCCAGAAACTCCTTGGACTGGGCCTCTGCATTCCTATTACAAATTTTTTGGGTTTACCTGTCTTCTTATCAACGGAGTCGGCAACCACAGCAGCCATAACCGCTCCCACAAAACCCAGTCCCATGACAACAACAATCTCAAGGCCTTCCTCTTTTTTCAGGGCTACAAGCCTCTCTATCCTCGTATATTCATCGGCGTAGTCTTTATCGTCAGGGAGCTTGAAACTCTCACCATCGGGACTGACTGAGTACTGGAAACCCATAAATTCTCCTTCCATAATATATGAAATCTGTTGAGCATTGCTTGTGGTCCCAATTGATAGACAATTCCCGGGCAGGATGTCAAGCTGAACAAATCAAAGCCTTGCCTTTTGAAGTCGAAGGCTGTTTGAGACAACCGTTATACTGCTTGCGGCCATGGCCAGCGCTGCCAGTATGGGATGGAGCTGTCTCAGGAACAATGGAAGCTGTTCAAAAGGATAAAGGACACCTGCGGCCAGGGGAATAAGGGCTACATTATAGAAAAATGCCCAGAACAGGTTTTGGCGAACCGTTCTCATGGTTGCTCTGCCCAGGGCGAGAGCCTTGGGGACCCCGGTAAGTTCTCCTCTCGCCAGGATAACATCGCCGGTTTCCATGGCCACATCCGTACCTGTGCCTATGGCAATGCCCAAATCTGCCTGGGCAAGGGCCGGGGCGTCATTTATCCCGTCTCCTACCATACAAACCCTTGCTCCCTGCTCCTTTAGCGCCCTTATCTTTTTGGATTTCTCCTCAGGAAGCACCTCTGCAAGGACCTCATCAATCTCGAGTCCCTCTGCTATTGCACGGGCGGTCTTTAGGTTATCCCCGGTAAGCATCACAACCCCTATGCCCATGGACTTGAGAGCCGATATGGCAGACTGGGATTCGGGTTTGATTCCATCTGCAAGGGCCATAAGGCCGGCAATTTTCCCATCCACGGCAACTGCCACAACCGTCTTTCTTTCATCCTGTAAGATCTTAATGCTGCTTTCAAGGACATCAACATCAATTGAAAGTTCCCTCAACCACGAAGGCTTTCCTGCCAGAACCAGCTTTCCCCTTACCTTCCCCTGCACTCCCATACCCCCCCATGCCCTGAACTCTGAAGGCTCTTCAAGGGCTACCCCCCTTTCCTGCGCAGCCCTTACCAGTGCCCTGCCGAGCGGATGTTCTGAGCCTTTTTCCACAGATGCGGCAAGGAGTAAAAGATCCTCTGAGCCCAGGTCATCTGAGCCGGCAAGGACAATCTTATCCAATGCAGGTTTTCCAACTGTAATTGTTCCTGTTTTGTCCATCACAACGATGTCCAGACGGGAGGCAGTCTCAAGTGCATCTCCTCCCTTGAAAAGGATGCCCTCCTTTGCCCCTCTTCCGGTACCGGCCATGATGGCAGTCGGTGTGGCTAATCCCAAGGCGCAAGGACAGGCTATGACAAGAACAGCAACAAGACGTATCATGGCCGCAACAAGCTGGCCAGACAGCGCCCACCAGACAATAAACGTTATAACAGCAGCAAGAATCACCCCGGGCACAAACACAGCCGCCACACGATCAGCCAGGGCTTGAATCGGAGCCTTGCTCCCCTGGGCCTCATGAACAAGACGGATGATCTGGGCAAGGGCCGTGTCCTTTCCTACTCTCTCGGCCCTAACCTTAAGAAGGCCTTCCCCATTGATGGTACCGCCGGTAACCCGAGACCCTGCAGCCTTTTCAACCGGCATGGGCTCGCCCGTGAGCATGGATTCATCCACCGAAGAGACCCCCTCAACAACCAACCCATCCACAGGTACCCTCTCTCCTGGCCTTACCAGCGCCACATCCCCCAGGCCCACCCGCACGAGTGGAACCTCTACCTCCTTGCCGTCTCTCATAATGGTTGCAGTCTTTGGCTGAAGCCCCATAAGAGCTTTTATTGCCCGGCCGGCCCGGGCCTTTGTGCGGGATTCAAGGATCTTTCCAAGTTTTATAAGGGTTATGATGACCGCCGACGTCTCGAAATAAACATGGTGTCCCATCGAGGGAAAGACAAGCAGCGCAAAGGAATAAAAATATGCCACCGATGAGCCCAGCGCCACCAGAACATCCATGTTGGCAGACCCATTTCTGACGCTCTTCCAGCCGCCTCGATAGTAGTCCCAGCCTGTATAGAACTGGACAGGCGAAGCCAGAAGAAAAAAGAGCCAGTTAACCCATGGCGCATGGCTCCATTCCCCGATAAGGCCAAAGTCCCTTCCCATGCTGAGGATAAAAAGAGGGACGGCAAAGATAATGCCGATAAGAAATTTTACTAATTGAATACGTATCTCTGCCTCTCGTGCCGCAAGCTCAGGATCCTCAGTATCAAGGGAATCGTCAGGGATGACAGCGCCGTAACCTGCCTTTTCAATGGCGGCCACTATATCCTCAAGGCCCGTTATTCCAGGCAGATATTCCACATGGGCGCTTTCTGCCGCAAAATTAACAGATGCCCTTATTACCCCGGGCACCTTCCTTGCCAGGGTCCTTTCGATGGTCATAGCGCAGTTTGAGCAGGTCATTCCCGTAACAGGAATCTCAGCAGAGGCTGTTGCGACTCCGTAACCCGCCTTCTTTATCTGGGCAATCACCTTCTCCGTGTTGACCCTTCCCGTGTCAAAGGCAACCGTCACATTCTCGGCTGCAAAATTCACATCCGCCCTCAACACGCCTTCCGTCTTTCTCAGAGCTCTTTCGATTGCGATGGCGCAGTTTGAGCAGGTCATTCCCGTAACGGGAATTATTATCTCTGTTTCGGTCATTTTATCGTCCGGCTAAGCTGGGGGATAATTAATCTCCTTTAGCAGTTCCTTTATTTTATTTAGGGAAGCGGGGTCCTTCCACTCAACTGTTATCTCCTTGCGGGCTGGATCTCCTTCAACCTTGAAAACCCCTTCGAGCTCGCTGAGTTCCCTTTTGATGGTCATTACGCAATGCCCACAAGAAATCTTCGGTATAGAAAAGGTTATTTTTTCCATAAAAATGCTCCCTCCTTTATTTGATGTGCTAAACTAACCTTCATTCAAAAACTGTCAAGTTTACCCTCTGATGTCTATTGCTCTCACATGACCCCATATGCCCTGAGTTTTTTATGCAGAGTCCTGCGTGTTATGCCGAGTCTTCTGGCAGCCTCGCTCTTGTTGCCTCCCGCCATCTCAAGGGTCTTCAGAATAGTTGTCCTCTCAACCGCATCAAGGGAAAGATTTTCATGGAGGAGCTCCGTTTCTCTTGATTCCATTTGTTTTTCTTCGCCCCTCCACAGGGCATGGGGAAGGTCCTGAACATCCACATAACTGGAAACAGAAAGGACCACCGCCCTCTCAACCGCATTCATCAACTCCCGTACATTCCCCGGCCAGCCATACTTTAAGATCCTGTCCATGGCCTGTGGAGTGAAGCCCTTTACCTCCTTTCTGTTTTTCTCTGCAAATCCGGCCAGGAAATGCTGGGCAAGGAGGGGAATATCCTCTATTCTCTCCCGCAGTGGAGGAACCATAAGGCTCACCACATTGAGTCTGTAATACAGATCCTCTCTGAAGCGCCCCTCGGCCGCATCCTTTGCAAGATCACGGTTGGTGGCCGCTATTATCCTGACATCCACCTTTACTGGCTCCTCGCCTCCGACCCGTGTTATTTCTTTTTCCTGGAGCACCCTCAAAAGTTTAACCTGCATTGAAGGGGTCATCTCACTTACCTCATCCAGGAAAAGGCTTCCGCCATCCGCCTGTTTGAACCGTCCCTCCCTCTGCCTGAAGGCCCCGGTGAAAGACCCTTTTTCATGACCGAAGAGTTCCGATTCAAGCAGTGTCTCTGTAATGGCAGCGCAGTTGACGGTTATAAATGGACCATCCTTCCTCGGGCTGTTGAAGTGAAT